>JACDGM010000098.1 GCA_013815325.1 Chthoniobacterales bacterium
GGAAAAAGACATCGAGTCTCATCTCAAGGAAACCCGCGTGTTCAAACCTTCCCGCGCTTTCGCGAAAAATGCCCGCATCGGCAGCCTCGATCAATACCGCCGTATGTACCGCGAATCGATCCGGCAGACCGATAAATTTTGGGCGCGAGAAGCCCGCGAGCTGGCCTGGCAGAGACCTTGGAAAAAGGTCCTCGAATGGAAAGCGCCCTTCGCGAAATGGTTCGTCGGCGGCAAGCTGAACGTGGCGGAAAACTGCCTCGACCGGCACTTGCACGGCCCGCGCCGGAACAAGGCGGCGATCATCTGGGAAGGCGAGCCGGGCGAAAAACGCGTCCTCACTTATCAACAGCTGCACCGCGACGTTTGCCGTTTCGCAAATGTCCTGAAGCGAAACAAAATTCGCAAAGGCGATCGCGTCATTATCTATTTGCCGACGATTCCCGAAGCGGCGATTGCGATGCTCGCCTGCGCGCGAATCGGCGCGGTTCACTCAGTTGTTTTCGGCGGATTCAGCGCGGAGAGCATTCGCGATCGCATCGCTGATTGCGGTGCGATTGCGGTCATCACCGCAGATGGAAGTTATCGGCGCGGGGCGATTGTGCCGCTGAAGCAGAATGTCGATGAAGCGCTTAAAGACGCGACGTCGATCAAGCGCGTGATTGTTTTCCGGCGCGCCGGCAACGAAGTGCACATCGAGGAGGGGCGCGACGTCTGGTGGCATCGCGAGCTCGAATACGTCGAGGCGCATTGCCCGGCCGTGCCGCTCGAGAGCGAGCACCCGCTTTACATTCTTTACACCAGCGGCTCGACCGGAAAACCGAAGGGCATCCTGCACACGACCGGTGGCTATCTCGTCGGCACCTACGCGACGGCAAAATATGTCTTCGATCTGCGCGAAGAGGACATCTATTGGTGCACCGCGGATGTCGGCTGGGTCACCGGCCACAGCTATGTCGTTTACGGCCTGCTGGCCGCGGGCGCGACGACTTTGATGTATGAAGGCGCGCCTAATTGGCCGGAGCCGGATCGCTTCTGGCGGATCATCGAGGAATACGCGGTCAGCATTCTCTACACGGCGCCGACAGCGATCCGGGCCTTTATTCGTTGGGGCGACAAATGGGTGAAGAAGCACGATCTCTCCTCGCTGCGATTGTTAGGCTCGGTCGGTGAGCCGATCAATCCCGAGGCCTGGATGTGGTATCACAAAACGATTGGGGGCGGCCGCTGCCCGATCGTCGACACCTGGTGGCAGACCGAGACGGGCGCGATCATGATCACGCCGCTGCCCGGCGCGACCCCGACCAAACCAGGAAGCGCGACGTTGCCTTTCTTCGGAGTCGACGCGGCGATCGTGGATGCGAGCGGGAACGAAGTCGGCCCAAATGTCGGCGGCAAGTTAGTCGTTAGGCGACCTTGGCCGGCGATGTTGCGCAATATTTACGGCGACACGGCGCGCTATAAAAAACAGTATTGGAGCGAATGCAAAGGCAGTTACTGCACGGGCGACGGTGCACGGCGCGACAAAGACGGTTATTTTTGGATCGTGGGCCGAATCGATGATGTCCTCAACGTCGCCGGCCATCGCCTCGGCACCTCCGAGATCGAGAGCGCGCTCGTTAGTCACGCCAGGGTCGCGGAAGCGGCGGCGGTCGGGCGGCCGGACGAAATTAAAGGGCAGGGACTGGTGGTTTTCGTCACGCTTAAATCCGGAGTCGCGCCCACGCCGAGCCTGAAAGAAGAGCTGCGCGCGCACGTCGGCACCCAGATCGGCGCCATTGCCAAACCCGACGAAGTCCGTTTCGCGGAGGCGCTGCCGAAAACGCGCAGCGGAAAAATCATGCGCCGTCTGCTCAAGGAAATTGCAGGTGGGAGAACAATTACAGGCGACACCACCACGCTGGAAGATTTCAGCGTCCTGGCAAAGTTAGGCAGCGCCGAGGAATAGCGGCCCGGATAAGTTTACGTTGTGAGTTTCATCACCACCGGCCTGCGCGAGCTAACGCTGAAAGTGCGCCGGCAACGGACGCGCCTCGCTCTCCGCCACGAGAAGCGGGTCTTGAAAAAATCCGAGATCTCCCTCGGTCGCGAAGGCACCTCCGAGGCCGCTAATTTTCCGGAAGTGCGCGCGGAGATCGTGGCGCTAAGAAAGCTCGAGCAGGAGCAGAAAGAGTTTGCCGTTCGGATCGCGCAAATCGAGGAAGCGCTCAAGCAGATCGATCAGCAGCGGCAGGAGAATTCGCGCGAGCAGAGCGCCGCGCTCGTCCGGCTCGAGGAGGAAAAACGCCCGCTCGTCGCGCGCCGCGATGCGGCGAAGGTAATGGCGGAGAATTGCGGGAAAGAATTGGCGACAGTCGATCGCCGAATCTCGACGCACGAGGCAGCCGACCAGGAGTTGCTTAAGAAGCTGACTACGTTGCAGTCGACCGAACCGCCGCCGGTCGATTTGCAGGAGCAGATGGAACGGATCGGGGTCGAGCGCGCTCGGCTGCCTGGGAATAAACCAGAGATGGTGCAGGCGCGGCTCGGCAGCGCTGACGCTTGCCGCGACGCGAGCGAAAAACTCGCAGCCGAAGAAGCGCTCGTCGCGCAAGCGGAGAAGAACATCGCGAAAGTTCGGGGCGAATTCGAGGGGCGCGATCGGGCTTTGAACGAGAGTAGCCGCGCCCAGCAGGAAGAGGTCCGCAAGGCACGGCAGCGGCATCAGACCGTCGAAGAAAAAAAGAATCCGGCTTACCTGAATATCGGCCGGCATCTCGCCAACGCCGGAATCGCGCCGCCGAACGCACCGCATTTACTTGGCGAGGTGCAGCGGCATCGCGCCGCGGTCGAACGCCACACTGAGCACAAGCGAGAGCTCGCGGAGATCTCGGGCCAGATCGACAAGCAAGAGCTGCGGAAATTTTATTTCTCGCTCTTCTCGCTGCTCTTCCTGCTCGCAATCATCGTCCCGCTCGCGATGCAATCGCCGCCCAAGCGCGATTGGCTTCCGCAGGACACGGCCGTGCTCTTTTCGATTGACCCGAGGGAACTGACGAGAAGCCCGCTCGCACAGCGCTGGCAGAAAGAGCAGCCCAACGTCTGGCCGAAGGTTTTCGCGGGGCTGGCGGGGCCGGGCGCGCACACGCCCGCGCTCGACCTCGCGCATGACGCCAGCCGAGTGATCCGCGCCCTTTTCATCGAGTATAGCGGGCACGAACGCGAGTACGTGCTCGTCGAGACACGCGGCGACATTGGCCCGGTCTTGAGCTCCATCTCGCAGGACAAGAGCTTCGACAAAAGCACCGTGAGCGGACTTACCGTCTGGCAGCGGCCGGATGTGGCAGTCGCCCGGGTCGGGCCGAAAACACTCGCCGTTGGTTCGTTAGGCGAAGTCGATCACCTCGTGCAGGTGCGGCTCGGCACCGAACCGGATTTGAAGGTCGACGATCCGTTGTCGAAGGAATTTGGGGCGCTCGAGTCGGAGAGCACCATCCGCCTCGCCGCGCGCAAACCGGTTGATCTGCCGCGCTTTTTCGGGCCGGTCTTTCCGCAGGAGTTGCTCGCCGCGTCGCAGCTCCTCGGCTTTGCCGTCGTCGTCGACAATCCGTCGAAAGCGCATCTGTTCGTTAGGGCGAGCGATTCGGCGGCGGCGAAAGAGCTAGCTGCCGCCCTAACGAATGAGCCCGCACGCTGGCTGACGCTGCCGGGCTCCGATTTCGTCCTCGCAACCCAGGTGCCCAAGATCGACCAGAGCGGGGCCGACCTCGACTTTCACTTCGAGATTCCCGAAGGCGCGGCCCGCCTCCTCCTGCAGCGGCTCGCCCGAATCCAACCTCCGCTGACGCCATAGGTCGTGAGGTTGTTTTCATTGCTCGCGCTCGCGGTTTTCGCTTCCCCTCCCCTCTGCGTCGCGGGTGCGCCGCGTTACGACAATCTCGTGAATATCCAGGCGGTCGATCACACGATTCTCGTCGAGTTGCGCTATGCCACCGCGCACAACATCAGCGGCCGTCCACTCTATCCGCCGGGGCTGCCTGCCCTCGTTAGGCCGACGACCGCCGCGCGGCTCGTGAGGGCGCAAAAGTTTCTCCAGGCGCGCCATTACGGATTGAAGATCTGGGACGCCTACCGGCCGCTCGCCGCGCAGATGGAGCTGTGGCAGCAAAGCCACAACGGCTCTTTCGTGGCGGATCCGCTCGCCGGGAACGGCTCGCTCCACACTTGGGGTGTCGCGGTGGATGCGACGCTGGTCGACGAGCACGGGCTCGATGTGGCGATGCCGACAAAGTTCGATGAGTTCACGCCCTCGGCGAGGTTACGCTACCATGGCGGAGATCCCGCCGTAGAGTCGCACCTGAAGCTGCTCCAGCGCGCCATGCGTGAAGGCGGATTTTACGGGATGCGTACCGAGTGGTGGCATTTCGTCGCTTACGATTGGAAAAAATACGCGCCGATTCGCGACGCAAAGAAGATCGATGATTAGTTGCCGCCACCGCTGAGCAAAAACTGGACTCGCCGGGGCGCGTCCCTCCGGAGGGACGCGCTTCCGCGCGTCCAGGATGACATCTTCCAAAACCACGCAACCTATGATTGCCACACTCATCCAGGACCTGAGCCAGCCCGAGTACGTCCACGTCTTGATCAACCCGCTCCCGGTTTACGGTCTCGCGATCGGCCTGCTCGGTCTTGTCATCGCGCTCATTCAGCGCAGCCGCCGCGCGCAGGTCGCGACTCTGGCTCTTATCCTTTTCTGCGGCGCGATCGCATGGCCGGTCGCGCATTACGGCGAGGAAGGCTACGATCGTGTGCTCTCGTTATCCGATGATCAGGGACAGGCGTGGTTGAAAGTGCACGCCCATCGCGTGGATGAGTTCATCTGGTTTTTCTATGCGCTCGCGGCCGTCGCGGCCGCCGCCATTTTCGCGCCGTGGCAATGGCCGCGGTCAGCGCTTCCCCTAACGATTATAACACTCCTGCTCGCTTGCGTCGTCCTCGGCATGGGAGGCTACATCGCCCATGCCGGCGGCAAGATACGGCACCGCGAGTTTCGCAACGAGCCGGCGCCGCCCGTGCCGGTTGAGCAGGACGAGCATTGACGTGCGCGTCGACATCATCACCCTCTTTCCCGAGCTCTGCCGGGTGCCGTTAGGCGAGAGCATGATGGGTCGCGCGCAGGAAACTGGCGCGCTCGATCTGCACCTTCACAATTTGCGCGACTGGACGAGCGACCGGCATCACGTCGTCGATGACACACCCTTCGGCGGAGGACAGGGGATGGTGATGAAACCGGAGCCGATATTCGCCGCGGTCGAGTCGCTCCGGACGGTCGCGAGCACGGTCGTTCTCATGACGCCACAAGGCAGGCGTTTTGCGCAGCCGATCGCACGAGAGTATGCGGCGAAAGAACATCTCATCGTCGTCTGCGGTCATTATGAAGGTGTTGATCACCGCGTCATCGAGCACCTCGTCGACGCGGAGATTTCGATCGGTGATTACGTGCTCACAAACGGAGCGATCGCCGCGGTCGTTTTCATCGACGCGATCGTTAGGCTATTTCCCGGCGTGCTCGGCCACGGACAATCCGCCGCCGATGACAGCTTCAGCAGCGGCCTGCTGGAAGGTCCGCAGTACACACGCCCCGCTGAGTTCCGCGGCTGGAAAGTGCCGGATGTTTTGCTCTCCGGACATCACGCCGAGATCGCCGCCTGGCGCAAGCGCGAAGCCGGACGCCGCACTCGGGAAAACCGTCCCGACCTCCTGACGTAAAGAGAAACACGCAATCGCCCCGACCAACCCGAATAGGACAGTAACCGCAGTTAGAAACACCAAAACAGAAAGAGAACACCATGGGCCTTTTCAATACATTAATGACGAAAATCTTCAGCCATGCTTCGAGCAGCGCCGCTCCTGCGCCTGCACCAGCCAGCGCGCCTGCCACGCAAGGCTCCCCAACTCCGGCGATGCCTGCACCTGCCGCTTCTGGCGCTCCTGCCGCATCCACGGCGCCCAGGACTCCGCCTACGCCCACGCAACCGATCGATGTCGCCGCCATTCTCGACAAACTGGCGGCGCAGAATTCCGAGAAGCTCGATTGGAAACACTCGATCGTCGATCTCATGAAGCTCGTCGGGATGGAGAGCAGCCTCTCCGCGCGCAAAGAACTCGCGCAAGACTTGCATTACTCCGGCGACACGAACGATTCCGCGACGATGAACACTTGGCTGCACAAGGAAGTGATGCAGAAGCTGGCCGCGAATGGCGGAAAGATTCCGCAAGACCTACTTAATAAGTGAGCGGTGTTAGCATCTGATATTGGTATTGCGCGATAGTCGGGCGCGTCAGTCCAAAGTGCACGTCGGCATTTCTCCGCTAGACGTGTCAGCATCGGCAATCAATAATCCAACCGTTGCCTACGGCACCGCCGCCATCGGAGTCGCCGCGGTATTGTCTACCCCGCGGAAACGTGCCAAGTATAACTATGTCGTGCTATAGGACCAAAGAATGAGGACGCGCCGTCCTTAACGATGTTGTCGCGGGCAGTACCTTGTCTGCATTAGGCCCACTGCTCTTGAAGCCGAAGTGGTGAAGTCGCGTCCGCCCTGTTGGATGAGGTCAGGACTTTGGCTCTTCCTTCTTTGGCATCGCCGTCGCCTGCCATGCAACAGCCTGCCATTTACCTGCGCGTCTCAGGAAGGTGCCGGTATTTAGGTAGTTGCTGACGGTCTGCTTTCCGTTCTTGTCGGTCGTCGCGACCAGACGAAAAGCCACGATGGCCGTGTCGCCGTACTGTTGGATGCGAATATCTTCGGCAGTATAAACTGCGCTTTCGTCCCCCGGTTTCGGCGGTCCTTCTTCGTGCACCTCGCGCATTATGTCCGCCTTAGCGATCCGGCGGCCGGCTGACGCGGTATAGATTAGGTCGTCGGCCCAGAAGCGCTCGTGCGTAGCCGCGTCGTTCTTACCGGCCCCGGCCAGGAAGTCTTGCAAGAGCTTGGTAAGCACAGCCGCAGCCGGAGGCGCCTGCGCGAGAAGCCCGCCGGCGAAAAAGAGCAGCATCAGAGTCGTGAGTAGGATTCGTTTCATCTCAAGAAGTAATCAGTGACAAGCGAAAGTGGCTCCAGGATAGTTTGACAGGACGGAGGGTAGCAGTTTCGCACCTCTTCGATGATCAGTTATTCGCAGGAGTGGACCGGGCCCTCATTCCCTCGTCGGCCGAACCAGGTGCGCGGCGCAAACGCTCGAGTTCCTGCCGGGTGGCGACGCTGGCCGTAGTCGAAACCAGAAAGGGGACGATTACCGTGAGACACATCTGCAGCACCCGGCCGCGCGTCACCGTGCCCGTCACGATGGCTGCTCCATGGTTGATCGCGATCAGGGTGGCGCCGACAACCAGCGCAGTAATGATAGCTCGCCGGAATGTTGCGGGGTGCGCAGCTAATACAAGCCATGCCCGGACGCGGGACCCGCCGGTGGCATGATGATCCCGCGCGTTCGCAGCCTGGGACGTGTTATTTTCGACTTGCGGCATTTGTGGCCAAAGCTCACCCGGCAAAGGGCGGCCGGCGATTTTGGGAGTCTTCATGGTTTCCTTCAGTGGCGCAGACTATAAAGCAATAAGCTCCGATTATGGCACAATTTTTTGGCAAAAACTTTAGGTCTTCTTGTCTTCCCAGCAGGTTCTGGACAAACTCCGCTCAGAAATGACGCACGATCCGCTCGAGCTCCGCCATCTCCGTTACTTCCTCGCCGTCGCGGAGGCCGGAAGCTTTAGCCGGGCGGCAAATCGCCTCGGCATTTCACAACCAAACGTTTCCCAGCAGATGCGCGACCTCGAGTCAGCCTTGCGCATCTCACTCTTCCAGCGACGCGGGAAACGCATCTTGCTCACTGCGACCGGCGTGATCTTTCAGGAGCACGCCCGCGCCATCCTGCGCCAGGTCGAGATTTTTCTGGATGAGATCAGCATCGAGCCCGGGCAGATGCGGGGCTCGCTCCACCTAGGCGTCGTCCCTATTCTTAATGTCGCGTTGATGCCGCAGCTGCTCGGCATGTTTGCTGCGACCCATCCAGCGATCAGCCTGAACGTCGAAGAGATTTCTTCCACGGAAATCGAAACCGCGCTCGAGGAAGGCCGGATGGATGCCGGCCTCGGCTTCCTTACCCGCCACTCACCGAACCTGCGCTACGAACGCCTTTGCGCTGATGAGTTCGCCCTCATCGTGCACGAAAGCCATCCCTGGGCAAAGCGCCGGGTAATTGACGTCTCCGAATTGCACCAGGCACGTATGTTGCAATTGCCGGACACCTTTGTCATGCGCCGGATGTCCGACACCATCTGTCGCGAGCATCAGGTGCGGCCGCGGACCATCGCGGAGATCAACGCCATCGAAACACTCCTGCGCTCGCTCGCGCCCTTGCATGCCGCCGCCCTCATGCCGAAGATCGCGCTGCATGGGACGACCGGCCTCATCGCCATTCCGTTAAAGGGAAAAAAAAATCTCGCGCTCGAGATCGGCTTGTTGCGCTTGATTGATTCAGGCGCGAACAGCGCGGTGAGCGAGTTCACGAAACTGGCGCGCGGGGCTGTCCCCAAGATCATCAAGAGCCGCGTGCCGGGTCGTTAACGTTTCGTTAGGCCGCGGATGACGGAGCCGATCACCGCGCCCGCGCCCACTTCCGCCGCTTCGCTTTTCAGTCCCGGGAGATAAGGAGCGAGAGCATGCGCAAAATTGGAGAGCGTCAAGGTTTGCAGCCAGACCCGGCCTGGGCCAGTCAGAGCGGCGAGGAAGATCCCGTCGCCCCCGAAGAGCATGTTGCGGATGCCTTTTATCCTCGTGATGTCGAAGCGCACGCCGGCCTCGAACATGCCGACGTGGCCTGGATGGACGCGCAGTGTTTCGCCGGGCGCGAGGTCGTAGGTCACGATCTCGCCGCCGAGCTCGACGAAGACCTGACATTTCCCCTCGAGCTTTTGCAGGATAAAGCCGTCACCCCCAAAAATGCCCGCGCCTAACGATTGTTGGAAACCGACGCTCAGCTCCACTCCCGGCGTCGCGCAGAGGAAACCGTGACGGTGAATCATGTAAGTCTGCCCGGGCGAGACATCCACCGGCACAATGTGGCCGGGCAGTTTCGTTGCGAAAGCGACCTTGCCTGCGCTGCCGCGGGCGCAGTACTGCGTCATGAAAAGCGAGCCGCCGCCGACCACGCGTTTAAAGGCGCCGAGCAATCCGCCGCCGCCGCCGCTGAGAGCGGTCGTCGTCGTCAGGTCGATCGTGCTCGTCATCCAGGAAAGCTCGCCCGAGACGGCGATGATTTTCTCCTCCGGCGCGAGCTCGATTTCCAGCACAGGCATGGTGCTGCCGATAATCTGATGTTGCATGGGCGATGTATCTGCCCGGGCCGAGCGGATTGCAATCGAGAGCGCGACTCCGGCGAAGGCGCGTATAGGTCTCATGAGACCTATAGGCCAGATAGAACCCATCCGCAGGATCAGGTCAGACTTTCGCGCACGTCCCTACGGAATGTCGAACGCTTCCACCAACGCGACGCCGGCCGTGTTGTTCGCGCCCCGCACGATCGCGGTGTAATTGCCCGGCGCGAGAGTCGCGATGATGGCCGATTCGCGGTTGTCGTTAGGCGGAATGCCGGTCGCGATGATGGCCGCCTCTTGCGTGTCGCGCCAGTCGTTGTTCGATTGGAGGAGCATGCCATTCGGGTTGTGCAATTCCAGGGTCGGATCGAGCAGTGCATTGGCCACGCCTTGGCCGCTGAGCGAAGGTCCGATCGCGCGGAGGATAAGTTTGCGCGGCGCTGTGCCGCCCACAATGAAGCCGCCGATCATGACGTCATCGCCTGTCTCGACAAAGCCGCGAGTGGAAATGTTTGCCGGGTTCGCCGCGGCATTCAGCGCATAGAGTTCGACCAGGCCAATCCCGGTGTTGCCCTGCGCGTCGCTCAAGATCGCGGTGTAATTACCCGGCGCGAGATGCGCGACGAGCGCGGATTCGAGGGCGTCGTTAGGCGCGAGGCCGAGACTCATGATCTCGTTTTTGTCCGGACTGTTCATCCAATTGTCGTTGGCGGAAATGAGTCCGCCGCTGCTGTCGTGCAATTCGATTTTCGGATCGGGTAATCTCCCGGCGAGCGCGGCCCCATCGACTTCCAGCGACGGACCGATGCCGCGCAAGACCACTTCTTCTTCCTCGCTGCCGGTGATGATGAAGCCGCCGATGAGCACGTTCTCGCCCGTTTCCACTTTCAAGCGGGTCGAGAGATTGAGGAGCGCGGGCTCGGCCGGGATCGAGACAATCTTGTAAGCGGTTCCGCCATTTCCCGACGGACCGGAGCTCGTGTCAGCGAGAAGGTAAACATCACCGTTGTCATCGGCGCCGAACCCTTTCACGAAAGCCCCGATTTCACGATCATCGTTCCCGATCCGCAATTGCTGGATCAGCCCGCTGGTGAAGCCTCCGTAGAACAACCGCCCGCTGCCAAAGCCCGCAAAATCGCCAAAGACATAAGAGCCGGTCAGCGCCGGCACGCTGCTGCCGCGTTCGACGAAACCGCCGATGATCGCCTCGCCGTCGGCGTGGCTGTATTCCAGAACGGGATCGATCAGCGCCGGATCAGGCGACGGATCGGGCATGACCGAACCATCGTTAGGATCGAAGAGAAGACTGCCTTCCTTGCGATTCCAGCCGTAGTTTTTGCCCACCTCCACGAGATCGACTTCCTCCACTTCATTCTGCCCAACATCGCCGACGATGAACCGATCGGTTGGCCCGTCGAAGGAGAAGCGAAAAGGATTGCGGAAACCGTAGGCAAAAATCTCGTGCTTCGCCGTTGTGCTTTTGATGAATGGATTACCTGCCGGCACGCGATATTTTCCATTGGCGCTTACCGGGTCGAGGCTCGCCGGAGTCAGTGCCGGGTCGAGCGGGCGAATGCGGAGAATCTTCCCGAGCACCGTGGTGAGGTCCTGGCCGTTGCCGGCGATGTCGTTATGACCGTCGCCGACGTCGTTGGCCGCCGTCGCCTAACGAGATGTAAAGGTAGCCTTCACCTGGACGGAAGGCGAGTTTGCCGCCGTTGTGGTTGCTCTGCGGTTCATCCACCCGCAGCACTTCTCGACGGGTGGCGGGATCGGCGACGTCGGGATTGGACGCCGGGGCCTGCCATTCCGCGACGACACTTTGGTGATTGAAGACGCCGCTGATCGGCACCGTGAAATCAGCCGGGCCGGCCACCGACTCGCTCGTATAGGTGTAGAATTTTCGGAACCCCGGGCTCACCGGATCGTTAAATCCGGGATGGAAAGCGAGGCCGAGCAGGCCGCGCTCATCGGAGCCGGGCGAGAGCGAGACGAGCCGCGCCGAAAGATCGAGAAAGGGCACACTCTGGAGCACGCCATTTTTCAAAAGGCGAATCCTGCCGGTCTGCTCGACGATGAAGAGGCGGCCGTCGCCGGAGGGGACGAGGTCGTTAGGCGCGCTCAACCCGCTGGCCACCGATTGCAACTCGACGCTGACGGGACCGGCATTGATGAGCGGGAGCAGCGGCGCAGGCGAGGGCGTCGCCGTCGGCGTGGCCGTGGGAGTTGCGGTCGCGGTCGGTGATGGGCTGGGCAATTCGGCGACGACGTGGACGGTGCCAGTCATCGTGCAACAGCTTCCGTGCACGGAACAGAAGTAAGGAAAATCGCCGGCGTTAGAAAACTCGTAGGTGAACTTCGAGCCGCTATTAAGCACGCCAGAATTCCAAAAGCCGGAGGGACTGGCGGGCGTGCCGGAGGTGGTGCTGTGAAAGCTCGAATCCCAAGTCCACTCGACCTTGTCCCCGGTCTGGATCGTAATGGCGATTGGCGAAAAATTGTCGGCGCCCGCGCCGACGTGGACGGTGAACGTCTTGGCCGGCGAGCTCGCGGCGAAGAAAAGAGAGAAGGCTCCGACCAAACCGGTAAGGACAAGACGAAGTGACGATTTCATGAGGAAGGCAATGCTGCGACCGCAACTGTTGGCGAGACTTTGCGCGAAAGCGATTCAATTCAGGTAACGTGGTTGTTACTTTTCCCGTCGAACGAGAGGTTCAAAAAACGGATGGTGAACTGAGCCAGGAAAGTGCCGTTAAGGTTTTCCGAAACGAAGTCGCCGTGGACCAGGCTGTACTGCAGTTTTAACTGCGTGTGTTCGGTAAAACGATAACCAAAGGCCGCCTCGGCACGCCAGATGTCGTGCCCATTGGCCACCGGCTGACCCGCCGGATCGCGGCCGCTCGCGAACCATTCCTGGTTCCAGCGTAGCGCGCCGAAAAGTTGCGGCGTAAGCTTGTATTTCGCTTCCAGGTAATACGCGAAGACGTCGGAGTCACCGAGGCGCGGGATCTCGAAACGCGACTCGAACGCTTCCGCCCAAATTTGCAGGTGCCCGCGCGCGTAACTGATGTCCTGCCCGAGAAGGTACTGCCGGTATTCGCCCACCGAGCCTGCGTCCTGTAGTGGCCGCGCGTCCGCCTTAAGGTAAGACCCTTCCGCAGCCGAGAGGCCGAAGCGCCAAGCCGGGTTAGGCCGCAGCCCGACCCGCAGATCAATTGCGGGGTGGCCGAAGTCGTAGTCATTCCACGTTTCCGGGCGCGAGGCGACCGGCGCGTTCTTTATTTCGGCAGCGTATTCGAAAATTCCGACCCGTCCGGCGATCGAAGCGCCGTGAGTGTAAACCGGCCCCCAGATGATCGGGAGGAATTCGTATTTGTCGAAACCGGGCACGGCGCGAAAGCTCTGACCCGTTAGGGGCACCTCCTTGTCAGAGACCAGAGTCGCGGTCTCGTAGGACAGGGGGGCATTGATGAACGGATTATCCCAAGAGTGATGGCGCTCGATCCAGCCGCCAACGACGGTCGCAAACTTGCCCACCTGCAAAGCGAAGCGCCCGTCGCTCCACGGGGTCACGCGCAACGCGTATTCGTCGAGCCGCACCTGTGTGCGGCCCCGATCGGAGGGATCGAAGCCCTGGTCGAACCTTGCCTGGGCGAAGAAGTAAACGCGCGATCCAAGCTGCGCATCGAGAAACATGCTGAGCCGCGGGGTCAGAATATCGTGACCGTCCGCGCGGATCAAACCGGGCGGTGGTTGCGAGAAATTGTAATACTCCAGATCGAGCAGGCCACTGAGCCGGGCGCGCACCTCGTCGTGGAATGTGCTTATCGTTAGGGCTTGATCGATCCGATCGACGAAATCTTGCGCGCAGGCTGCGCAGGGGGCGGCGAGCAAGAGACAGGCGCCGAGGAGCGGCGCTTTCATCCGTGGGCGCCGTTCGCGCTCGCGGCCGCGGCGAAGAGCGCGCGAAACTCCGTCCATTCCGCATCGGAACGAACGAGACTCAGCTCGCCGCCGTGCAACCGCATGAGCTCGCGCGCGAGGTTGAGGCCGAGGCCGTGGCCGGGCACATCTTCGCCTGCACCGGCGCGATGGAAGCGCTCGAAAATATCGGGCTGCGACTCGACCGAGATGCCGCGGCCGGTGTTGGCCACGCGCAATTCCACCTGGTTGCCGCTGGTCTGCGCGCTGATTCGGATGGTTCCGCCGCGGCGGTTATATTTGCGCGCGTTGTCGAGCAGGTTTTGCACGATTAGCCCGGTGTATTTTTTTCTCCGGCGATTGGCAGCTCCGCCGGGAAGTCGGTTTTTAC
>JACDGM010000012.1 GCA_013815325.1 Chthoniobacterales bacterium
ACTGAACATTACTCCAGTCAGGTTATCCCATTCGGAAATCCCCGGGTCAAAGCGTGTTTACCGCTCTCCGAGGCTTATCGCAGTTAGCCACGTCCTTCATCGCCTATTGGCACCAAGGCATCCATCATGTGCTCTTTGTAGCTTGATCAATCTGTTCTAAGTCCCGCTTGCGCAGGACCAGAGATCTTTGATAACTGAAACTCTCGGACCGGACATCTTACCTTCCGGTCGTATTTCTCAGACTCAGCTCTAAAAAGTTGTTTTTACTACCCTGTATGTAGATTTCAAAGAACCAGCGGGTGCTGCGCATCTTCCAGACGACAAAAAACTCAATTCTGGCGCCGACTGTGATTCGCGGCCCCCTTGCCGTAGCTTTCGCGGAGGCGGGTTGCCGTGTCTCAGCCGGGACAAAATTGAGTTCCAATTTGCAGTCCAGATATGCGAGAACCACCTCGAGAACTCCCGAGGCCCGCTTCTGACGGGATTGCGAAAATAGCGCGGAGCAATTCGCCGTCAACCCGGAAAGTGAATTTTTCGGCAGAATTTTTGTTTCAAACTGATTCGGAGTGCGCAAACGGGGTAAGTCAACAACCGAAATTGACGTTAGCGTCCGCGGCGTCAGCATCTACTTTGGCCGGCAATGATCCGCCTCGACGACCGCGCCCCCGACCAATCGCGTCCCGTCGCTTTCCAATGCGGCATCGCACCGCACGCCAGCGGGTCGGTCCTGATCTCGATGGGCAACACGCGCGTCGTGTGCGCCGTAATGATTGAGGAAAACGTTCCGCGCTGGATGAAAGAACAGCGCATCAGTGGCGGATGGCTGACGGCGGAATATTCGATGTTGCCCTATTCGACCCTCACGCGAAAGCCGCGCGATGTTTCCAAAGGTCGTCTCGATGGACGAAGCAGCGAGATTCAACGGCTCATCGGACGCTCGATGCGGGCGGCGGTCGATTTGGAAAAGCTCGGGCCGCGTACGATCTGGGTCGATTGTGATGTTCTGCAAGCCGACGGCGGAACAAGGACGGCCGCGATCACGGGCGCGAGCCTCGCGGTTACGCTCGCATGCCGGCGGCTGGTTGAGGAAAAGAGATTAGCGGAACTTCCGATCAAGACGCTCGTCGCGGCGATCAGCGTTGGCGTCATCGAGAACGTGGCGCTGCTCGATTTGAACTACGAAGAGGACAAGGCTGCGACGGTCGATCTCAACCTCGTCGCGACCGAGGAGGGCGCCCTCGTCGAGATCCAGGGCGCCGGTGAAGAGGCGACTTTCTCGCACGAGCAGCTACTGCAAATGTTGTCGTTAGGCCAAAAAGGGATTGTGGATTTGATCGAGGCGCAAAGAGCTGTGCTCGCGAATGCCGGCGCGACAGCCGTCTAAAATGTTTGCTGCGGCACGCGGCCTGAGATAAACGGGGATGCCCATGAAGAAAGCATTAATCACCGGCATCACCGGGCAGGACGGCAGTTATCTGGCCGATCTCCTGCTCGAAAAAGGTTACGAAGTTCATGGCATCATCCGCCGTGCGAGCACCTTCAACACCGTGCGCATTGATCATCTTTACGCCGATCCGCACATCAACGGGGTGCGCCTTTTTCTGCATTACGGCGACTTGAGCGACTCGGTTAATTTGGTAAAACTCATCTACGAGTTGAAGCCGGATGAGATCTACCATCTTGCGGCGCAGAGCCACGTCCGCGTCAGTTTCGATATTCCCGAATACACCTCAGATGTTACTGGCCTCGGCACCATCCGCATCCTCGAAGCGATCCGCGAGACCGGCATCCGCTCCCGTTTTTACCAAGCGTCCAGCAGCGAGATGTTCGGCAAAGTGCAGGAGGTTCCGCAAGTCGAGACGACGCCCTTCTGGCCGCGCAGCCCTTACGGTGTGGCGAAGGTATTCGCCTATTGGGCGACGGTGAATTACCGCGAGAGCTACGGGCTCTGTGCAAGCAACGGCATCCTCTTCAACCATGAAAGTCCGCGCCGCGGCGAGACCTTCGTGACGCGCAAAATCACCCGCGCCGTGGCGGCGATTAAACACGGCCTGCAGCACGAGCTTTTCCTCGGAAATCTCGACGCGAAACGCGACTGGGGATACGCTCCGGAATTCGTCGAAGGCATGTGGCGCATCCTGCAGCATGACGAAGGAGACGACTTCGTCCTCGCGACGAACGAGACCCACACCATCCGCGAGTTTCTCGACATCGCCTTCGGCCGGGTCGATCTCGATTGGAAGGAATACGTGAAGCACGACGAACGGTACGAGCGCCCGGCTGAAGTGGATCTCCTGATCGGCAATCCCGCCAAGGCGAAGCGCGTTTTGGATTGGGAACCAAAAGTGCGCTTTCGCGAGCTCGTCCAAATCATGGTCGACGCCGACATGAAGTTACTCGCGCGTCCGCTTGCGCAGCAGCACCTCGGGCAAATGCCCTAACCGGTCGCTTCGGTCTTTCATCTTCGACCCTCTTGCGCGAAAGCTTGCCAGCAAGGAGGCGCTTTCGTACCTTTGGCGGCGTGAAAGCGCTTCCTGGGACCCTGCAAAGAGGCGGCGTGCCTTTCGTCACCACGCGCTGGAGCGTAGTCGCCGCCTGCCGGGAGGAGGACGCCGCCGTCGCGCAGCTCTGCCGCGATTACTGGCCGCCGCTTTACAGTTTCGTTAGGCGTCGCGGCTATGCGCCGGCGGATGCGCAGGACTTAGTCCAAGGGTTTTTCAGCCATTTTCTCCGCAAGAAAATTTACGGCCAGACCGAGAGCGCGCGCGGTAAGTTTCGGTCGTTCCTGCTCGCGTCGTTGAAGAATTACCTCGTCGACACCTGGGAAAAAGAGCGAGCCGCGAAACGGGGTGGCGACCGAGAAATCGTGCTTCTGGATGACGAACTGCACGCCGTCGAGCAACTGCACGCAAGCGAAGTCGCGACGCTGGATGAGGAGCAACGCTGGGCCGTGGCGCTGGTCTCGCGCGCGCTCGAGAATTTGGCGAGCGAGTTTCGCGCCGAGAAAAAGGAGGAAATTTTTCGCGAGCTGAAACCTTTTGTCGCCGGAGGCTCGGATTTGCCGCGGCAGGAGGAAATCGCCGCGCGTCTCCAGATGCCGATCGACACTTTGCGCAGTCATCTTTCGCGGCTGCGCGTGCGCTATCGCGGCCTCCTCCGCCAGGAAGTAGCCCGCACGATCGGTTTCGCCGACGACGTGGATGAAGAGCTGCGACAGCTCTCGCGCATTCTCATCGCCGCAGCGTGATTGAAAGCCCTTACCGTCATGGCTCCCGCCGAAGAGGAAGCGCGATCTTGTGAGCTTTGCGGCACGCCGCTGGGTCTGAGCGCCGGTGCGCCGGGTTGTTTGCGTTGCCTGCTCGCGGGCGGCGGGAAACGAAACGAACGCGCGGCAGTTCCAACATTACGAGGTAAGCCTGGCCGACGATGGCAACGGCCTCGCCGAACTCGGTCGTGGCGCGATGGGGATCACTTATCGCGCGGTCGATCTGAATCTCGGCGCACCGGTGGCGCTGAAGGTGATCAGCGCGCGCTACTCAAATCAGCCGGAGGCGCGCGCCCGCTTCCACGAGGAAGCCCGGGTCGCCGCGCGGCTGCGCCATCCTCATGTCGCAAGCGTCTTTCACTTCGGCGAAACGGCGGAAGGCCATTGCTTTTACGCGATGGAATTGGTCGAGGGAGAAACCTTGGAAGCGCGGGTGGGACGCGAGGGTTCGTTAGGCGCGGAGCTGGTCGTGGAAATCGGCGCCCAGGTCGCGCGCGCCCTCCTCGCCGCCGAGAAACACCGGCTGGTCCATCGCGATCTGAAGCCGAGCAACCTGATGCTTGTGCCTAACGAGCAGGACGACCGCGGGCCGCCCTTCGCGAAGGTGATCGATTTCGGCCTCGCCAAAGCCGTGACCGAGGAAGTGGTCGAGAGTGGGTCGGCGAGCAGCGGCTTCACCGGCACGCCGGGCTTTGCCAGCCCGGAACAATTCGAGACCAACGGACGAAAGCCGGATGTGCGCTCGGACATCTATTCGTTAGGCGCGACGCTTAGCTATGCGCTCAGCGGCCGGCCGCCGGAGACCGGTGAGGGGCGATTGCAGCCCCCGCTGGAAGCAGTGGAATTTGGCGGAGCGAAAATCCCGGAGCCCCTGGGACGACTCCTCCGGGCAATGCTCGCGGCCGATCCTAACGAGCGCCCGCAATCGGCTCGCGAGCTGGCGCTCGCGATCGAGCGCTGCCGGGCCGCGCTTTTCGCTGCTCGCCGCCGGCCGCGCCGGATCCTCATGGCCATGACTTGCGCTCTTCTTCTCGGGGCGGCGTTTGCCCTAAGCAGAAAGACGCAACACCGGAAACGGCTCGTCGCATCGAAGCCGCCCCCGGAGAAATCGATCGCGGTGCTGCCTTTCGAAAATCTCAGCGGCGAAAAGATAAACGTCTTTTTCACCGCAGGAATGCAGGACGATGTGCTCACCAGCCTCGCCGAAATTCACGAGCTTAAAGTGATCAGCCGCGCGAGCGTGATGGCCTACCAACCGGGCGCGCGCAACATTCGGCAAATCGGGCAGGCGTTAGGCGTGGCGACGGTCCTGGAAGGCAAGGTCGCCGACGAAATCGCGACCGCTCTTCATGCCCGGTTGGCACCACAGGAAACGGCGCGCCTAAGCAAGCCGCCAACTGACAATCCTGCGGCTTACGCACTTTATCTGGAGGCGCGCGGACGGGAAGGCACAGTCAGCGCATCCAGCGCGGACTACAAGGCCGCCGAGGAACTCTATGGGGGAGCGATCGCGCTGGACCCGCGGTTTGCGCTCGCACATGCCCGGCTTTCCGTCGTCGAAACTTCGCTCGGAACCGTCTCTCCCATGAACCCCGCCGCCAAGGCGAAGGCGCGCGCCGAAGCAGACGAAGCGCTACGTTTGTCTCCTTCGCTCGCGGCAGGGCATTTGGCCCTGGGGATCTGCCTTTATCTGAATGAGCGCAATTACCCTTTCGCTCTCTGCGAACTCTTATTGGCGCGGGAGAGAGCGCCTAACGACCCGGATCTTCATTTCCTTAGCTCTCTCTATTGTGTCCAAGGGCAGTGGGCGGAAGCGCTCGTCGCTAGCAGGCGCGCGGAAGAGCGCGACCCTCGCAATCCCGCAGCGTTTCTCCGAGCCGGCGATAATCATATTTTCGTTCACGATTGGGCGGGAGCGACGACCAATTTTGAGCGTGGGCTGAAACTCGCGCCCGATTCGGCGGACGCGACGATCAGCCTCGCTTACCTCAATATCTTCCGCGACGGAAACTCCGCGGCCGCGATCAAGACACTGCGCAGTGTTGCGCCCGAAATTGATCCGGACGGCATTGTGACGGAATCCCACTGGGACCTGACGATGCTGGGGCGAGATTACGCCGGGGCGGAAAAGATTTTGCGCGACTATGCGCGACCGGAATTTTCGCGCAGTGCGCCCGGAATGAAGGATTTTCTCCTCGGTCGCTCCGCGCTCGCGCGCGGCGACGCAGGTTCCGCTCGACGCTTCTTCGCGGCCGCGGCGCCACGGTTCGAAGACTGGGCCCGAAACGCTCCCGAGGAGGCGGCGCGGCAGAGTCAACTCGGCTTGCTCTACGCCTACATGCACCGCCGCGAAGATGCTCTCCGGGAAAGTTTCGGCGCAGTGCAGAGTGGGCCCGCCTCTCACAATGCGCTCCTGCGCGCGCGCGCGGAAGCGAGGCTCGCGCTCGTCTATGCGCTTCTCGGTGAGGAGGACCGAGCGATTGATCTGGTGGAGCGGCTGCTGACCAGGCCCGGGGCTCTCGACTGGCCCGATTTCCCGGCGAGCCTGACCCTTTCCGATCTGCGTTTGCGCTGGGAGTGGGATTCACTACGAAAGAACCCGCGCTTCCAGAAAATCCTCGCCGGACCCGAGCCGCGAATTTCCCTAACGAGCATAACTCAATCCGAACCGCCTCCGGAAAAGAGCATCGCGGTTCTCCCTTTCGAAAACCTGAGCGACGACAAACAAAACGCCTACTTCGCGGCCGGCGTGCAGGATGAGGTCCTCTCCGACCTCGCTAAGATCGACGACCTCAAAGTCATCAGCCGCACCTCGGCTATGCAGTATGCCAGCAGCGCGCCGCGCAACGCCCGGCAAATCGGCCGCGCCCTCGGCGTCGCCAAACTGGTGGAGGGCACGGTGCAGCGCGAGGGCAATCGTGTACGCGTGAGCGCGCAATTGATCGACGCTCGCACCGACGCGCATCTGTGGGCCGACCACTACGACAGCGACGTCGCAGATCTCTTTGCCCTCCAGAGCGAGATCGCGCAGGAGATTGCCGACCAGCTCACGAGCAAGCTTTCGCCAGCCGAGCGGGCCGCCATGGCGGAGCCACCGACGGCCGATCTCAGGGCCTATGAACTTTATACCGAAGCCCGGAAAATCGACGTTTGGGAGAATGGGCGGGGCGCGCAAAAAAGCCTGGCGCAGAAGGTGACGCTCCTACGACAGGCGACGGAACACGATCAGGCCTTCGCGCTCGCCTGGTCCGCTCTCGCGAAAACAGAATGCGATCTTTCCGGGTTGGGTGAACCGATTGTTCACCTTCCGTTGGCAAAAAAAGCGGCCGAGACCGCGCTCCGGCTGCGGCCAAATCTGGGCGAGGCGCATCGGGAGTTAGGGCGCTATTATCTTCATCACGGCGAACTCGAACGCGCGCGCACCGAAGTGGCCATGGCGCGCCGCACTTTGCCTAACGACTCCGAAGTGCTGCGGATCGCGGGCGAGATCGATTACCGGCAAAGCCATTGGGACGTTGCGTGCGGCAATTTGGAAAAGGCGCTCGACCTCGACCCACGCAATGACGAAGTCAGGTATCACCTTGGCCAGTTCTACCGAGCCACGCGCCGTTATCATGAGTGGGCCAGGCTTCTCGCCAAAGACGCCACGAGCAATGCACCGCAATCCTACTGGTTTCAGCTGGAATCGGCGGAGTTCACGCTCGATACCGGTGACGCGGCCGCCGCACAATCTCTTCTCGCCCAAATCCCGCTCGACTTCAGTCCAACCGACGAGATCTGGAGCGCGCGGTTTGCCGCCGCTCTCTACGAGCGCGATTACGAAGCGGCCGGCCGTATTATCAACCTAACTCCGCCGGACATCGCACCCGATATTTACCTCGGACTTCGCCCGAACAGCTGCGCGGATGGGGCAGTCGCACATTTTCGTCGCGACGAACAACAAGCCCAAGCGATCTTCGCGGCGGCGCGAAAAAACATCGACACAACATGGGGACGCACCAGGAACGAAGACCAGGCCCTGACCTACCTCGCGACGTGCGACGCGGGCCTCGGTCGCAAAGGTGACGCCGTGCGCGAAGCGGAAAAAGGCGTCCACCTCGGGATGATCAAGGATCCTTTTCAAAGCGAAACTCGCGCCGAGAAGCTCACAGCCATCTACGCCTCGGTCGGAGACAAAACCCACGCGATCGAGCAGCTCGAGCTTCTCTCGAATTACCTTACGGCGCGTCCTACGGCGATCTCCTGCTCGATCCGGGCTGGGACGCGTTGCGCGACGATCCGCGTTTCGAGAAACTCGTCGCCTCCCTCAAGCCGAATCTCTCCCGCTAAGAGAGGGACGCGCGCGACATCCCGACCAGAAGCCCTTTCGGAGTCAAACATTCTGACTGACTCGGCAAGATGCCGGTCTTCCGCCGCCGCATTCTCCAGACGCCTCGTCCGCAAAGCCAAGAATTACTACTGCTGGATACCTCGACTTCATTGCACTCCGTCCGGGATGATCATCGCCGACGATTTTTGAAATCCTTTTGCAAGGCCGCGCCCTTTTTCCCGTTGAAACGAGTGAATACAAAACAACGCACCTATTAACTCACTCACCTAACTTTGAAAAATATCCTTGTTAATCTCGCTCGCCGAGCGACCCACTCGCGCCCGCTCGTCATGAGCGGCCTGCTCCTCATGTGCCTGGCGGCTTCCGCCTTGGCTCAATCCAACGTCACCGTCTTTGCCACTGGCTTGGAATATCCGCGCGGACTGGAATTCGGGCCTGATCGTCAGCTCTATGTGGCTGAGGCCGGCTCCGGAGGTAACTTATCCACGGACGGACTCTGTGACCAAGTCGAACCGCCCGTTGGTCCCTACACCGGCGGCTTTACTTCTCGCATCTCCAAGATCGACCACAACGGGACTGTTACAACCGTGGCCGATAATCTGCCGTCATCAATTAATGCGCTTGGCGATGTGCTCGGCATCGCAGATGTGGCGTTCATTGGCAATACCCTGTATGCGCTCTCCGCGGGCGGAGGCTGCTCCCATGGGCTTGCCGGGACCGTGGCCAGCGTGCTGCGGGTCAACGCCGATGGCTCGACGACGCAAGTCGCCGATCTCTCGACTTTCCAACAGACTCATCCCACACTCTTCCCGCACGAAGGGCCTGGCTTTGAGCCTGATGGTAGCTGGTACAGCATGCTTGCCGTGAAGGGACAATTGGTGGCGCTTGAGCCAAATCACGATGAGTTAGATAGCATACAAGAGGACGGTAGAATCCGGCGCATCCTCGATATCTCAGCGTTCGAAGGACAACATATCGACTCGACCGCGCTTGCTTATGATGGAAATAACTTCTTCGTCGGAAATCTAGGAACTTTTCCGATCGTTGACGGAACACAGGTCATTCTGAAAGTGTCACCCTCTGGCCAGGTAAAGACATTTGCCACGGGATTCACCACTATCCTGGGCCTGGCCTTCGACAGTCGGAAGCAGCTCTACGTTCTCGAGAATACGACCGGCGGGAATGAATTCCCGACGCCCGGCACAGGCAAGATCTTGCGTCTCCATTCCGATGGAACCAGCGATGAGATTGCCACAGGTCTAAACCTTCCGACGGCCATGACCTTCGGACCTGACGGCAATATCTATGTCTCCAGTTGGGGCTTTGGTCCTCCCGGAATGGGTGAGATCGACAAAGTCACCATGCCCTAGGCTGTACTTACCCAAGGTCTAAACTTTGCGGTCAGAGGGGAATCTCTCTGGCCGCATAAGCATATAGCCCGACCCTCTCGCGACTCAGAGCACAGGAGCACCTCGGGCAAATGCCCTAACGAACTTGCACGTCCGGAAGCGGCGCGGCACTGGCAACGCGCGCCGCGGCGGGGGTGAGGCTGGGCACAAGCGCTTCTAGCGGCTCGATCGTGATGGTTACGCGCGCACCGGTTCCGGCAATATCGAAAAGCTCAATCACATCGCGCGAGCGCATCCGCACGCAGCCGTAGCTCACGGGCAGCCCGATGTTCCGCTCTTCCGGCGTGCCGTGGATATAGATGTAGCGGGAAAACGCGTCCGCATTTTGCGGCTCGAGCCCGCGCAGCCAAAGAATCCGGCTCACGATCGGATCGCGGCCCGGGGCGTCAGGCGAAACGATCTCGCCCGTTCGTTGACGATCTTTGAAGACCGCGCCAGCCGGCGCGCCCGCGCCGATCTTGCGCGCGATCTCGAGTTTGCCTAACGGCGTCCCGCTGCTGCCGGGAACGTCGCCCAAGCCAAATTTGGAAGTGGAAACCGGGTAGCTGGCGAGCGGAACACCGTCCTGGAGCAGCGCCATCCGTTGCTCCGGAATGCTGATGATGACCTCATGATGCCGGTCCGGCGTGGCGCAGGAGCTGCCTAACGATAAGAGAATTGCGGCGGCCATTCGCCCGGCCCACGACCTGCACCGGGCGCTTAGATTTGTCATCCCGAGCGCAGCCAGAGACCTCACAAGCAACGACCCGGGTGGCTTGCGAGGCCCCTCGCTGCGCTCGGGATGACAATGGGGGTGCATCAAGCGCGTCCGAGCCGGAAAAATTCCTCTACGGTCTCAGTCGTGGCGCGGGCCACTTCCTCGAGACTGATGCCGCGCGCCGCAGCGATACTTTCCGCGACCAGACGGGTGTGCGCCGGCTCGCATCGTTTCCCGCGGTGCGGCTCGGGCGCGAGATAGGGGCAATCCGTCTCGACCATGAATTCGCCTAACGAAAGCCCTGCGGCCACATCGCGCACGGCGGCGCCGTTCTTGAATGTGACGATGCCGGTAAACGAAACGAGGTGACCGAGCGCGAGCACTTCCTCGGCCTGTTCGCGGGTCCCGCCGAAGCAATGAAAAACGCCGCTCACTTTGCGCCCGTATTCGCGCATGATCTCAAGCGTGTCCTCCCACGCATCGCGCTGGTGAATGACGACGTTAAGGCCGAGTTCCACCGCGAGATCGAGCTGCTGCTGGAAGAGGCTGGCTTGTTTACTTTTGAGCGCGCCATCGTGCAGATTGCCTTCGATTTCGTCATCCGTCTCGGCCTGGAGCGCTTGCGAGATCACCTGATTCTTGTGTTCGTGCGCGACCGCCGCGCTCGGCAGATGATGATAATCCAAACCGGTCTCACCGATCGCGGCGATGCGCGGACTTTTCGCCAACTCGCGCAACGGCGTAATGACGTCGTCCTCCGCCTCCTCGGCGGAGCTCGGATGAACGCCGATCACCGCGAAAACATTCGGATATTTTTCTGCCAGGTCGACCGCGCGCTGGCTGCTAGCGATCGAAGTGCCGATCGTTAGGATGCGACTCACGCCAGCGGCGGTCGCGCGCGCGAGAACTTCATGAAAGTCCGGGGCAAAATCGGGATAATCGAGATGAGCGTGAGTATCAATGAGCATGGAAATTAAGAGTGCCTCTGGTTTTTCTCTATCGGATCAGTTCGAGTGATTTCTGATAACGTGGATGGCTTCGGATACCATCGAAGTCGGAGTCGTGCTTGATCCACTCCGTAAGCTCTGGACCAAGGCGTGGGACGGAACGTTCCAGCAAATCCAACGCAGCGTCGATGGCGCCTAATTTCGTGTAGCCGCACGCCACGTTATACTGAGTAAGAGGATCGTCAGGAGCGATCGCCAATGCTCGAGATATCCACTCCCTGGCACGCTCCGTTTCACCTGGTTCGATGAGTGCCGCAATCCCCAGATGCGCCGGCCTCGGATCCTCGGGGTGAAGGATAAGTTCACGCTCGGCTAGTTTGATGTCTCTTCGTCCGGCATCTTTGCTATCGTGATCACGGCCAAGCGACCGATAGATATGGATCAACAGGCAGATGGATTGATAGTCGTCCGGCCTGATTTCGGCGGCGCGCTCGAAAAGCGCGGCCGCTTGCTTGATTTTGCCCTGCGCGAAGCTGGCACGAGCATAAAGGTAATGCACCTCGAATGAATCAGGGCCGAGCGCAATTGCCTGTTCGAACTCCGCCATGACCTCCTCGTATCGTCGCCCGACCGCTCGCGGCGCATGCGCTTCGGCGAGTTTGTCATCCAGAGCGAGCGCCTTCGCAGTGTTGGCCAGAATGCCGTCGATCCCGACATCCTCATGGTAGTGCAGGAATAGGAACGAGTCGCAATCGGCAATACCGGCATAGGCGCGTGCATAGAGCGGGTCTAACTCTACCGCCTTGGCGAACATGCGCCGCGCCAACTGGTAGTAGAATTTGGAATGCCGGTGGAGGAATTCTCTACCTCTCAAATAGTAAGTGTAAGCTTCGGCATTCTCGGTGGGCGCCCGCCCGATTAACTCCTTCTCTTGCGGCAGAAGCTCGACCTTTAACTGTTCTACGATCGCATGGGTAATTTCGTCCTGGATGGCAAAGATATCGGTTAAGTCGCGGTCGAAGCGTTCCCCCCAAACATGACCGCCGTCCTTGCTCCTGATGAGCTGTCCAGTCACCCGCACGCGCGCCCCGGCTTTTCGCACGCTCCCTTCCAGAATAAAAGCAACCCCAAGCTCCTGACCTGCTTGCTGCATCTTTACAGGTTTGCCCTTATACGTAAACGCGGCGTGACGGGCGACAACGAAGAGCCCGGAAATTTTTGACAGATCAGTAATGATGTCCTCGGTGATCCCATCGCTGAAATACTCCTGTTCCGGGTCGCCGCTCATGTTGTTAAAAGGAAGGACGGCAATTGAGGGCCTTCCGGGTAGCGCGGAAGCGGCGTCATGCGCCTTGATCACCGCGGAATCTTCCAGCGCGACGTTGTAAACGCGAATCGACCTCTCGATGTTCTTGAGCTTTTGCTCGCCCATATCCTCGAACACAAGATCCAGCCGATTGCCGACGCGCTCGCGCACCGAATCGGAGATGGCGATTCCGCCGGGGCTGGCCACGCTCTCCAGGCGCGCTGCCACATTCACGCCGTCGCCAAAAATGTCTTCGCCTTCGACTATCACATCGCCAAGGTTAACGCCGATCCGGAATTCGATGCGGCGATCTTGCGGCATATCCGCGTTTCGCTCCCGGACCTGGCGCTGAACTTCCACGGCGCACGCCAGCGCACTTACCACACTCGGGAATTCCACGAGCATGCCATCGCCGGTCAGCTTAACGGTGCGGCCCTGATGCCCGGCGATCTCGCCGTCGATGATATCAGTTCGAATGGTATTAACTGCGGTGAGCGTGCCGGCCTCGTTCGCGCCCATCAAGCGACTATATCCGACCACGTCGGCGGCAAGAATAGCGGTTAGACGGCGTTCCATGTCGGTTCAGAAAAGCAGCTCGCAATGGCGACTACGTTGCCACACGAGGCTGATGGCTGATGGCTGATGGCTGATGGCTGATGGTTGATGGAATGGTTGATGGTTCATGTGCCGTCGCTTTCCGTCAACCATCAGCCATCAACCATCACCTCGACTCCTGGTTACGCTTCGAAAACCCAGCGACCGCCAACCATCGTTCGCTCGATCGGAATACTCACAAGCGTTGACGGTTCCTCACGCAGCGGATCGCGCCCGAGGACGATAAGGTCGGCGAGCTTGCCGCGCGTGATCGAGCCTTTCAGATTCTCTTCGAAGGAGGCGTAGGCGCCGTGGAGGGTTTGCACGCGCAACGCTTCCTCCACGGTGATGAGCTGTTGCGGGCCCCAGATGTTCCCTGTGCATCCGTGCGCGTGACGGCGGATTGCAAAGCCATCATTGGCTCGAAGGGTCCGGGCGGATAATCCGAGCCCGAGGCGGCGCGAATTCCAGCATCAAGAAAACTCCGCAGCGCGAACATATGCCCAAGGCGCTCAGCGCCGTACTCGTGAAACTTCTCTCCATGATAATAAACGTAAGCCGCGAAGGGGGTGGGGATCGCACCGAGCGCGCGGATGCGTTGGACGAGCGCATCATTGATCACCGTGCAATGCTCGAGACGGAAGCGCGGATCGCGCCGCGGCCGCTCGCGCTGCAGCCGCTCGTAGACCCGCAGGACCGTGTCGATCGCGACATCGCCATTGGCGTGCACTCCGATTTGCCAATCCGCTTCATGCGCTTTGCGTCCGATCGCGTAGAGCTCTTCGTCGGAGGTGACTTGAATCCCGAAGTCGTTAGGCCGGCCGATGTAGGCTTGGGAAAGCCGCGCCGTGCGCTCGGAGATGGAGCCGTCGCAGATCATCTTCATCGCACCGACGCGGACCCATTCGTCACCGAACCCGGTGCGTATGCCGACGGCGATCATGCGATCGATCTCACCGTAGCCGATGAGGCAATAAACCCGCACCGAAAGTTCGCCCGCCTCGCGCGCGTCGCGATAGGCGCGCAGATCGTCGTGCGAGCCCCAGGCGTCATGGACCGAGGTGATGCCGGCACGCGAGAGCATCCGGGAGATTAGCTGCACGCCTTTGCGGTAGTCTTCGCGGCTGTTTACTTCCGGGATAATCTTGTCGAAAACATCGGTCGCTTTTTCGCTGATGCGCCCGTTGAGTTTGCCCGTCGCGGATCGCGGTCGAAACGTCCGCCTGCTGGATCGGGAATAGCGTCTGTCACCCGCGCCATCGCAAGAGCGCGTGAGTTCGCATACGCGGTGTGGCCGCCGGGATGCGCGACGTAAACGGGATGCTCCGGCGCGGCGGCGTCGAGATCGGCAAGGTTCAAGGGCCGGTGGTCGCTCGTTTCGTGCCGTCGTATTTGAACCCGAGGACCCAGCCGCTGGCCGGAGTTTTCGAGGCGCGCTCGTGAATCGCCGCCTTGATCGCATCGATCGTGCGCAGGTCGCAATCGACCTGCCGCAGATGCATGCGGCCTGCGACCGCGGGATGGGTGTGCGCATCGATGAAACCGGGGACGATTGTCTTGCCGCCGAGATCGATCTTCGTCAGCGCGAAGGCGCTGAGACGACCGAGAAAATTTACGTCGTGACTGCATGCGCGCTGGAGAGCGTGACGCGGCCTAACGAATGTGGGGCGCGCTCTCCTCAGCGCACCGGTCTGTGCGTGAATCCATCCGCTCAGGACAGCGGACGCTGCAGCACTCGGCGCACGCTACCATTCGATGACCGAGCCGGCCCAGGTGAGTCCGCCGCCGAAAACCACCATCAAAACATAATCGCCCACTTTGATGCGCCCGCTCCGATTTGCCTGGTCGAGCGCGATCGCCACAGCCGCGGCCGAAGTGTTGCCGTAGCAATCAAGATTCACGAAAAACTTGTCGACCGAAATTTTCAGCCGGCCGGCGATCGCCTCGATGATGCGGATGTTGGCTTGATGGGGAATGACGCAGGCAATGTCGTCGATCGTTAGGCCAGCTTTATCGAGCGCGATCTTGGCCGCGTCCAGCATCGAGTTGACCGCCTGTTTATAGACTTCCTTGCCCGACATTTTGATCGTCTGCAGGTGGTCGTCGGCATTCTCGCGGGTGATTGGCGTCTTACAGCCGCCGCCGGGCATCCAGAGAATATCGGCATAATTTCCGTCGCTCGCGATGTGGGTGCTGATGAGCCCGTGAGTGCCGCCGCCGCGATGCCGTAGAATGGCCGCACCCGCGCCGTCGCCGAAGAGCACACAGGTGTTGCGATTAGTCCAGTCGGTGATAGAGCTAAGCTTTTCCGCGCCGATCACTAGGACCGTGTCGTAGGTGTGCGACATGATAAATTGCTGGGCGATCTCGACCGCAAAAAGAAAACCCGCGCAGGCGGCCGAGATGTCGAGGCAAGCGGCTTTCCTCGCGCCGATCTTCGTTTGGATAAAGCAGGCGGTCGCGGGAAAAACCATATCGGGCGTGGCAGTAGCGACAAGAATGAGATCGATCTCGTCGCCGGAAATGCCAGCTTGCTCCATCGCGGCTCGCGCGGCCTTGGCGCCCATGTCGCTGGTAAATTCGTCGTCCGCCGCGATGCGCCGCTGCTTGATCCCAGTGCGGCTCGTGATCCACTCGTCATCTGTTTCCACGATCTTCGAGAGATCGGCGTTCGAGAGAATTCTTTCCGGCACGTAACTGCCGGTGCCGATGATGGAAACGGTGCGCTGAGGCTTAGTGGACTGCGGACTCGAGCGGGGCGTTCGTTTCATTATAACGACTGATTTCCTCGACGATATGTGGGTTGACCTGCTCTTCAATCGACTCAGTCGCGACGCGCAGCGCGTTCTTGATCGCGAGCGGCGTGCTCGCCCCATGGGCGATGATGCAGATGCCATTGACGCCCAGGAGCGGCGAGCCGCCATACTCTTCGTAGCTCACTTTTTTGCGGATCGCGCGGAAGGCATTTTGCGCAAGATAGGCGCCGGCCATGCGCAATTTGTTTTTCGTCAGCTCGTGCTTGAGCCATTTAAAAATTGCGTCGCCCACCGACTCGCAGGTTTTGAGAATGACGTTGCCGACAAAACCGTCGCAGACCACGACCTCGACCGGGTCTTCGAAAAGATCATGCCCTTCGACGTTGCCGCGGAAGTTGAGCGTGCTGCTCTTTAACATTTTGAAAACCTCTTTCGTTAGGTCGGTACCTTTGACGTCTTCGCCGCCGATCGACATGAGCCCGATCGACGGTTTTGGATAGCCCAAAACGTGGCGCGAATAAACCGAGCCCATGATGCCGTATTGGACGAGGTGCTCGGGGCGCGCATCGCTGTTTGCGCCGGCATCGATGAGCACGAAAACGTTGGTTTCCGTGGGCACCAAAGAGGCGATGCCGGGCCGTTCCACTCCGGGCAGCATGCGCAACTTAATCGCCGTGGCCGCCACGGCCGCCCCGGTATGGCCGGCGCTGACGATCGCGGCGGCTTCGCCCTTTTTTACGAGATCGACCGCGCGACTGACGGAGGAATCTTTTTTCCGCCTAACGGACTGCACGGCGCCGTCGCTCATCCCAACGACCTGGGTGGAATGGACGATCTCGACGCGCCGGTCGTTGCAATTCTGCTTCTTCAGCTCGGACTCAATCTGCGGCGTATCGCCGACGAGGAAGAGTTTTTCGATTTGCGGATACGCGCGCAGCGCGAGGACCGCTCCGCCAACCAGATGGGGCGGCCCGAAATCGCCACCCATGGCGTCGAGAGCGATTTTCATCGAGGCGCCACTGTGCGGTTTTCAATCCGCGAATGCAAAACGAAAATGGTCGAGAGGTTCAGTGGTTGAGAAGTTGAGAGGATTTACTGCGGTACATCCGCTCCTCTCAACCGCTCAACCAAACCTACGCGTCGACGGTCAGCACTTGCCGGCCCTTATAGTAACCACACGAGGGACAGGCCGTATGTGACGCGACGGTGCTGCCGCACTGCGAACACTTGTTCAGTTGCGGCGGCTGCCAGCGATGCGAAGCCTTGCGCGTGCGCAGGCGCATCTTCGAGGTTTTGCGTTTTGGGACTCCCATAAGAGCGGATCAGGAAAGCAGGATTTTGCGAAAAGACAAACGCGAGAACCGAGATTCGAGAATCGAGATTCGGTCAATCCGATTCACGATTCACGAATCGCGAATCTTCAGCTTATCCAGCGCGCTCCAATCTGGCGGGCGCGTCTCGAGGACGGCAGTCGCATCCTCCTTCTTCAGCACCGCCGGCACGGGACAGACGCGCCCGCCTTCGCGATCGCAATGCGGGTAAGCCGGCAAATTCAGCAAGATATCCTCGCGCATGAACGGCGTGAGATCGACCACCTCGGGCCCGCCCAAGTCCGTGTGCACGGCGAAATCTTTCACCGTGATCTCGAACGGGAACGCTTCAAGGCAGCGCACGCAATGCAGTTCGACCGGTTGCGCGATCTCGCCGTTGGCCCAGAGCGCGCCATCCGAAATCCCGACCTCGAGCGCGTAACGGAGCGGCCCCGCACAACGCACTTCTTTCGGATCGAGCTGCGGGATCGGGCAATCCTCTTCGTCCTCCAGGTGCAAGCCCTCCGCAGGGATCTGCCGCAGATGAATTTTCACGCGCGAAACCTTTCAGAGTTCATCGCTTCAACTTCTCCCGAAAACTTTCCACCACACACGGTGGCACAAAAACACCAACGTCGCCGCCCAGTCGCGCGATCTCCTTCACGATGCGCGAGCTGAGGTAAGTGTATTCCTCTTTTGGCATGAGGAAGATCGTTTCCACGCTCGTTTCCAGTTTGCGATTCATCAGCGCCATTTGGAATTCGAATTCGAAATCGGAAACCGCGCGCAGGCCGCGCACCACCGCCCCGGCATTTTGCTGCACCGCAAATTCGACGAGCAAACCGTCGAGCGGCGCCACGGTGACTCCATCGATGTCCCCGGTCACTTGGCTTAAAAAGTCGAGCCGCTCCTCGAGCGAAAAGAGCGGCTGCTTTTGATCGTTATGCGCAACCGCCACCACCACTTCGTCGAAAAGTTTTCGCGCTCGCTCGATCACGTCGAGGTGCCCGTTGGTGACGGGGTCGAAGCTCCCGGGATAAATCGCGCGCCGCATCGTGCGAAAAGTTGCAGAGGAACCGGCAATTGCAAAGCGGGAGACCGGCGGGTCAGAGGCTGGCGGGGCAGAGACCAGCGCTACATCGCTACGCGCCGATCGCGGCGTGTGTAGTGCGGGTGTCTCACCCGCGAGGCGCAAGCCGCGTCGTTAGGCCAAAAACCGTCCGATTTGCCCTCCGTCCGCCGCGCTCCAAAGTAGAGCCGGGAAATGAGCGAATCCCCCTACCGATCCATCGCGGTGGCAGCGGCCTTCTCGCCGCGCTTTTTGCGCGTCCTCACCGAGGCCCGCCGGGTGCGCGACCGCTTCGGCTCGACTTTGAGCTTCATCTACGTCGGCACAAAAGACGCTGCAACGGCGTGCAAATACTCCGATGCTCTGAAGGAACTGCAGTTCCCCGTCGACTCCGCCATTCACTACGAAGAAGGCGATCCGGCGAGCGCCATCATTGCCGCGGCGCGCAGAAATCACGTCGAGCTGCTCATCGCGGGCGCGCTCGAAAAGGAAGCTGTGCACCGGCAATTTCTCGGCAACGTCGCCCGGCGCCTTGTCCGCGAAGCGGGCTGCTCGGTGATGCTCTTCACGAAACCGGCGCTGAAGCCGAAGCCGTTCCGTCACATCGTTTTCATGGCGGAATACAGCGATCACGCGCAGCGCGCGTTGCGCCGCACCCTGCACCTTGCGGAGCGGGAAAATTGCGAGCGCCTCTACGTCATCCGTAATTACACCACCTTCGATAAGGCGCGCGCCCGCCGCCGCGGGAAAACCCCCCGCACCGTCGCGCGCACCCTGGACGAAGAGGAACTCGCGCTGCAGGAATTCGTGCTCGCGGCCGGCGCGACCCCGGTCCCGATCGAGACCCGCTGCATTCGCGGCAACACCGGCTTCGCGGCGTCGGATTTCATCCAGGCCGTGGAAGCCGATCTGCTCGCCGTGCCGCTGGAAACGAAAGCGGGCGCCGACGCAACCCTGCCGTATCAGAGCGCGTGGATCATCGACGCGATCCCGTGCAACCTCTGGATCATTCGCTGACCCGCTCGTGTTTTTTCCTTCTGTGACGACCACGAAAATTTTCGAGCCGCGACGAACAGCTCGTGCGGGAGCGCTGCATAATGCAGGGCGGGCCTATGGACTGTCGGGGCTTGTTTCGACAAGAGCGCCGGTCACTGAGGGAACCGTCCGTCTGATCGAAACGCGCGAAGTAAACGGCGAAGCCTTTCCGGCGGCGAAGCCTTTCCGGCGCCAGTCGCACCTTTGCGGCGGCCCACTTGTGCCACCGCCGGCCGGCTAGCCTTCAGACGTTAGCCGTTAACGACCGTTCCTCCGTTGGGGTGCAAGACCTGTCCGGTCATATAGGAAGCGTCATCGGAGGCGAGAAAGACATAGCACGATGCCACCTCTTCCGGCTGGCCGGCGCGCTCCATCGCGGTGTCACTGCCGAAGGTCTCTACTTTGGCTCCTGGAAAGGTCGATGGAATGAGCGGCGTCCAGATCGGTCCGGGCACCACCGCGTTGACGCGATCTTCTGCGTCGCCAGCGCTTGCGAAAGGGAGCGCGTAAAAGCGATGATGGCCCCTTTGGTGGCCGAATAGTCGAGTAACTCCGGGCTGCCTTTGTAAGCCGTCACCGAAGCCGTGTTAATGATCGCGCTGCCGGCCCGCAGATGCTTCATGGCCGCTTTCGTCAGGAAGAACATCGAGAAAATGTTCGTGCGAAATGTTTTCACCAACTGTTTCTCGGTGATTTCCTCGATCGACTTCTGTGGATGCTGTTCCGCGGCCTTGTTCACCAGAATATCGAGCCCGCCGAGCTCTTTCGCGGTTTGCTTGATGGCACTCCGACAAAACTTTTTATCGCCCACGTCACCTGCGATTAAGACGCAGCGGACGCCCTCCTCCTCGACGAGCGCTTGCGTCTCTTTTGCATCGCGATGCTCGTTCAGATAAACGATCGCGACATGGGCGCCCTCCTTCGCGAAAGCAATCGTGACCGCACGGCCAATTCCACTATCGCCGCCGGTGACGAGCGCGATCCTGTCGCGCAACTTTCCGCTTCCCCGATGTTCCGGGTCGTCCGCTACGGGACGGGGCCGCATTTTGTATTCGCGCCCCGGTTGTTCGGTTTGCGTCTGGTTCGGGCGTTGTTTTTTCTTCGCAGGCATAGCGTGATTGTGACTGCCTGCGATTCGCAGGTCGCCCGCTCTTGAGCCGCCCCTGGCTGAGTCGCGCGCCCATTTCCGCAAATCTGGCAGAGCCATGAAATTGATGATGCGGTCAGAAGAAATGTTCGCCGACAAGGCCGCAGCCAACCCAAGCTCAATGAAACCAAGCTGCCAGGGATGATGGGCATCGGTGCCTAACGAGATTAGGACGCCGGCGCCACGCGCTAGTTTCAGAAGGCCGAGGTTTAGATCCTGGCGATCAGAGTAACAATCGAGCTCGATGGCTTATCGAGTTTGCCGCTTCAGCAAAAGCCTACGACCAATCGGCCGTGAGTCCGAGTGGATAGTTATAAATGCGCCCGCGTGGATGTCCGAGAATATGGATATTGGGATAGCGGATGGCTCGAAGATAGCGCTCGGTCTAATCCTCCGCCGTGCGCAGAGAAGAGTGAAACGAAGCGAGAACCAAATCGAGCTCGCACAAAGCGGCTGGGGACATATCGCCTTCATCGCGCGGGTTGAGATTCATCTCGATGATCGCAAAACGCGCAGCTTGCCTCCTCCCAAGGACATCGATTCGTTAGCCGCGGCGATCTCCGCGCCTTGCCGGGCAAGAGCCGCTTCATCGATCCCGCCGGCGATTTTCAAGCCCTTGGAATGATCGGTCACGGCGATGTAATCATAACCGCGCGCTGCTCCCGCCCCCGCCATCTCCGCGACCGGCTGACGGATGCCTTCCTGCCGCCCCGCTACCTTAGCCAGCAACTCGGCGATGGCTGCATTGGATAAGTCGGGTTTCACGCATTCTCGCTCTGCAGGATGAAGCTGATATCTCCACCTACTTCGAGGCGCGCGACTTTCACCTTGGCGACATCTTCGTTTTTTGCGTTCAAGCGCATGTCCTCAAGCACGTCGTCCGGCGCAACATTGTTCTGGCGTAAGGCAGCGCGCTGCCACTCGCCCTTTTGCACCAGGACCACGGGCTTGCCCTTAATAACGGCGGTGATGGCGGGCCACCGGCAGGAAGCGAAAGCGAGCAGGCGATGCAGAAACACCAGGACGGCGGAGCCCCCTAAGGTGGGGAAAAAGCTCGCGCTGCCATTGACCGCCCGCGCCAGCACCGAGGCGAGAATAACCAACAGAATAACGTCGAAGGGTGATTTCTTGGTGAGCGAGCGGCGATCGCTCAATCGCACCAAAAGCAAGGCCGCGGCAAAGACGAATACGCCGCGAAGGCTGATTTGGAGAAACGTTAAATCTTTGGGCTCGACGTGCAGACCCAGGAGCAGGCTGATAAAATCGGCGATTGCATTCATGCTATAAAATCGCCGCTGCGAAGGATCCTGCGCGTTTCAGGAGGGAACCGCGTCTCCCCGCCTAACCGGATCCGATTTTCCGCTCCCGAAGACATTCGAGCAAGCGGAGACAAAGGAGCAGTCGTTAGGCAGGTGGCCAGGAGGAACGCGCGGCGGCAATTAACCGCGGGGAAAGCGCCTTCCGCCCAGATTCGCCTCCAGGTCAGTGCCCTTACCTACGGAAATAATCTGCGGCCTTTGGTCGTTAGGCGGATAATGCCTGGCGCTTGTTCCGGAAGCCAGGCTTCGTTCGCGGGCTGGCTCGCGCCGGCCAAACGGAGGACGCGCCGCTAAAGGGTTGATTCGGCAGCCAGAAGGAACTCTCCAGAGCAGCCGGCGGCTAGAATTTAACGCGAAAAGACCGTCCCGACGCGCAAGGCGTAGGCGACGCAGATGTTCCACTTCCGCGGAGTGCGAAACAGAAAGTAGGCCACGATCGTGAAGACGGCCAAAGTGATGCATCCCTGCAGGACTTTAAGTTCCGGCACGCTCCATTCCGTACGAGCCGATGCGGTTCGCCGGGACCTGAAAGACACATAAAAAAAAGCGATGCCCCAGCTCTCCAGGATGACGATCCAGATCGGTGAATCTTTGAATTTCAAATGGGCGTACCAGGCTAGGCTCACGAAGGCGTTGGACATGGTGAGCAAGAGGATGGTTTTCATATCGTTAGGCGCTTAAAGAGAGAATCGCGCCCCAACCCTTCATTGGGCGCGCGACGAGGGAAGAAACCTCTTAGAGGACGCCTAAGTGCCATTCTCAGCCACCGCATTCCCACGGCTTTTTTGCATTTAGCTGATAGGTATAGGTGCCATCTCCCTTGAAGGTCAGCCCGCTTTGGATGTCAGACTGGCGGGCCTCCTAACCTCTCCACTGGGCCCTAGGAATGCTCCCGCGCCGCTGCCAGTGCCGATTGTAACTGGACCGGCGGTGATCCCGCCGCCGCTCAAAGCAAATGCGGAACGCAAGATTACGTAGAACTGACGAACGTTCCAAAGGAGAAGAAGCCGGAGCTGCAATACCCCGAAACAGAAAAAGCCGCCAAGTTCAAGACTCGGCGGCTTTTGGTTGTGAGCTAGCCTGGCTCAACCCATCCCGAGCGAATCGAGCGTCGGCTCATCAATGGCCGAGGTGGTATAAAGCCCATTGTCGGATTGATAGGAGGTGAGCGCCTCGCGCGTCAGCGGGCCGAGCAATCCATCGACTTCACCCTTGTAGTAGCCCATTTCCTGAAGCGAGGCTTGCACATCGGCAATTACGCGATCGGGCGGTTCAGCCTGGCGACCGGCATAGATCGGTCCATCGTAAACGTAATACTCTGCCGACGGCTGATAACCCCAGGCGGGATACCAGTAACCTGCGTTGAAGTAGTAGTAGCCGCCGCCGATGAGCTCGACCCGGCTGTAGCGTGAGCGATACCAACCTTGGTCGTGCCGCTCGGGGCGGTAGGAACGAAACACACTGTATTTCTCGCCCTGCCAATGTTCGCTGCCGCTGATCTGACGGCTCTGGGTAAAGGTGACCGCCGGGACTTGTTGTGGCTTGGGCTGCGCGTGGAAGTTGGCGTGCTGGGCCTTGATCTTCTGGAGATCCGGCTTTTTCGCCTGGGCGTTCTGTTTGCGAGCTCCCGGGTTCGGCTTGTTGGCTTCCGGCGCGGCTGAAGCTTGCGCTTGGGCATTGGCCTCGGCGGGAGCGGGGGTGGCCGCCTTATTCGCCGTCGCGGGCGCCTTGGGCGCGTTCCGATCTTTGTTGTGACGCCCTCTCTGCGCATTGGCATTGGGGGTCACGTTAGCCGGCTCTTTTGCAGGAGTCTGCGCTGTGGCGTTGTCAGTCGCGGCAACTGGCTCTTTTGCCTTCTTCGCGGCGTGGGGTCGCGCGGGCGGCCGCTCGGCCTGTTGTTTTGCTGGCGATCCGGCTTCCTGAGCCGCCTGACCCTCTTCGTGCTGCTTCTTCTTCGGTGTCGGCTGCGCGTCTTCCTGCTGGGCCATCGCCCCGGCGGCCAGCGCCAGTGAGCAGCTAATTACTATCGTGATACACTTTTTCATATTTACTCCTTGGTTGATCTTGTTTGTTTTTCTTCACATTCCCTGACCATCGCTGAGCGATCCTCGTGCCAGACGGTGACAATTCCCCTAACGAGATTCGTAGAACCGCCCCCTTTTGGTTCCACCTGTGGAGATTCTGTCGCCTGACATTCTCGGGGCGGGCTTCCTTGAGAGGCTTTTCAGCCTATCTGGGCGGATGAGGTTCTAGCTCGCCCCTCTTTTTCCCAAAGACTCGACAGGCAGGTTGCCTGTCGGCCGAGTCAAGCTGGAAGCTGACTTCCGAAGACCTTCCGTCGATCTTGTCGCCACGGAGCATGGCGCAGCCGTTGGGTCGGGGTAGATGACGCGGCCGAGCGTGTCGACCTGAGGTGCTGGACGTCGTAGAGCTCCGTGGACCTGCGGCGGTCGGGCGGGACGAACTGCTGAATTCATATGAGCCTCGTTGCACTCGCCCTGCAGGTTTCCGCGCTGGCTTGAGAAATGGCGTGGCTCAGGCTGAGGATAAGGCCAGGCACCATGCGCAGAGCAGCGTGCGAGAGGATGCCCAAGGAAAGGTGACGAAACGAAGCTGGCCTGGCCCGCAACGCAGACATGGGCGAGCCTGGGCTTTCCGTGATGGTTGCGTAGCAACAGCGGCGGTTTTCAATGCAGCGGCAGCGATTTAAGGAGCAGAAGGGAAGGTCGGGCGCGCTTCCGCGGACCGGTTGACTGGAAGGACGGGATTGAGGGGTTCAGGAAGCGGCGAAGCTAGCTCTTTCCCGCTTCAGTCACTTTCTCAGAAACTTCGCCAAGGTCCTTCTCGATCTTTTGCACACTGGGGTGCAAGTCGGCGAGGATCTCATGTTCCGCTTCCGACACGCGCTCGATGCGCCGCGCCTGCTCCTGCAGCTGTTTTAGCAGTGCATCCTGCCGGGCCGAAATCCGGTGCATCCACCAAAAGCAGGCGCACCAGCAGCCAAGATCAACAACGGTGATCCAATCGAGAAAGAGACGACTCATCGGAGAAAGTAAAAAAGCGAAATCAGAAAGCGAGGAACAAAGTAGCCCGGAGCTCGCCGGGGGCGGAACGCCGGGAAGGTGACGAGTGACGAGAAGTAAGGAATGGCGGTGGCGGAGTCAGACGAGAGAGTTTGACAGAAAATCGAGGACGTGCGGCGGCAGCGTGCTTTCAGGGCCTTAAAAGCTGGACGGAATAATTATCACTTTACGCGCTCTTATGATCACGATGCAGCTTATGAATGCGGTTCGCTTTGCAATGCCATTGTCGATTCTCTCCGGCTTACTCCTGTCGCAGAGCCTCCTGGCCGGCGACACGAAAACCCAGCTGAAAGGGCGGCTGACTCCCCTCCAATACGAAGTGACACAAAACGGCGGGACGGAGCCGGCTTTCCATAACGCTTACTGGGATAACAAGAAGCCGGGAATCTACGTGGATATTGTCTCGGGGGAGGCGCTCTTTAGCTCCAGGGATAAGTTCGATTCGGGGACCGGCTGGCCTAGTTTCACCAAACCGCTGGTGCCCGGCAATGTCGTGGAAGTAGCGAAGAACGGGTCCATTGATGTGCGCTCGAAAAAGGCTGACTCCCACTTGGGCGATAAGTTTCATGATGGCCCGCCCCCGACGGGCATTCGCTATTGTCTGGATTCCGCGGCCCTGCGCTTCGTTCCGGCGGCGGAGCTGGTGAAGGAAGGCTATGGCAAGTACGCGGGTGAATTCGCAGCCGGGGACGCAGCAGCTCGCGGAAATAATTGACCTTCCCTATTGCCGGCCGCCAGCGCTGCCCCCAAGGAGACGAGTTTGGCATCTGTAAATATCAGTTGAATAAGAGGCCGTACGGAACCATCTTAGAGTTCGTAACCAGAAGCGCTGGTATGTTCCAGCCGCCACTCCGCACGGAAGGCTCCGGTCCACTTACACTGAGTGGGCTTATGGTTTTGTTAGGTAACAAAACACATAGAAAAAACATGAAAATGAAAACAGTAAAAAGCGCCATTGCCCTTAGCGTCATTACGGCCTTCTCGGCTGCCAGTCTTATGGCAGGTGACATGAAGGAAGATATGATGCATGACGGCGCCATGATGAAGAACGGCAAGATGATGATGATGAAGGACGGCAAGACCATGGCCATGAAACACACCATGACGATGTCGGACGGCACCAAAGTCATGAAAGACGGCAAGGTCATGATGAAGGATGGCAAGACCATGATGCTGAAGGACGGCGAGATGGTCATGATGGACGGCAAGATGATGATGATGAAGGATGGCAAGATGATGGAGATGCAGCCCTAGTCGGCTGCGGCTGTCTAATTGCAAATGCGAAAGCCGGCGCGTTGCGCCGGCTTTTTGCTGCCTGCGGTTGGGACGATGCTCTGACGACAGCGTACGCTTCATCCCATGCTTCCACAGGTGGCTTCGGCGGGCTCGGAGGTTGACATGCCCTGGAGGAACGAAGGAGCGTGGACAAACTGAGCCACCCGAAGCATCGAAGGCTGAGCAGCCGGAATTAAATTTTCGCGAAAAAGGCGGCCGGAGCGGTTACCAACCCCGTTTCAACTTTTGCCGCCGCTCGGCGACAGCAATAAAACTATGAAACGAATTACCTTATCCTTACTGTGCCTCACGACCATGGCGGTTTCCGCTTTAGCGGAAGATAACTCCACGCCGGCGCCGAACAATTCCGGCCGGAACGAGCGCGACCGCTCCAGCGATTCGAAAACGTCCGGCGATCAATCAAATAGCTCCGCCGACATCAAAATGACGGCAGCGATTCGCCGCGCAGTCGTGGGTGACGATTCCCTCAGCATGACGGCGAAGAACGTAAAGATCATCACCGCCAATGGCGTGGTGACGTTGCGCGGCCCAGTCAAAACCGCGGCGGAAAAAGCAGCGATCGCGAAGCATGCCATGACGGCCGCCGGCAGTGCGAAGATCGATAACCAGATCGAAGTGGAAGCGGCAAAATAATCTCAGTCAACCAATAGAAAGAACACACCAACCATTATGTCAAAAACACAAGTTTTCTGTATCGCGAAGAGTCATTCGCAGGCCGAACAAATCGTAGAGCGCCTGCAATCATCCGGCGTCCCCAGTGACGAAATCTCCATCCTGTTACCCGACACCGAGGGGAAGCATGACATTGGTCATGTGAAAGCGACCAAAGCTCCTGAGGGGGCGACCACCGGCGCCACGGCGGGCGGGGTCACGGGTGGCGTGCTCGGCTTGCTCGCGGGCATCGGCGCACTCGCGATTCCGGGCGTGGGACCATTAATCGCCGCGGGTCCAATCATGGCGGCCCTAAGTGGCGCGGCGATCGGCGGCACCGCCGGCGGCATTGTTGGCGGTCTGGTCGGCCTGGGCATCCCGGAGATCGAGGCAAAGCGTTATGAGGAGAAACTTAAGGCGGGTAACTATCTGATCGCGGTGCATACGCGCGACGGCGACCAGGAGGATTCCGTCAAGGAAATCTTCAAGAACGCCGACGCCGAAGACATTACCAGTTCGTCAATGTCCTCAACTCCGAAAGACGAAGCTAAGAGGACAGAAAGAAGAGGCTCAGAGGACTTAGAGTAAGACGCGCTTTACCAGTGCAAGGCTTAAGTGTCGCTCTTATCTAATCCCACCTTCAGGCGGGGGGACTAGGGGCACCATGCATCTCACGGACCGTTTGATAGCCATGGCGTCTACGCGCTGAGAATTTAGAACGGTTGTCTGCTCCGCTGTCTCAGCCGGATCGCGCGTTTCGTCAGGCTAACGACAGTCAACTACGCCCGTGCTCCCAGCATAGGTGGAAGCGCGTTCCCTTCGACCTACGGAAGCTGGGAGAAAGGAATGATGTCGGCACCGGCTTCTAGATACTGTGTGGATCTCTCCGATGGCTACGGCTGAGTGAGCTGGAGCGGCTCGAGATTACCTTTTTTAGCCGGATGGTTCGGGCGCCGCGGAACTGCGCTTCATCGAGTTGTCACGCTGCACCATCGCGCCGTAGAGGATCGCGATGCGCTTGCGCGGAAGTGAGCGAGTGCACGGGGTGCGTTTCTACGACGGGGGATGCTTGACGGCAGAGGGAAGCGGATAGCAGGAGCACGATTAAGAGATCCCACTTCCCTAATCGCCGTCGCGAACGCTAACCTCGGCGGCGTGGATGCCTTCCGAATTTACCGCTCGCTCAATCGCGCGCAGCGCAACACCTTTCTTGCCTGCTTCCTCGGCTGGACGCTCGATTCGCTCGATTTCTTTCTCCTCACCTTTGTCGTCCGCGATGTCGCTGCCGAATTTTCGGTCTCGGTCGTCAGGGTGACGTTTGCGATCACCCTCACGCTCCTGATGCGCCCGTTAGGCGCGCTCATTTTCGGGATGCTCGGCGACCGCTTCGGCCGCCGCATCCCGCTGATGGTCGACATCATTTTCTATTCGTTGATGGAGCTACTGACGGCGTTTTCGCCCAACTACACCGTCTTCCTCATTTTCCGGGCGCTCTACGGGATCGGGATGGGCGGGGAGTGGGGATTGGGCGCTTCACTCGCGATGGAGAGCCTGCCGGCGCCGGCGCGTGGACTCGCTTCAGGGATTTTGCAACAAGGCTATTCGTTCGGTTTCCTCCTTGCCGCGGTCGTTTATTGGACGGTCTTCCCGCATTTCGGCTGGCGCGCGCTCTTCCTAGTGGGGGCGTTGCCGGCCTTGCTCGTCATCTACATCCGGGCGCGCGTGCCAGAGAGCGAGGTCTGGAAACGCGAGCGCGCGAAAAGCCAGGAACGCTCGTTAGGCGCGGGCCGCATGATCGCACAAAATTGGCGGCTGCTCGTTTACGGAGTGCTCTTGATGACGGCTTTTAATTACATGTCCCACGGCACACAGGACCTTTACCCGACCTTTCTGCAAAAGCAGCGCGGGCTTTCTGTCGGCCGCACTTCCGCGGTCGCGATCATCTACAACCTGGGCGCGATCTGCGGCGGGACGCTGCTCGGTTTTTATTCTCAGCGCTGGGGCCGGCGACGGACGATCATGATCGCCGCTGGACTTGGCGTTCTCCTTATTCCGGCGTGGATTTTTTCGCCGACGCTCCCGCTGCTCATCGCCGGTGGATTTTTCATGCAGTTCATGGTGCAAGGCGCATGGGGAGTGGTGCCGGTGCATTTGAACGAGCTTTCGCCAGCAGGCTGGCGGGGAACATTCCCGGGCGTTGTCTATCAGCTGGGCAATTTCTTTTCCGCCAACGCGGCGTTGTTGCAGGCGAAGCTGGCCGAGCATTTCGTTAGGCCAAACGGGCAGCCGGATTATGCCCTAACGATGGCCTGCGTGATGGTGGCGGTGTTTCTGATCCTGATCGTCCTCGCCGCGATCGGTCGGGAAGCACGCGGGATTGAATTCTAGGGAGAGTCCCTAACGAAAAGCAGTCGGCAATTTTCCCGCCGCGGCCTCTGCGGCGAGCACGGTCGGCTGCCGCTGATAGACACCTTCGCCGTAGCGATAATCGACAATCGCCTCGGCGATTTTGTCGGCGATCTGCTCCCGATAGGCGGAGCTGCCCACCTGACCGCCTTCGGACCTGTTGCTGAGAAATCCGCACTCCACGAGGACGGAGGGGTATTGCGCGTTGCGCAAGACGCGAAAACCCGCGACATGCACCCCGCGGTTGGCGGCCCGTGGCAGAGTGAGAAGATTTCCTTCGATTGCGGCGGCAAGATCAAAGGCGTAGGGCGAGTGATAATAGGTCTCGAAACCGCGAACGCCGCGCCGGCGCGCGTCGTTGAAATGGATGCTGACGAAGATGGAATTTTTCTGCGCGTTTCCGAGCGCGACGCGATTGTCGAGCGGGATAAAAGTGTCGTCGTCGCGCGTGAGCACGGTGCGCAACTGCGATTCACGGAGCTTGCGGTTGACGCGCAAGGCGACGTCGAGCGCGACAGTTTTTTCCGCCGGGCTATAGCGGCGGACCGCACCACTGTCTTTTCCGCCGTGGCCGGCATCGAGCACCACGGTACTAAAAGTGTGGCTGGTGTTGGTAGCGACCGAGGCGCAACCGCCGAGCAACATCATGACCGCTCCCGCGCAGGCGAGAAGGAAGAGATTCGGGCGCGGCATTGATTTCAATAGAGCGAAACCCGTGCCGCGCAAAGCGAAAGCAGAACTACCCGCCGAACTCGCCTGTGCGGCGCGGAAATCGCTTGTTTTTTGCATGGTCGCACTTAAGGCTAGCCTCCTTTTTATGGTCAAATGGTTAACGATTATTCTGGTGCTTTGTGGGCTTGTTCTGGGCGGGTGCAAGAAGGGAAGCGAGGCGAAAAGAAATGCGCGGAGCCCGGTGCCGACTGCCGCGGCGGTTGCGACTCCGGTCCCGACGCCGAGTAAGCCGGCGATTGACCGGAACGCGCAAGTCATCGTCTTCGGCTATCACCGTTTCGAGAAAAAAGTCCGGCGGCCCGACACCGAGATCACGCCCGAGGCGTTCGAGGCGCAGATGAAACAGTTGCAGGACCGCAAAATTTCGGTGATCGGCATGCAGGATTTTCTGGCCTGGAAACGCGGCGAAAAAAGCATCCCGGCGCATGCCGCCATCATCACGATCGACGACGGCTACAAGTCGGGATATGAGGTGGCCTGGCCGGTCCTGAAAAAATACGGCTACCCATTCACGCTCTTCATTTACACGGAGGGAATTAAAGGCGGCAAATTCGGCGGCGGCGAAGCGATGAACTGGGAGCAGCTCGCCGAAATGCGCGACGCCGGTGTCGATATCGAAGCACACAGCGCAACGCACCAGGATTTGCGCAAGCCGTTCGACAAAGTGACCAAACACCGGCTCAATCCCGACGAATACACGGCCTGGCTCGGCGCGGAGGTCGCAGGCTCCAAAGCAACGCTTGAGCAAAAGCTCGGAATCCAGGTGAACTGTTTCGCGGTGCCGTTCGGCTATTACAACGATCGGGTGAAGGAAGCGGCGAAAAAAGCGCGTTACGAAGCGGTCTTCACGGTTTACGGACAGAAGCTGACCTACGGTTCGCCTAACGACTCGTTAGGCCGTTACATGATGGAGGCGAACAAGCCGAAGGTCTTTGTCGATGCCATCAGCTTCGGCGGATCGTCGAGCGGCGGGAGCGTGCCGGTGGAAGATATTCCGACGGCCAGTTTGCAAGCGCAGCCGGCTGACGGCTCCGTCGTGAACGACAAAACGCCGCTCATTCAGGCGAACCTCGGCGGTCTCGCGACACTCGATCCGGGCTCCGCGAAGTTGCGCGTCAGCGGCCTCGGCCTCGTGCCGTCGAAGTTCGACCCGAAGAGCAAAATCATTTCTTATCAGGTGACGCAGCCGCTGCACGGCGACGCCTGCACGGTTATCCTCGAGGCAAAATCGGGCGGCAAGAAAGTAGAAGCGCATTGGGCGTTTACCTTGAAGGAAGCGGCCGTGAAAGCGAAAGACGCGCCGGCTGCCATTCAACCCACCCCCAAAAAGTAGCGCCGAAGGGGCGTGCTTCCGCCCGTCCGATCTTTACCTGCACTTACACATTCACTTTCAAATACCCCCGAGCCGCGCGTGTAAGTGCATGTGAAAGGGTAACTGTAAGTGAGAGCCCGACGTGCAGAAGCACGTCCCTCCGCGCTTTCAATCGCCGTTATTCTGCGTATAAACGGCGCATGAGTCTTAATCTTGAAGTCCTTTCGCATGCGGCGGACCAGGCCCGCGGTCTCGCTATCGACGCCGTCCACGCTTCGCAATCCGGGCACCTCGGTTTGCCGCTAGGCTGCGCCGAAATGGGCGCGGTCCTTTACGGTTACGTGCTAAAGCATAACCCGGATAAACCGCGCTGGATCGGGCGCGATTATTTCGTTCTCTCGGCCGGACACGGTTCGATGTTCCTCTACGCCTGGCTTAACATCAGCGGCTATGACGTGCCGATGTCGGAAATCAAACGCTTTCGCCAACTGCACAGCAAAACGCCGGGACATCCGGAGTTCTTCGAAACCCCAGGCGTGGAATGCACGACCGGTCCGTTAGGCCAGGGCGTGGCCAACTCCGTCGGCGTCGCGATGGCCGCGAAGATGGCCGCGGCGCGTTTCAATACCCCCGAACATAAAATTTTCGATCAACACATTTTCTGTCTCGCGGGCGACGGCTGTTTGCAGGAAGGCGTCTCCGCGGAAGCGAGCGCTTTCGCAGGGCATTTCGGTCTCGATAACTTGATTCTGATTTACGACTCCAACGCCGTCACCCTCGACGCCATGGCGAAGGCAACGCAGAGCGAAGACACCGGCATGCGCTACCGCGCTTACGGCTTCGACGTGCAGGAGATTCAGGGCGACTACATGCAGGCGTTTCTCGATGCGCTGAAGGTCGCGAAAGAGCGCGACAACGGGAAACCGCAGATGATCATCGCCCATACCTTGATCGGCAAGGGCATTCCTGAAGTGGCCGGAACGGCGAAGGCGCACGGAGAAAGCGGGGCGAAATATGCCGACGCTGCACGCAAGGGACTTGGGCTGCCGGAAGAGCACTACTTCGTTTCGGATGAGGTGCGGGACTATTTCGCGGAGCACAAAAAGCAGCTTCTCGCCGACTACGACAAATGGGAAAAATCCTACGACGAATGGCGCAAAACAAACGCTGGCCAGGCGCAATTGCTCGACGACGCGATCGAGAAAAAGGTGCCTAACGACCTCTTCGGCAGAATCCCGGTTTTCCCTAACGACGCCAAACTCGCCACCCGCAAAGCGGGCAGCGAAGTGCTCCAGCCGCTCGCGCAGGCGATGCCGTTCCTGATCAGCGGCAGCGCCGATCTCCACGGCTCGACGCTCAATTACATCAAGGACGGCGGAGATTTCACGCGCGACCAATTAACCGGTCGCAACATCCATTACGGCATCCGCGAACACGGCATGTGCGCGATCATGAACGGCGTTGGTTATCACGGCGTTTTCCGCGCTTCCGGCGCGACGTTTTTGGTTTTTGCCGATTATTGCCGCGCGGCCATCCGGCTGGCCGCGCTCTCAAAGCTTCCGAACATTTACATCTTTACCCACGACTCAATCGCGGTCGGGGAAGACGGCCCGACGCATGAGCCGGTCGAGACCGTCGCGAGCTTGCGCGTGATGAAACAACTCGACGTCATCCGCCCGGCCGACCCCGAGGAAACGGCGGGCGCCTTCGTCGCGGCGGCGGAGCGGATTGATGGCCCGACCCTGCTCGCTCTGACCCGGCAGACCGTCCCGATGTTAAACGAAATCGATGTGAAACTGCGGCGCGAAGGCGTGCTGCGCGGCGGCTACGTCGCGAAAAAGGAAACCGCCAAGCTCGATCTCATCCTGCTCTCGTGTGGCAGCGAATTGCAGCATGCGCTGGCGGCGGCGAAGGAGCTGGGAGAGGGGACGCGTGTTGTTTCGATGCCGTGCTTCGAGCGCTTCGAAAGGCAGCCAGAAAGTTATCGCGCGGAAGTCTTGCCTAACGAGTGCCGCCGGCGGGTGGCAATCGAAGCGGGCGTGCCGGAGATCTGGTCGCAGTACGTCGGGCTCGACGGGAAAATCATCGGCTTGCACCGATTTGGGTTGAGCGCTCCCGGCAACGAAGTGATGAAGGAATTCGGGATCGACGCGCAGCACATGATCGACGCGGCGCGCTCGTTAGGCTAGCGGCCGGAGCACGGGCGTCCCCGCCTGTGCTCCGACGACGCGGGCGCTTCTTTCCATGCCTAACGACGCTGGCAGGAGCCCCGACGCCGGGGCTCCTGCGGAAGCGCTGGCGTTTCGAATCGATCAATCGACGGAAATCCGGGTCGCGCGGATTATGCCCGTGGTCTCACCGAGGAAGTTTCCGTTCAAGTCGTACGCTTTTATATCGAACTTGCCTTGGTATCTGTTGCCCTCGCGGCCGACGGTATTTATTTGCGTCTCGTCGAGGCGACCGTTGAAGACCCCATTCGCATCGTACGTGAATACGACGTGGTGGAGTTTGACGACTCCGTTCTCAGTTTTGAAGACCCCCTGGCAGACCGCGCCCGGGTAAATCGAGTTGACCTCGAATTCCAGCCCGTCACTATGCCATTGAACGTGAGTTTCAAATAACTCCGCGCCTCCTGAATAGAAGTGGGCGTCCCATAAGCCTACAATGCTGCGGTTGTTGTCTTGTGCTCGCACTGCGGACGAGCTCAGAAGCCCGAGTCCCAACGCGATCAGCAGCGCTGGAATAGTCTTTGTGTAATGAGTTTTGTGATTTTGCATAACTTAGTTTCCTGTTGTTTTGTTGTTTTGCTGTTTAACCGTCACCAGGTAATGCAACAATTCAGGCGCAAGGTTACGTGCGAGACTTAAAGAAAGTGGCACTAATGAGAAGTAGGCCCGCGCCCGGAGAAAAACAAAAAGCGGTCACGCCCCCGCTGCGTGGCCGCTCTTTGTGAAATGCGATCGGTAGCTACACTTGGCCGGCCTTACTGATTATTGACGACCACTTGCGGTGCAGGTTTGCTCACTTCAAGCTGAACGCTCACCTTCTGGATTTGCGATGCCTGCTTTTTGAGGCTAACAGCGAGCGCCTTAATCTCCTCCTGCTGCTGTGCGATAGTCGTTTCCTGCTTTGCCACAGTTGACTTTACTTGGGTGATCGTTGCTGTCTGTTGCTCGACTTTGCGGTGCTCTTTGAGGAACTCGTTGAGCAACATCGCGTTCACAGCTTCGTAGCGTACGGTGTAGACCTTCCCCTGATCGTCGCGCGCCACGAGATCGGGGTTCACCTTTTCCACTTGCTCAGCGACAAGGCCGAACTGCGGGATGCCCGTTGGGTCGAGTTCGTGCTTGTAGTGGAAGGTTACCGGTTGCAGCGCGAGGATCGCTTCGCTCGCCTTATCCATTGGTTTTATCTCGTCTTTGAACCGTGCCGAGGACATTACGGTGCCGATGTGACCGTGAGAATCGATAATTACCCCGACGCCTCCGGCAACCGTTACCCCACTAATGCCGGCGACAAATGTGTTCTCCTGCTTTCCGACCTTGCCGATGCGAATGGTTTTGCCCTCGCCGGCCAGACCATGGTTGCCGATATCGATATTCCCATCGCCCGTGGTGAGATTGATACCGGCTTGATAACCCAATGCGATGTTAAAGTCGCCGGTTGTGTTGTTAGAGAGCGCTTCAACGCCATCGACCGTATTGTTGTTGCCGTTTGTGTTGTAAAAGAGCGCACCAGCGCCGGTGGCCGTGTTTTGCTCGCCGGTTGTGTTAAAGAGCGCAAAAGCACCGGTGGCCGTGTTGGCGTGGCCGGTTGTGTTGCTAAAGAGCGCTTCACGACCCGTAGCCGTGTTGAAGTAGCCAGTCGTGTTGCTAAAGAGCGCAGCACCACCGGTGGCCGTGTTTTCGAAGCCGGTGGTATTGCCAAAGAGTGCGTTACGACCAGTGGCCGTGTTCACGGTGCCGGTTGTGTTGCTAGTGAGCGCACTAAAACCGTAGGCCGTGTTGAAGCCGCCGGTGTCATTAGCAAGCGCTAACGAACCAGCGGCGGTATCTTCCTGGCCATCGGTGATACTGTTGAGCGCATCAAAACCAACCGCCGTGTTGTTGACCCCGGTTGTGAGGCTGAAGAGAGCACCATCACCCTCGGCGGTGTTTTGGTTGGGCAGGCCTCCGTCCGCTGCCCGAGCGGTCGTCGAGAGCGCGAACCCAGCAAGGAGGGTGAGCGCGATCATGTTTCTGTAATGCATGTTCCGTTTTTTCATTTTTTTAATTTCCTTTGGTTTTGTGGTTTTACCGTCACAGGGTAATGCAACAAAACCGCGCGGAGGTTACGGAAAGTGACGCGAAGAATCTCGGGCGGCGTTAGGCGCGAGCGAGGCGACGATTTTTTCGAAGCGCGGATCGCCGCGCAGCGAATCCCAGTAGGGATTAAGACGGATGTCACCGTAGTCCACACCTGCCGGGATTTTCGCGAGCGTCTCCAGTTGCTCGATGGCCAAGTCGCGTTCACCGGTCCACGTACAGATGACGGCATAGAAATAGAGGACGTCCGCGGCATCCGGAGAATTCTTTGCTACCGGCGAAAGCTCTATTGCCCGGCGGCCCTCTCGCAGCGCTTCTTCTTTTCGCCCAAGGCCAGCATCGATCAGGCCCAGGATGCAGAGAGGTGGGCCGTAATCAGGCCGTGCGCGAACCAATTCCTCCTGTTGCGCTCGCGCGAGAGTAAAGGCAGCCTGCGCTCCGGCGGCGTCTCCTTTCCTCCGAGCTATCAAACCCTCCAGGTAAGCTCGGCTGAATGTCGCCCCACCTGGACCTCTTGCGGCAAAAGTATCCTCGCTCTCCGCACGCAGCGCGGCCAACGCGCGATCGAGAGCGACAGGATCCCGCTCGTAGCGAAATAGATAAGGACCAATTGAACGCGCAGCTCGGGTATCGGCTCGCTCCACTAAGTCGACCCAAGCACGTCTCCTCCGGCCAACACTGTTGTTTGGTTCGACGGCAATGAGGCGATCACAGACCTCTCTTTCGTTTTTATAATCGCGTAGGAACTCATAAGTGAAGGACGCACCGAGCAGAATTTTCATGTTTCGCGGATCCAGCTCCATGGCATGCTCGAAGTCGCGCACGGCATCATGCCAACGGTTTTGACGGCGGTCGATGTATCCCGTCCATTCAAAAATCCGTGCATTGTTGGGCAAAGTGCGGGCGGCGATGGCGAGCTCGTCACGGGCGTGATCGTAATCGAAGTAGCCATGGTAAAGGTGCGTCGCCAGGGCAAGGTGCGCCTCGCCCGAATCTCGTTTCAGGCGAAAAGCGGAATCGATCGCGGACTTCGCCAAGTCCAAGCGGCTGGGCGTGTGATCAAACCCCTCGTAGTAGAGCTCATCGTGCGCCTCAGCCAATCTGCAATACGCGAGAAGAAAAGCGGAATCGCGCCCGATCGCCTGGTTGAGCAACTCTACGGCTTGGGAATAGTCATTCCCTTGCTCTTTTCCTGATTCATACGCGGCCTTGTCGATCACAGACTTCGCTCGGGCATAAAGTTCGTAGGCAACAAGGTCGTTGGTCGGGCGCTCTTGCAGAGCGGCCTTTTCGCGAGCTGAGACTTTGGCTCGAAGCCGATTGGCGATTGATTGCGCCACCTCCGTTTCAATGGCGAACAAGTCGTTCAAATCCCGGTCGTATTCCTCTGCCCAGACGTCTGCGTCGGAGCGGATGTCAACCAGCTGGGCATTTACATGCACCTTCCCGCCAGAACGCCGCACTGTTCCCTCTAGCACATGAGACACGTGCAGCGCATTGCCGATCTGACGCACGTCCTGTTTACCGCGGTAATGCATGACGCTCGTGCGGCTGATCACCTTCAGATCGGCGATTTTCGCCAGTTTGATCAAAATGTCGTCCTGGACGCCGTCAGCGAAGAACGCGTGCTCCTTTTCATCGCTCAAATTTTCAAATGGCAGCACGGCGATTCCTGTTGCCGGCGGAGGCCGGAGAAGATCACTCTTCCAAACGATCCAGCCGGCAGCGGCTGCAAGGCCGACCAGAGACGCCGCTAAGAGTGCGCTGGTCGGGTTGCGACGCAGCCACTTTCCTCCGCGGATGAACGCTCCAGTGCGGCGCGCCTTAATCGGTTCGTGTTTTAGCCAGCGTTCAAGGTCTTCGGCGAGCGCAAGGGCGGAGGAGTAACGGCGCTGCGGATCTTTCTCGAGACACTTGAGCGCGATCGTGGCCAGATCACGATCCACCTTGGAATTCCAGAGGCGCGGGTTGCGCGGCTCAGTTTCCAAAACCAATCGAATGGTTTCGTAGGTGGTACCGCCGGCGAAAGGTGAATGGCCGGTGAGCAATTGGTAAAAGACCGCACCCAGTCCATAGACGTCCGTCGCGCTGCTCAACTCCGCGGTCTTTCCCGACGCTTGTTCAGGGGCGATGTAACTCGGCGTTCCCAGCACTTCCAAGGTGCGCGTCACCGTGCTTTCTGTTTCCACGAGACGCGCCAGCCCGAAGTCGGCCAGATGCGGTTCGCCCTGGGCGTCGAGCAGGATGTTTCCCGGCTTAATGTCGCGATGGAGAATGCCGCGCTCGTGCGCGTAGTGCACGGTGCGCGCGAGGCTGGCGATGATTTCCGCCGCGCGGCGCAGCGAGATTTCTTCGCGCCTAACGAGCTGATCAAGGTGACCGCCTTCCTCCAGTTTCATGCTGAAGTAGCACGCGCCGTCGCGCTCGCCGATTTCGTAGATCGGGACAATGCGCGGATGCTCGAGGCTGGCCGCCGCTTCGGCTTCGCGGCGGAAACGTTTCAGATGCGTCTCGTTCGCCCAATGCCCGAGGCCGATCACTTTCAGTGCGACGATGCGATTGAGACTTTTTTGCCGCGCGCGATAGACGACACCCTGACCACCGCGCCCGATTTCCTCGAGCAGCTCGTAATCGCCGAACTCGCTCAGAAGCGAAGTGGCGTTGTCAGGCCGGGCTTTGTCTCCGTCCGAACTGATAAGCAAATCGAGACCGCTCTGCAGCAGACACGCACTGCAAACGCCCGGCGTCGCATCCGCAAGAATCTTCGCGCCGCACTTCCGGCAGACTCTGGTTGCTTCAGTGGCGCGATAGTTCGACATCTCCACTGGATAATGCATGAGATTTCCTCCCAGGTTACGTCCGCAGGACGGCAATCAAATGGCGCAGCTCGTCTTCGATTTCTGCTGGAGTCGCAACGGTGTGGGCGATCTCCTCGCGCAGGATTTGGCGATAGCGTTCGCGCAGGCGATGAAAGGCCTGCTTCACCGCATTCTCGGTCATGCCGAGCTCGCACGCGATTTCCGCCTGGGTCGGGCGTCCCGGTTCGTCGGCCAGCAATTCCTTCAGCCGCTCGAAAAGCGGCGCCTTTTCCGCCGCGCGAAATTCATCGCCGAGCCGCGCCAGCACTTGGTCGAGCACCGTCAGCGCCCAGCGTCGCTCGTAGATTTGTTCAGCCGTCACGCTCTCGGCTGGTTCCAGCTCGTTGCGTTGGTGCGCGATGATTTCGTCGAGCGAGATCGGCTGCTGACCGTGGCCGCGCTTGATTGCGCTGGCGCGGTGGCGCTCGTTCGAGAGAAAGTGCTTGAGCGCAACGAGGAGGTAGGAGCGGAGGCGTCCCTTCTCGCGCCGGACGGCGTCGAAGTCTCTGCGTTCGAGGAGGCGGGCAAAGAATTCCTGGGTCAGGTCCTTGGCGTCTTCCGGGCCATGACCCTCTCGCCTAACGAACGCATAAAGTGGCAACCAATAACCGCGGCAAAGTTTCTCGAGCGCCTCCTGCGCCGCGGGCGACCGGCCTTGTGCCGTCATCACGACGCTCCAGTGAGTGGTGTGAAAAGCCGCTCCGCCGTTCTGCAGCGTCTCAGAAACGGCGTTCACGAATGACGACTGTATCTCCGCGGCGCCCGAGCCGGCAAGGTATTTGCCAAACTTCAACCCAACGATTCGACAGAGCGGCGCGTAATGCGGCCATCCCCGCTGCCGGGTCGAGCGGGCATTTTGCCCGCTGGATCGAGCAGGCTGGAAGTCCGCTCGACCTAACAGGCTGGAAGCCTGCGTTACGGCTCGCGCTCTTCGCGCGCGCGGTCTTCGAAGCGGGTGAATTCTTTCCAGAAAGTCAGGGGCGCATCTCCAGTCGGGCCGTTGCGCTGTTTCGCGATGATCAGCTCCGCTTTCCCTTCGGTCTCGTCTTTTCTTCCTCGGTGTCGGCATAGTATTCTTGCCTAACGAGCAGCCCAACGAGATCAGCGTCCTGCTCGATGCTGCCTGACTCGCGCAAATTGCTCAGCCGGGGCCGACCCCTGTCTTCTCCTCAGACCGACTCCTTTCCCTATCCTTCTCTCTCATCCCCCTTCCCTCTCATCCGATCACGAGCAGGAGCACGAGCGCGAGTAGAAGCGCCCCTCAGACCACCGCGACGCCTTCGCTCGCGGTGCGCTCGGCATAAAGCGCGCTGAGCCGCTTCGTCATCAGACCTACTGTACCGGCCCCGATGCTTCGCTTGTCGACCTCGGTCACTCCCGCAAGCTCGCCCATGGTGCCGGAGCAAAAGACTTCGTCCGCGCCGTACACTTCTTCGAGAGTGATGTCGCGCTCGCAACAGCCGATCTGTTCCGTGGCGCAGATTTCCAAAATCGTGGCGCGGGTGATGCCGGCCGGGCAGGCGAGAACGCGGCTGGTTGCGACTTGGCCGCCCTTCACGATGAAGAGATGCGTGGCATTGGTTTCCGCAACAAAACCGCGGAGATCGAGCATGAGCGCGTCGTCGACGCCCGCCTCATTGGCCTCAATTTTTGCCATGATCGAGTTGAGCAGGTTGGCGTGATGAATCTGCGGATCGAGAATCTCCGGCGGCGGCCGGCGAATGTTGCTCGTTACTAACGACAACCCGGTCGTCGCGTAAACCGGCGCCTTGTGTTCCGCGAGCACGATGAGAGTCGGTCCGCTCTGGTTGAGGCGCGGATCCATTCCGGAAGTGATCTTTACCCCGCGGGTGAGGGTGAGCCGGATGTGAACGTTGTTCTGCATCTGGTTGGCGGTCAGCGTGCGCTTGATCTCTTCGATTATCTTCTCGTTAGGCGGAATCTCACTGAAGCCGAGCGCGGTCGCAGAACGACGCAGGCGCTCGATGTGTTCATGCAGTTTGAAGATGCGACCACGGTAGAGCCGCAATCCTTCCCAGACGGCATCGCCACCCTGGACCGCGGAATCGAATGGGCTAATCCCCGCCTCATCGCGATGCAGGAGGCGGCCGTTGACGTTGACGATTAGTTCGCGGTTTTTTTCGTTAAAGTGTTGCAGCATCTATTTTGTCATCCCAAGCAGAGCGAGGGACCTCACAATTGGTAATGCAACGCCCAAGCAACCCTGCGGTAGAATAGAGTCCAGGGTGTGATTGACAGTTGGGAAACGAGAGCACGCGCCATCTGTTTTGCTAGGTCCCTCGCCGTCTCCGCGGCTCGGGATGACTGCCGTTTTTAACGCAGGCGATGTTCATAGAGCCGGTCATAGCATTCGCGGCAGCGATCGTGGATCTCGGACAAGCGCTCCGGGACTGACGCGGGCGCCGGTTGGTACTGTCGAAAGGAAGTCGAGAGCGCCACTTCGCCATACCAATGCTTCGCCCACACTCCATCGGTCGCCCGCAAGCCAGGCGGCCAGGAAAGCATCGCCGGATCGAATGGCAGGTCCAGCGTGGCGCAGAGCAGCCGCAACATCCTCTCGGGATCTTGCAGAACGTCGCGCGCATCGATGACCGGCGGGGTGAAATCCGACCGGGTGCGCACCCACTCGAAGATCTCGGCCTGCTGAATGAAGCCGAGGTCGTCCAGCGCCGGGTCATCGTTTTTCTTGATGTAGGAGGCGATCACCTCCGCCGGATCGCGGATGAGAAAACAATTCGTGAGGGAGCCGAGCCATTCACGCTCGACCTCGGGCAAGAGATGATGCGTCATCTGTTTCTGATAAAAGATGCGCTTCCCCTCGGGCGATGCGGTCGTTAGGCGCGCGGCCACCTTGCGCCAATCGGTCTCGCCGCGCGCGATGATTTCCTCGGTGGTGGGATGTTTCTTCCCGGTTCGTTGCAGATAGAAGGCATAGAACGGTTCGTCGACGACGGCGGTATCCGCCCGACTGCCCCAGGAGCGCAGCATTGCCGTCGAGATATTGCGCGGGCCGGACCACATCGCGAGGCGCGCCGGCTCGGGCATGCTCGTTAGGCAGGAGCGACGAGTTGCACCATGCGCTGCCGCGTCTTTTCATCCGGCAAACGACCGCGGCCCGCTCCCATGTTGTCCTCGAGATGGCGCGCATTGCTCGTCGCCGGAATAACGCAGGTGACGCTGGCGTTCGCGAGAATCCACTTGAGGACAAATTGCGCCCAGGATTTGCAATCGAACTCCGCCGCCCATTCGGGCAGCGGCCGGGCCCGCAAACGCGCGAAGAGATCGCCGCTCGCAAATGGGCGGTTGATGAGGACGGCGACGCCACGGTCGCGCGCTAGCGGGAGCAGGCGCTCATCGGCCGCGCGATCGATGATCGAGTAATTGATCTGGAGGAAGTCGAGCGGCTCGCGGCGGAGAATTTTTTCGACCTCGGGAAAGGCCGAATCGACGTAATGAGTGATGCCGAGATAGCGGATGCGGCCCTGCTCTTTCCAGGCGCGGATCGTGGCGAGCTGGGTGTCGAGATCAACCAGGTTGTGCACCTGCATGAGGTCGAGGCGTTTCGTCTGCAAGCGGAGGAGCGACTCGTCCATCGAGTCGATCCCCGCCCGGCGGCCAGTGGTCCAGACTTTCGTCGCGAGGAAGAGCGAGTCGCGCAGGCGCAGCTCCGTCGTGAGGGCGCCGACCACGCTTTCAGCCCGGCCGTACATCGGCGAGCTGTCGATCACTTTGCCGCCGAGTTGGCTGAAACGGTTGAGCACTTCCTTGAGCGGCGCGCGTTCGTTAGGCGAATCACCGACGTCAAATGTCTTCCAGGTGCCAAGGCCAACGACGGGCAGCTTTTCTCCGCTGGAGGGAATGGGGCGCGTCAGCAGGGCACCGGTTTTTTGAGCGAAGGTCATGACGGGTGGCAGAAGCAACGCCGCGCTGGTTCCAGCGATCAAGCGCGTGGCCTCCCGGCGGGTTCGGCGTTCCCTCATCTGAAAGCAGCGTCGATTGAGATTCTCGCAGGCGCAAGGTATCGCGCCCAAGGTTTCGTGAAAAAACTGCAAGGGTAGTTTCTCGCGGGCAAGCGACTTATGGCTTTTCTTCCTCGCCCCACTGGACAGGCACGAAAAGGTCTTATAGATAAACACAGATGAAAACGATCAGCGCATCGATTCGCGCCGCCGATCCCCGGCAGGCTCTATAGGAGCGTCTTGATCACAGCCGCCACCGCGATTGCGGAGGCTAAGGGCTGAAGTTTTCCCCGTGGCTGTCGCCCGGGTTATCCGAAGCACTTCGGATATCACGAAACGAAACACCACAACACCAATGAAACCATTATCTCTATCTAATTCCGGCCAACCGCTCGCGCGTCACGACGATCGCGCGCCGCATAGTTCCTTGCGGCGTTTTCCGCAAACCGACTACCATTTCCACGCATCCGCTGAGGATGTCGTGGCAGTGCGCGATGAGCACGCGACAGTCGGAAGCGCGGAACTGCGAGCCTTTCGCAAAATCAGCAGCGATTTCATGGACGGGGAGACGCACGGCGGTTCCATCATCGAAATGGTGGTGTTCGCCTTGGTGACGGGCGTGGTTGCCTGGCCGTTGATCTCGCTTTTGATCGTGCTGGCACAGACTGCAAACGGATAACAGCCCGGCGCGATTCCGCGCGCGGCTAAGCCCGCTTAAGTTAATCATTCGCGCGGCACTGCCGAAGAACCTTTTCTCCGGCAGCGAAGCCGGCTACTTTTCGTGCTGACGATTCCACCCCGAGGTTGGCGTCAGCGCCGCGAAATCGTCTGTGGGGTCGCATCCAAAAAAGGCGCGACCCCCCTTTTGGTTTCAACCCGATTGGGGCAAACCTTGCCGGCCTGCGTTTGCGGGCAAGTGTGCGACGAATTGGATCACGTGGCTAGTTAGGCATAGGCGCGGCGTAAGCTCCCCGGATTCATGCAGCGCGCGCGCACTTACTTCGCCAGCTCGTAGAGATACTCGACGAACGACAGCACGGCGCCATCGTAGCCTTGGATCTTCGGGTTGGTCGAATCGATCACGTAATATTCGTCCGGGGCGTGCGCCCCACTGCCGTGACCGAGACCGAAGTGACCCGAAGCCAACTTCAGCGGCTCGCCGGTGAAGACGTAACCAGGGTAGGAACCGGCGTTTCGCGGCCAGATGAGAGGATCGATACCTCCGCGTTTCAAGACCGCGATCTGCGCCTGGATGAGCGGCGCATTCACCACCGTGCTCGTCGGATCGTAGCCGCCGGTCATGTTCACTTCTATATCGCCAAAGCCGTGTTTGGCGAGATGCGCTTTCAAGGCCGCGAGCGCGCCGTCCGCGGTCATATCAGGAACGAGCCGCAGATCGAGTTTCGCGATCGCTTTGTGCGGTAGAACGGTTTTGCCGCCGGGTCCGGTGTAGCCGCCGACCAGCCCTTCAATATTGACCGTGGGCTGCGAAACGAGCCGCTCCTGCGCCTGCGCCCATGGTAGATCGTCGATCCAATGCTGCACGCTGTATTGCTTCTTCGCCTCTGCTTCGCTGCGACGCCTCGCCCCTTCCGCCACCATCTTTTTTTCATCGACACTGATCGGAAGGGGCTTCGGATAATCGTCGATCGTGATGCTGTTGCCGTCTTCCGAGACGAGCGTGTCGAGCGCCTGCACGAGGTGCCAGGCGGGGCTATCGACCATCGCCTTCAGCGAGGAATGGATGTCTTTCGCCGGGCCGCGTCCCCACTTTTCGCCACTCGCGATGAGCTCGCATTCGATGATACCCTTCGCGCCAAGAGTCACCGTGACAATGCCATCGCGGTCCTGCGTCGCTGATGGCATGAAAACGCCGTTCGTTTTCGCCAGTGCCGCCTGTACTTCGGGCTTGTGCACGATCTGGCCGATGTGCGGAGAACCGATTTCCTCCTCGCCTTCCGCGACCAGCACCAGGTTTACCGGCATCTTCTTACCCGCGCCGTTGATCGCGTGGAGCGCTGCCAGAAACGCCGCTTCGGGTCCCTTCTGATTAACCGCGCCGCGGCCGACAATCGATTTGCCGAGCCCCGGCTTATCCACGAGCGCGGCATCAAGCGGCGGCGATGACCATTCCTTGGGATCGAACTGCTTCACGTCATACATGAAATAAAGCCCGACTGTTTTGGGGGCGCCCGCATCGAGAGTCGCGAAGACGCCCGGTTTGCCATCGGTGTCGATGCGCGTCGCCTGCTGAAAACCAGCTTCCTTGAGCAGCTTGATCATGAAGTCCGCGCCTTCTGGGTACCCGCGATTCTCGGCCGCGATCGACGGAAGTTTGATCCAGTCCTGCAACCGTTTGACCGCCTCATCGTGCTGCTTCGTGATCTGTGCTTTGATCTCGGCAAAATCGTTTTCGGCGGCGGAGGAATGAGGAGCGATCGTTAGGCTGGCGCCCGCCGCGAGCGTGATGGCAAAAAGGATCGGAAGCTTCATGCAACGTTGATGCCCCTTCGCGGTCCCGGTTTCAACTCCAAAAACGGAATGACCGTGGCCGCCTCCGATTCCGAAACCCGATGTGCCGAATGAAAAAAAGCTCTTGAAACGGTAACGCGCAATATGACTGAATAGCTGCTTCACTTTAACCCTACACTTCACTTACACTTACACTTCTGCAGAGGGTATATGTGTAAGTGCAAGTGTAGGATCAAAGTAGGCGTGCGCGCTCCCGAGGAGCGCCATGTTTCCTTATGTCACCGCTTTCAATACCTATCGCACCCTAGCTCAGAAAAACCCCCACCAGGATTCCGGCATACCTCCCGATGGCCTTGCCTAACGAACCTGCGAGAATCACCGGTAAGCGCAAATCGTCTCGTCCAATAGCCGTGGCGAGAACGCCTCGGTGTTCGCATTTGAGGCATGGAGATGATCGGCCAATCCTGCCGCAGCAAACCACCCACCGGCTCTGCTTGTGATCGTTCGCCCGACTTCATAGAAGATTTTTTCAGGCGAACGAGCACGAGCACGATGGGGGGAAGACCGCTCGCGTTGACGCTCTACGCCGTCGCGCATAACCTCATCTCCCAATTGGCCTCCCAGACCGCCTGTCGTTTTTGCCTTCGCCATGCCGCCTAACGACGACTTCGTTCTCGATCTCCTGCGCGACGGTGGTCTCGTCACGCGCACCCAAATCGACGACGCCCGCGCTCATCTTAACGGCACCAGCAGTGTCGTCGAGATGCTCGTTAGGGAAGGGGCCGTCTCGGCCGACGATGTTTCGCGCAGCATCGCGGCGCAGACGCACATGCACTGGGTCGATATCTCAGAGATGATCGTGCCGCCGGACGTGATCAACGAGATCCAGCCGGCCGAGGCGCGCCGCTTCCGCATGATTCCGATCGCGCGCAACGAAGCCACCCTCGTAGTCGCGACCGGTGATCCGCTCGATTTCGACAGCATCGATAGCCTTACTTACGTCCTGAAATGCGAAGTCGAGCTCGTCTGCACGAGCCCGGAAAAAATTCGCGAAGCGCTCGTGAAATATTACGGCACCGCGGATGAAGCGGCTGATAATTTGCTCCGTCAAATTGGCGACGCCGCGATCGCCGACCTCGATCTGGAGGACGTAGCGGAGCTGGCGGAAGGCGATACGGGGGACGCGCCGATCGTGCGCATGGTCTCGCTCCTCCTTCTCGAAGCGCACAAGCTCGGGGCGAGCGACATTCACCTCGAGCCGCTGGAAAAAAGTTTCCGCGTCCGCTTCCGCATCGATGGCGTGCTCCAGGAAATGCAGTCGCCGCCGAAGAAGTTGCAATCGGCCATCATCAGCCGGCTCAAGATCATGACCGGCTCGATGAGCATCGCGGAAAAGCGCCTCCCGCAAGATGGCCGCATCCAGGTGAAGATGGGAAGAAAGTCGATCGACCTGCGCGTTTCCACCGTCCCGACGAATCACGGCGAAAGCATGGTCATGCGTTTGCTCGACAAAACCAATTTGCTCCTCGGCCTGCCCGAGCTCGGTTTTCTGAGTGACGACGAGGAAATTTTCGAGCGACTCCTGCGAGCGCCCGACGGCATTTTGCTCGTCACCGGCCCGACAGGTTCCGGCAAAACGAGCACGCTCTACGCCTGCCTCCATTACATTAACAAGCCCGATCGCAAGATCATCACTGTGGAAGAGCCGGTCGAGTATCAGATGAACGGGATCAACCAGGTGCAGGTGAACAGCGACATCGGCATGACCTTTCCGGCGGCGCTCCGTTCCATTCTCCGCCAGGCCCCGAACATCATCATGATCGGGGAGATTCGCGATCTGGAGACGGCGTCGATCGCAATCAACGCGAGTCTTACGGGCCATCTTGTATTCAGCACGCTGCATACGAACGACGCGCCTTCCGCGATCGCACGCCTCATCGATATCGGCGTGCAGCCGTTTCTCGTCGCGACCTCGATCCGGGCGATCATGGCGCAGCGACTCGTTAGGCGGCTCTGCACGAAATGCAAGGAACCGGGACAGCTCTCCGACTCGGAGCTGCGCGCCTTGCGCATCGAGGCGTCGCAGATGGACGAGGCAAACGTGCTCCGCCCGGTCGGCTGCGAACGCTGCCGCCAGACCGGCTACAAAGGGCGCATGGGAATTTTCGAGATTTTCGAGATCGACGACGAAGTGCGGCACATGGTGAACGACCGCGCCTCGACGCTGCATCTGCGCCAGCGCGCGCGCGAGCTCGGCATGCGCACCTTGCGGGAGGATGGCGTGCGCAAAGTGCTCGCCGGCCTAACGAGCGCGGAAGAAGTAATTTCGATCACGATGGGAGATCTCAACTAAGCGCTGGCGGCGGAACGATGAAATTTCGGAACTTAGGCGTCTCGCCTGACTCGGCGACCGGCCATCTTGCCCGGTCGTTGAGACGGCAGGCTGAAAGGCTGCCGGCCGAGTCAGGCGAGACGCCTAACTTCCGACACTCTGCCGCGCTGCTGCCTAACGGATGAATAACGAACGCATCGCCGATCTCTTCATCGACCAAGGCCTGATGGATCGTGCCCAAGCGGACGACGTCCTGCTCGAGACAACGCAGAACGGCAAAGCGATCGATCGCGCCATGGTCGATCACGGGATTGTCGACCAGGAGCAATTTTATCAGACCATCGCGGACGCTCTCAGTACCGAAGTGATCAATCTCGCGCAGGTCGAAATTTCGCCGCGAATCCTCAAGCTGATTCCGGCCGGCCTGGCGCGGCTGCATCGCGCCCTGCCCATCGGGATGCAGGACCATGCGATCCGCGTCGCGCTGGTCGACCCGCTCGACCTGCAGACAATCGAAGACCTGCGCTTTGCTCTCGGCCACGACCTCCAGGTGGTGCTCGCGCCCACGACGCAGATCGAGGAACGCCTGAAAAAACACTACGGCGAAGACACCTCCAGCATGGAGGAAATCCTCAAGCAGCTCGGCGAAGCCGGCGAACTGATGACGCTCGCGGGAGACCAGGCGACTGGCATCAACGTTGAAGCCGAAGCGAACGCCACCCCGATCATTCGCTTCGTCGATCTGATTTTGTATCAAGCGATCCAGAACCGCGCGAGCGACATTCATTTCGAGCCGTTCGAGAACGAATTTAAAGTCCGCTACCGGGTCGATGGCGCGCTCTATGAAATGGCGCCGCCGCCGCGCCGTCTCGCGCTCCCGGTGATTTCGCGCGTCAAAGTGATGGCGAACATGAACATCGCCGAGCGCCGGTTGCCGCAGGACGGTCGCATCCAGAAACATATCGCCGGCCGCGCAGTTGATCTGCGCGTCTCGACTTTGCCGACGCAATTCGGCGAGAGCGTGGTCTTGCGCGTGCTCGATCGCTCGACTGTTAACCTCGATCTCGAGGCGCTCGGGATGCCGCAATATATTTTTGATTACCTCATCGAGGTGATCCATCGCCCTAACGGAATCTTCATCGTGACCGGGCCGACCGGCTCGGGCAAAACGACCACGCTTTACTCCTGCCTGCGCAAGATTAACACGATCGATTCCAAACTTTTAACCGTGGAAGAGCCGGTCGAATACGACCTCGAAGGCATCATGCAGGTGCCGGTGAACGACAACATCGGGCTCAGCTTCGCGCGCGTCCTCCGCGCCTTTCTGCGCCAGGATCCCGACCGCATCATGGTCGGCGAAACGCGCGACCTCGAAACCGCGCAGATTGCGATCCAGGCTTCACTGACCGGCCATCTCGTTTTCACCACTCTGCACACGAACGATGCGACCGGCGCGATCGCGCGTTTGATCGATATGGGGGTGGAGCCGTTCCTCATTTCCTCGACGCTCGACGGCGTCCTCGGCCAGCGGCTCCTCCGCAGCATCTGCGCGGACTGCAAAACGGCCTACCAGCCTAACGAGTCTCTCCTGCGTCAGCTCAATCTTTCGCCTAACGAGATCGGCGAGCGCCATTTTTATTACGGCCGAGGCTGCGAGCAATGCAACCGCACCGGCTACCGCGGGCGTAAAGGGATTTACGAACTACTGAAAATCAGCGACCCGGTCCGCGAATTGATCAACCAGCGTTCGCCTTCAGTCGTTCTGAAACAAAAAGCGATTGAGCTCGGTATGACGACACTGCGTCAAGACGGCATCCGCAGTATTTTCGAGGGCGACACCACGATCGAGGAAGTGCTCAAGTACACGTAAGGCAACGCGAAATTCCGGGGTAGCGCACGCGTCTCGCGTGCTGGCGACGGCGTGCCGCCATCGCGAACTTTCCGTTAGGCTTTGGTCAGGCACGTATCCCCGATTTCAATTCCAGCGGCCGGTCTAAGGAAAGTCCGTCGCCGCGGGACGCGGACGACCAGCACGCGAGACGCATGCGCTGCCCAGGCCCCCTTTTCGGAATCGCTCGACACGTTTGCACCCGCTTTCTATTCTTTGGCAATGCCCAGATTCAATTACGTAGCCCTCGACTCGCGTGGCCGGGAATCCACCGGCCTGGTCGAAGCCAATTCAAGTAATGACGCCATCGGGCAACTGCGCCAGGCTGGCTATTTTCCGACGAATGTTTTCCAGGACGAGCAGGCCGGTGTCGTTGAAAGGAAGGCGCAGAAGACAGCGGTCGCGGCGGCCAAAGCTGCGCCCAAGGCGAAGGGTCAGGGCATCGTTCTTTATCAGCGCAAGACGGTCAAACCCAAAACACTCATGGTTTTCACCCGGCAGCTCGCGACTTTGATCGATGCCGGATTGCCGCTCCTCCGCGGACTCAACGTCCTCTCCAAACAAGAACGCGACCTCGTTCTTAAAGGCACGATCGATCAGCTATCCGATGCGGTACAGGGCGGCAGCACATTCTCGGAAGGGCTCGGGCAACACCCGAAAATTTTCAACAAACTTTACGTCAACATGGTGAAAGCCGGTGAGCTCGGCGGCGTCCTCGAGCTCGTCCTCGGGCGGCTCGCGGAGTTTCAGGAAAAAGCGCAGAAGGTCAAAAACAAGGTCAAGTCCGCAATGATTTACCCGATCATCGTGCTCTCGCTCGCGATGATTATCATGGCGTTCCTGATGGTTTTCATCGTGCCGAAATTCCAGTCCATTTTCCACGACATGCTGGGCGATAAACCGCTCCCGGTCATCACCCAATTCGTCATCAGTGTCAGCGATTTTATGCAGAATCATTGGCTGCTTTTGATTGGCGCGCTTGTTGCGTCAATCGTTGCCTTCAGATTTTTTTCCCGCACCCCGGGGGGCCGCGCGACTCTCGACCGGGCCGCTTTGCGCGCTCCGCTTTTTGGCGACCTCACACGCAAGAGCTCGATCTCGCGTTTCGCACGCACGCTTGGCACGCTCGTCACGAGTGGCGTGCCGATTTTACAGGCCCTCAATATTACTCGCGAAACCGCCGACAACACGGTCATCGCCAATGCGATCATGCAGGTGCATGACTCGGTCAAGGAAGGCGAATCGATCGTGCAGCCGTTGGAGGCGAGCAAGGCTTTCCCTCCCATGGTCATCAGCATGATCGACGTCGGCGAAGAGACCGGTCAGTTGCCCGAGATGCTGCTCAAGATCGCGGAAGTCTATGATGACGAAGTGGACAACGCGGTCGCCGGCCTCACCTCGATGCTCGAGCCGATCATGATCGTTCTACTGGCGGTGGTCGTCGGCACGATTGTGATCGCCTTGTTCATGCCGCTGGTGAGCATCATCGGCGGCCTGAACGCGCAGTGACAAATGCGCCGAAGGTGCCGCGGGATGCCAAAGTGTAGGGGCGGCCGTGTCCGCCGCAAAAGCGTCCGCAACCCGGACCGCGAAGCATTGCGACTAGCGGGCGACACGCCCGCCTCTACACCCGCCTTTACCATCGTCGAATTGCTGGTCGTGCTGACGATCATTCTGGTGCTGGCAGGCCTGATCCTTGCGACCAGTGGCTACGTGCGCAACAAAGGCGCGCGCTCCCGTGCCGAAGCCGAGATCGCGGCGCTGTCCGCTGCGCTGGAGAATTACAAGGCGGATAATGGGGTTTATCCGAGAGATCCGATAACCAACACCGCGACAGACAAGCTCAATGCCCGTACGATGGGGGATCCAACTAGTGCCATTGAGTCGTTCAAAAGCGCATGTCTGGTTCTGTACCGAGCACTTTCTGGCGATCGCAATCTTGATCGAACCGTTACAACGCTGGACGAAAACTACAATATCAACGGCTCGACGCTAAGCCCGCCGCTGACGCAACCGCCGGCGTCCTACTTCTCATTTAAGCCAAATCAACTCAGCCCAGCGGACCAGAGCCAACTAGTGCAGCTCATTCGTGACCCATTCGGAAACAGCTTTGGCTATTCAACTGCCTACCAATACAATTCCACTACCGGCTACAACCCAACTTTCGACCTTTGGTGCACGAGCAACCTCACCCTTGATCCACCGAGCAGCAACGACACGATCACTCCCCAGTGGATCAAGAATTGGTGACTGCGGCTCCCCCAGCGTTGTCATCCTGAGCGGAGCGAAGGACCTCTCAAAGGTATTGTGGCGTAGCTACGTATCAACATCGCCCGTGACTTGCGAGGTCCCTCGCCCTCTGCGCGGCTCGGGATGACAATCGGGGCGAGCGCACCGCGTCAATCAATGCACCACCACGACGACGCGCCGATTCACTTCCTGCTCCTCGATCGACGCGTCCGGTGAGGTGAGGAGATTCGCCTTCCCAAACCCACGCGTCGCGATCTGCGCGGGGTTGATGCTTAACGATTGCACCAGATACGCCTTGACCGCTTCCGCGCGCCGCCGGCTTAGCTCGAGGTTGTATTGATCGGAACCAAAGGAGTCGGTGTAACCCTCGAGCGTGAAAGTCGCGGCCGGATTGCGCTTGATCAGCGTCGCCACCTTCTGCAACTGCTCGACCGCGTTGCCTTGCAAATCGGCGCTGTCGTATTCAAAAAGCTGATTATTAGGCATCTTGAATTTCGTGCCCGAGCCGAGCGGCCCTTTCTGCGATAGGAGCGACTCCAGATCGCTGAAACCCGGTGCGCGATCGGTCCGCGGCCCAGCGCTGTCGCCGGGGATGCCGTTGAAACTGTTGGGCCGCTTGATCGTTGTGCTCGTGGCCAGTTCCGTCCCGCTCAGTGCCGGCTGCGGACGACCGGAGTCCGCGACATCATTGAGGAGCGCCTGCTCGCGATTCGCGTTCGGGCTTTTCGTTAGGCTTTGCGCCGTCGTCTTCTCGATGTCGTTGATGACCGAATTCAAATTCGTCTGCTCCACCTTCGGTTTGTCCGGGAGCACATCGCGGGTGTCGTCCGGCATCGCGGCCGTCGAGTGCACTTCCTGGAGCAGCTTGTCGAACGACTTCTGGTCCTCCGGAAGCTGCACGTCGGTCTTGTCGGGATTTAGTTTGGCCGCTTCGGCCGCGCTGGCTGCGGCCGGTTGCTCGAGTGGTTTCGTGCCGACGTTGACGCTCTTCACTTTGAAGGTCGGGGGCGCACGCTTTTCGATGCCGAGCGGTACGGTTGGTTGAAAGCCGGTGCGGTAGAAGAAAATACAAAGGAGCGCGTGCAGCGTGAGCGAAGCGAGCAGGCCAACGAAGAGCCAGTTGCGTTGTTTGCTCCGGCCCGCCCAGACGGGCAAAGGCGCGGCGGTGCGCGCGGTGACGGCTCTCATCAAGGAGACAAACGACTCGCGAAAAAGTTTGTCAAACCTCGTGGCTCCGATGGGCGAACGATTCCGCCGGGTAGCGCATGCTCTTGCGTGCTAATTGCGGTGTTCCACCGCGACCAACTTTCTTTGAACGGAACCGTTTTCGTGGCGTCCCGGTGCACAAAAGTTCGTCGCCGCGAGACGCGTCGACCAGCACGCGCCGTAACGCAGCTCGCGCAGCGAGCTAGGCCGGGCTTTCAAACGCATGCGCTACCCGGAGGAAGATCCGCGGCGTGACGAATCTCGCGTCCGCTCCGCGAAAATTCGCGCCGCCCGCCGAATCTCCTCCGCCACCTGCGCCTCCGGTGAGACGAACTTCGGAGTAAACCAGGGATACAGGCCGATAAGATCGTGGGTAACGAGAATCTGGCCGTCGCAATCGTTGCCTGAGCCGATCCCAATCGTCGGGATGCCGATGCCCGCGGTTATTTGCCGCGCGGTCTCCGGCGCCACGATCTCGAGCACGACCGAGAACGCGCCCGCTTTCTCCACTGCCGCCGCGTCCGCGAGCAAGCGCTCCGCTTCCGCCGCGCTGCGCCCTTTCACTTTGTAGCCTCCTTCTTCGCGCACGCTCTGCGGCAGCATACCGATGTGCGCCATCAGCGGAATTTTCTCCCTAACGATGGCCTCGATCTGCGCGGCATGGCTGAGGCCGCCTTCCAATTTCACCGCCTGCGCGCCGGCTGCGAGGAGACGTTGCGCACTCTTCACCGCCGCGGCGGGCGTATCGTAAGTGCCGATAGAAAGATCGGCCACGAGCAGCGCCCGCTTCACCCCGCGGGCGACGGCGCGCGTGTGGTGGAGCATTTCCTCGAAGGTGACCTGGGTCGTATCCGAATACCCAAGCACGACCATGCCTAACGAATCGCCCACCAGAATGATGTCGATCCCGCTTTCATCGAGCAACCGGGCGGTCGGATAGTCGTAAGCAGTGAGCGCGGTGATCCGCTCGCCCCGGCGTTTGCGCTCGCGGAAATCCTCCATCGCCCGCGACCTTACCACCGCAAGGAAAGCCGCACCACCGAAGGCGTGGGCGTGAGTTCGGCGGCCAGTTGCTGCGCCGTTCTCGTCTCTGCGGGGAGGATCAAATTGGGCCGGATCTCCGCGAGCGGCTGCAGGACAAAGGCGCGAAAACGCAGGCGCGGATGAGGGAGCGCGAGCTGCGCTTCATCAGCCACATGGCTGCCGTGGTAGAGCAGATCGAGGTCGATCGTGCGCGAGCGATTGCGCGCGTGGGCGGCAGGCCGGCCGAGCGCTTGCTCGATGCGCTGGAGCTCCTGGAGCAGGTGCAACGTCAGGCCGCTGAAGCCGATCTCGATCACTGCGTTGAGGAACCTGTCTGCACCCGGTTCGCAATCGACCGGCTCGGTTTCGTAGATCGATGAGGAAAGAAATGGAGGGCGCACGTCTTCGAGCGCGAAGATTTGCGCGCGCGCTTTCGTTAGGCAAGCGAGCCGATCCGCGAGGTTGGCGCCGAGCGCGATTCCCGCTCTCATCGCGCGAAACTAATTGCGAGCGGTAGCGCGTCTCTCCGGGGAGCACCCCGGATGCTTTCCGGGTTGTTGAAGGCAGTCTGCCTCCAACTCAAACGGACTGAAGGTGAGGAGAAACCGCAAAACGGATCGCCGTCAGACCATGCGCTCCCTCCACTCCTCCCCTCCGTGCTCCCCGGAATTGGACGTGGCCCGTGATGACTATCCGAGCACATCTTCCATGCTGTAAAGGCCGGCCGGTTTTCCGATGACCCAACGGGCGGCGTGCAAGGCACCGCGCGCGAAGGTCTCCCGGCTGGAGGCGCGATGCGTCAGCTCAAGCCGTTCGCCACTGCCTGCAAAAATGACCTGGTGATCACCCACGATATCGCCGGCGCGCACGGAGTGGATCGGAACGCTGCTCTTCGAGCCTCGCGTCTCCTCGAGAATTTCCGCCAATCGTTTCGCCGTGCCGCTGGGCGCGTCCTCCTTCGCCCGGTGATGCGCTTCCACAATCTCCAGGTCGAACTCCGCGCCTAACAATGCCGCGGCCTGTCGCGCGAGCGCGAAGAGCGCGTTCACGCCGAGACTGAAGTTGGACGCGAAGACAATGGCAGTTCTTCCGGCCGCAGTGCGGACCGCCTCCTTTTGGGCGGCAGTCTGTCCCGTCGTCCCGAGGATGAGCGGCCGCTGATCTTCGGCGCACGCCCGGCAAACTGCCTCGGTCCCTTCCGGCAGACTAAAATCGATCACGACATCGCATCCCCGGAGCAACGGTTCGAGCGCATCTCCGCGTTCGGCTCGTGCTGCAATCGTTAGGCTGGGATCCTTCGCCGCGGCCACCGCGATCGCGTGACCCATGCGGCCCCCGGCGCCGACCAACAACACCCGCGCGGGCGCGCTCATCGCCCGTTCCGCTCCAGCGCGGCGATGGTCTTGCGCAGGCGCTCTTCCGCCGCCGGCGCCATCTCCACCAAGGGCAGGCGGCAGGCCACCCCCATCGCGCCGCGCCAGGCGAGCGCGGTCTTCGCTGGAACCGGGTTCGGTTCGATAAAAAGATCTTTGAACAGAGGGAGAAATCTTCGATGCAGCCGTTGCGCCTTTTCCACCTCGCCTTCGAGAAACGCCCTAACGAGCTCGGAAATCTCTGCCGGAAAA
>JACDGM010000013.1:0-37066 GCA_013815325.1 Chthoniobacterales bacterium
GCTGCGATCGCTGTAGGGCATGAGAACGAGATAACGTCCTGCGAAGCTCAGGTTGGTGGAAACGCGCGGTCCTTTCGTGCCGATGGGACCTTTCGTGACCTGCACGATCACTTCCGATCCGATCGGATAAATGCTCGGAATGTCCTTAGCCGTTAGGCGCTTTTTTGACCGTTTCGCATCCGGCCGCTCGATCTCCTCCACTCCGCTATCGAGGGCGGCCGGGATCGCATCCCAAAAATGGAGGAAGGCGTTTTTCTCGAGGCCGACGTCGACAAACATCGCCTTCAGGCCGGGCTCGATATTTTTGACGCGGCCTTTGTAAACACTGCCGGCGATGTTGCGGCTACTGTCGCGCTCGACGCTATATTCCTCGAGCTGCCCGTCTTCCAGGAGGGCGACGCGGCGTTCGAGTTTCTCGACGCTGATGATCAATTTGTTGCCGGTCTTGCGACGCGACAGGCCTAAAATTCGTTTCACTTGTTCTATCATATTGCTGGGAAATTTTTGAAGTCATCGCGCTGGAGCTTCCATTGAATTAATGCGCTGGTCGCGCCCGGCGCGCCGGAGGAGGTGTGGGCGCAGCTGGCCGGGGGCGGCTGCCGAACATGCGCTGAAAAAAGTTACGGGGCGGCTGCGCCTGGAGAGGCGGCGGAGCGACGAGCTGCGCGCGGAGCGCACGTTTCGGCCGGCGGGTGTTTGCTACTTTGCCACGGGCGTCGGCTTCCGGTTCGACGTCAGGCTCACCGCCTGGCTGCGCCATCTGCGCGTTTTGGGCGGCCGGTTTTCCGCTCGCATCTTCTTCGTCGTTATCCTTGGTTTCGGGAAGCTCATCTTTATAGGAAACGGCGGCGATCAGTTTGAAAGGATCATCCTTGTGTGCGGGCGCGACCCAGGCGAGCTGCGGTGCAAACTTTCCGGCGTCCATTGCGAGAGCACGATCGAGGATGCGATCGGCGATCGGACCGGCGACCGGGCCGCCGTGCCCGGAAGCGCCCTGCACCATCACGGCGATGGCGTATTTCGGATGATCGTAGGGGGCGAAGCAGCAGAACCAGGCGACGTTTTCGTCTTTCCCATTCGACTTCACCTCTGCGGTGCCAGTCTTGCCCGCCACCTCCACGTCCTTCATCCGCGCGACGCCGCCAGTGCCGCCGTCTTCGTTTACCACTTCCCAAAGTCCGTGCCTAACGAGTTCGATCTGGTCCGGAGTAAAATCGTCACGCAGATCGGCGTGCACTTTCGGTGTCTCTGGAAACGCGACTTTCCCATCTTCATCAAGCGCGGGCGTTCCATCCTGGTTCAAGACCTTCGCGACGATGCGCGGGTAGTAAGAGATGCCGCCGTTCGCGACCGTCGCATAAGCCATCGCCATCTGTAGCGGCGAGGCCAGAACGTATCCCTGGCCGATGGAGACGTTCGCGGTGTAGGCCGAGGACCATTTCTCTTGCGGGCTGTGAATCGCCATCCAATCCGGGCCGGGGAGAACGCCCGCTTGTTCGCCCGTGAGGCGAGTGCCCGATTCCTGGCCGAGCCCAAGGAGCGCGCCGGTGGCGTCGATCGAATCGATCCCCGCCGCGTTCCCGTACTGGTAAAAATAGGCGTCGCAGGAAACCTTCAGCGCGTCGGCCAGGCCGATCGTTCCGTGCCCACCGCCCTTAAACCCGATCCAGCAGTGGAAATAATGATCGCCGTAGGTGACGCCGCCGCTGCAGTTAAATTTGTCCTTGCCCATCTGTTTCCGCAGACCGGCGAACGCGGTCACGATCTTAAAAGTGGAACCGGGTGGGAGGCCGCTAAGGGCGCGATTAACGAGGGGATGCGCCTTGTCGTTGCGCAGCTCTTTCCAATCTTTCGCCTTGATGCTCGGGATGAAAGTGTTCGGGTCGAACGATGGGACCGAAGCCATCGCGAGGATATTGCCATTGTTAGGGTCAACGACCACGGCAGCGCCTCGAGCCACCGCGCGGAGCGCATCATCGGCGATCGCCTGGATGCGCGCGTCGATCGTTAGGTAAACGTCGGCGCCTTGCTTCGGCGCCTCTTCCCTAACGACGCCATCGATCGCGCCCTTGGCGTTGCGCCGCATGACGCGGATGCCGGGCTGGCCGCGCAGGTATGCGTCCATCGTTTTCTCGACGTTCGATTTCCCCTCCACGTCGCCCTGATAAAAGGTGTACTTCTTCGCTTCCTCAGCGTTCGTGTCGTCGGGCGCGCCGACGTAGCCTAACAAGTGCGAGGCGAGCGCGCCGTAAACATAGGAGCGCACCGGCTTGATCGCGATATCGACTCCCGGCAATCCGACGTCGTGCTCGGAGAATTTCGCCATCGTCGCGAAATCAATGTCCTTACTGTAGGAATAGGGAACCTCGGTGTCGTTGCGATAATGCTTCTGGAGTTGGTTCGCGTTGTAATCGCGCGCGATCTGGAGATCCTCGAGACGCGGAATGATGCCGTCGTTTACGATCCGCACGATGTCCGGCTCCTTCAGATCCTTCGGCATCCCGCTGATCGTGGCGCGGTACTCCGTCTCGGGCGGCCGGCCGTAGCGCTGGCGATAACCTTTCACCATTTCCGGCAGGTAAAAATCAACCTCATAACTGGCCCGGTTCTGCACCAGCGCGACGCCGTTGCGATCGCGAATCTCGCCCCGAATCGACGGGATGCGCACAGTCGCTTCCGAGCTGCTCTGGACGCGCGCGGTCCATGCCGCGCCGCGCGCCACCTGCACCCACCAAAGCCGCGCGAGGAGGGCGCCCAATCCAAGGAGCATGCAAAGCCCGAGGAACTGAATGCGTAAAGTCGGCCTAGCGCGACGCGAATTCATCGAGGCCATCCGCTTGCGCGGTGTAAGGGTTTTTCGTTAGGCCAGCGATCCAGTGGAGCGACCAAAAGACGAGCGGCGCCATCAACATCGCGAGCAGACCGGGCCCGCCGATCTGCCACCAGACTTCGCGATTAAAGATGATCGAGCCGCGGCGAAACGAAATCATGAGGTATTGGGAGAGGAGAATAAGAGACGTGCAGACGCCGCTGAGAACACAATGCACTTCCCAGCGTCCCCGATTAAACAAGGGTTTGAGGCCGTGCATGATGGCGGCGAGCACCGCGTAGAGGAGTATTGACCATCCGAAGGAAATCTCAACCCGGGTGGCGAAAACCTGCGCGGTCATCGCGTCCAGGAGAAAGCCGGCGAAAAATGCGAGCGCGAGCATGAGCGGGAAGGAGAGGGTGATCGCGCCGTAGAAAACAATCACCGGCACGATGTAAACGTGCGCGTTGAACATCCATTCGAGTGGCGGGATGAAGATCTCGACGATCTGCGCGACGAAGACCAAGACGAGGAGAACGAGGAAAAGGATCATGGTGTCCGTTAGGCGAAAAGACTTGTCATCCCGAGCGGAGCGAGGGACCTCACAGGCGTTTGGCAGGGTGGCTTGTACTCGACGCGCGGAGTTACGCGTGAGGTCCCTCGCTGCGCTCGGGATGACAGGCCTGGTTGACGTTTTCTCATTTTCTTCCGATCACGACAAATACATCCCCCAGGCGGGTGAGGTCGACGGACGGTGCCAGCTTCGCCTGGCTGTCGAGCGCGCGGACTTGAAAAGTCTTTACCGTTCCTACGAAAAGCCCCGAAGGGAAAACGCCGCCTACACCCGAAGTGTAAACCTTCTGCCCCGGCTTCAGCTCAGCTTGTTTCGAGAGATAATCGAGGTCGAGCATGGGAGCTAAACCTCCGGCGACACGTTCACCCGTGACGATCCCCTGCTCGCGCGTCCCTTCCACGCTCGCGGCGACGCGGCAGTTTTCGTCGGAGATGAGAAGGACAACGGAAATATTCGCACTCACGGTCGTGGTGCGGCCAACCAGGCCTTCGTCTGTGAGCACGGGCATCTCCGGCGCGAGGCCGTCTTCCTCTCCGCGATTGATTGTGACCGTGCGCCACCAGGTCGAGGAATCGCGCGAGACGATCTCCGCCGGGACGAGCCGAAAGAGCGAACGCTCGCGATAATCGAGCGCGTGCCGCAGCCGGTTAACCTCGTGCTCGACGTCGCGGAGCGCTTCGTTGGTCGCTTTGAGCGAACGATTCTCCACCCGCAACGTCGCGTTATCGCGCTCCAATTCTTCCAACGATTTCAATCCGGTGCGGACCGAAGTAATCTGCCGCTCCAGGCCCGAGCCGCTTTTCAGAAAAGGCGAAATCGCCTGAAAGAATGAAGCTTGAATGGTCCGCGTCGCTTGCGGCCCGAGGCTAAGAAGCCCGACCAGGGCGGCCGCGAAAACAACGAGCGCGACGATTCCGCTGCGGCTCATTGAATTTCGAATCTCAAATTTCCGATTTCAGATTTTTGCATCCGGCCAATCTGAAATTTGAGATCGCAATCGGCAATCGGATCACTGCCGCCACTGACGATCGGCCGTCGCGACCTGGCGGAGAAATTTAATCTCATTCAAACATTTCCCCGTGCCCTCGGCGACCGCGCTCAACGGATCCTCTGCGACGTGCACTGGCAAACCGGTTTCCTCGCTGAGCAAGCGATCGAACCCGCGCAACAACGCGCCGCCACCCGCAAGCACGAGACCGCGATCGACGAGATCGGCGGACAACTCTGGCGGGCAACGCTCGAGCGTGATGCGGACCGAGTCCACAATCGTCGAAATGGGCTCGAGCAACGCTTCGCGCACTTCCTGCGAAGTGATCGTTAGGGTCTTGGGCAAGCCCGCGACGAGATCCCGACCTTTCACTTCCACGCTCGTCTCTTTGTCGCTGGGATAAGCAGAACCGATTTTGATTTTGATCTCCTCCGCGGTGCGCTCGCCGATCATCAAATTGTAGGCGCGCTTCATGTATTGCACGATCGCTTCGTCGAGCTCGTCCCCGGCCACCCGCACGCTGCGGCTGAAGACGATTCCGGAGAGCGAGATGAGCGCGACCTCCGTTGTGCCGCCGCCGATGTCGATGATCATGTTGCCCGCCGGATCCTGCACCGGAAGTCCAACGCCGATTGCCGCGGCCATTGGTTCCTCGATCAAATACACCTCGCGCGCACCGGCGTGCGTGGCCGACTCTCGCACGGCGCGCTTTTCCACTTCCGTGATGCCCGACGGCACCGCGATGACAACCCGCGGCCGCGCGCGCACCCGGCTGTTGTGCACCTTCATAATGAAATGCCGGAGCATCGCTTCGGTCACCTCGAAGTCGGCGATGACTCCGTCCTTCAGCGGCCTAACGGCGACAATATTCGCCGGGGTGCGTCCGAGCATGCGCTTCGCCTCGTCGCCGACGGCGAGCACTTTGGAAGTGCCGGCCTGCACCGCCACGACCGACGGCTCGCGCAGAACGATGCCCTGATCCTTGACGTAGACGAGCGTGTTGGCGGTGCCGAGATCGATCCCGATGTCGCTGGAAAACCAGCCGAAAAGTCTGTTTAACATGAATAAAGCCTAACGATTGCAACAACGCCGGCCACCCCTGCAGAAGCGAAAGCCATGCCGCGCGCTGGGACCGGCGAAAAACGTAGTAGCTTGGAACGGGCCATCGTTGCGTCAAGCGGCAGTTGAGAGTTGAGAGTTGAGAGTTGAGAGTCGGCTCAATAATGGGTCCGGGAAAGATCATTGTCGCTCCTTCGATCCTTGCCGCCGACATCTCTCATCTCGCGGAGGAGATCGTAAAAGTCGTGGCCGCGGGCGCGGATTGGTTGCACCTCGACATCATGGACGGGCAATTTGTCGATAACATTTCCTTCGGCCCCGCGTTTGTGAAAACCGTCCGCTGCCTAACGACGCTGCCACTCGATGTCCATCTCATGATCCAGCGCCCGGATCACTACGCGCCGCGGTTTGCCGAGGCGGGCGCGAACTCCATCACAGTGCACGTAGAACCGGAAGCGCAGCACGAAGTCGCGGGCACGCTTCGCCAAATCCGCGAAGCCGGCTGCCGCTGCGGGCTCACCTTGAATCCGGCTACGCCCTTCGATCTTGTCGAACCGTATTTGCCTAACGTGGACCTCGTTCTCGTCATGACGGTGCATCCCGGCTTCGGCGGCCAATCTTTTCAGCCGGAGATGATGGCGAAAGTGCGTCGCGCACATGAGCTCCGCGATTCGTTAGGCGCAACTTACGACATTGAAGTCGATGGCGGTATCAACGCGGAGACGGCTCAGCCTTCGCTTGAGAATGGCGCGAACGTTCTGGTCGCCGGCACCGCGATTTTCCGGGCGCCCGATTACGCGACGGCGATCCGGGGTTTGCGCGGCGGATAATGCCTAACAAGAAATTCTATGGAAGACAAAAATAACATCCAAATCAGCGCGGTCGAAGATCACGGGGGCATTCTCACGATTCGCGGCGGCGGCCAGCGCCGGGAGTGGAATGGGATCCATTACAAACAAGGAATGTCCGCCAAAAATGTGGGCACGACCAAGCTCTCCGCCAACATCGCCACCATCCCGCCCGGTGGCGTGGCCTACGCGCACATTCACGTCGGGTTCGAGCTCATTCTCTATATTCTCGAAGGCAAGGTGCGCCACGAATTTGGGCCGGGACTCAAGCAGGTGCTGGAGAACGAAGCCGGTGATTTCATTTACATAAAACCCGACGTGCCCCACGAAGTCTTCAACATGAGCGAGACCGAACCGGTGGTCGCTTTTGTGGCCCGATCGTCCGCGGATGAATGGGATAATATCGTATCCTACGAACGCAAGCAGGGCGCGGCCAAAGAAGGCGAGAAGTTGCCCGCGTAACTCGTCGCCATCATCCCTGCGCCGAATTGGACATGCGGAGGCATGTCCCTCCGGAGGGACGCGCTTTCGCGCGTCCAGATGTTCGCCTCGTCAGTCCGTTTGCGGACTTGCGAATATCCTTGCGCTATGACTCTAGATCGAGTTCGGCGTTGACCTCTCCCATGGAGTGCCGGCTCGCCCGCCGTTCCTTTCAACCGCAGCGCGAAGTTCCATCAGATCTTCCATGTCTTCGAGCCGGTCGATCTGCCGGAGAGCAGCCAGCGATTCGATGGTTGGTTTTTGAAGAAGGGCTGGATCACTCATACGCTTGCTTGCGGTCTTTGACAGAATACACGTTTAACGGATCGCCTTCCAGCGTGAAGAAGCACCCGAAAATTTCGAACGCCCAGTCGGTACTCGTGAGTTCTGCCGGTAAGCTTTCTTACATCTCCAGCCAGATCGTTCTGTAGCGAATCGAGCCGACGCCCAACGCTCCGACGGCTGTTCCTTGGACAGCGTGCGCAACTGCTTTCGCGCTTCTGACTTGATCTCCAGCCGGTAACGCACGCTGCGCAGACATCTACCCGACCACCGGCTCGGTGATGCCGCTCGTCTCGGCCAGGACGTCGTCGGTTTGCGTCACCCTAACGACTTCTTCGATCGTGGTTTTGCCTTCGGCGACACGCCGCCAGCCGTCCTGGCGCAAGGTGAGCATGCCTTCGCGGATGGCGCATTGTTTCAGCTCGCCGCCGTCGCGCTTCTGCATGATGAGGCGCTTGAGCGGCTCGGAAATGACGCAAATTTCGTAGATTGCCATGCGCCCCTGGTAGCCGGTGTGCCGGCAGTTTTCGCAGCCCGCACCCCGGTAATATTTGAAGTCGGGAGAAATCATGGCGCCGATTTCGTTCAGATATTCAACCGGATAACCGACCGGCTCTTTGCAATCGGGGCAGATGGTGCGGACGAGCCGCTGGGCGAGAAACGCCTTTACGACCGAGGCGAGAAGGAACGGCTCGACCTCCATGTCGAGCAGACGCGTGATGCCGCCGACGGCGTCGTTCGTGTGCAGAGTGCTGAAGACAAGGTGGCCAGTCATGGCCGCCCGAATCGCGATATCCGCAGTCTCGACGTCGCGAATTTCTCCGACCATGACGACGTTCGGATCTTGCCGCAGGATGTGGCGCAAGCCTTTGGCGAAAGTGAGATCGATCTCCGGTTTTACATCGATCTGAGAAACGCCCGGGAGCCGATATTCGACTGGTTCTTCGATCGTGATGATGCGGCGCTGGACCGAGTTGATGCTGCTGAGGAAGCAGTAAAGCGAGGTCGATTTCCCGGAACCAGTCGGACCCGTCACAAGAACGATTCCGTTAGGCTGGGCCAGCAGCGACTTCATGATACGGGTGTGACCCGGACTAAGGTCGAGCCGCTCGAAACCGAACTGCTGTTCTTGATCGCGACTGAGCAAACGCAAGCTGATCGATTCGCCGTTCACTGTCGGGATTGTGGAAACCCGGACGTCAATGGTTTGAGCGGCGGCTTGCAGATTGATGCGGCCGTCCTGCGGGAGGCGGCGCTCAGCGATGTCCATGTGCGCCATGACTTTCAAGCGCGAGATAATGGCCGATTGCAGGAGGCGTAATTGCCCGGGCACGGCGACTTCGTGGAGGATGCCATCGATCCGGTAACGAATGCGCAAATCGTTCTCGAGCGGCTCGACGTGGATGTCGGTCGCGCGCTCTTGTATCGCTTCGCGAATGATTTGGTTGACGAATTTTACGACCGAGGCTTCGGGATCGTCGGCGTTCAGATCGGTGCTCGTCTCGATGTCCTGAAGCGACTCGAAGGAGCGGTTCGTCTTGAGGATTTCGTCGAAGGTCTCGGCGCCCACGCCATAGAGCGTCTTCATGGCACGCAAGACCTGGCCGCGCGGCACGAGCACCCATTCGGCGGGTTTCTTCAGGAGCTGCGCGGCGAGCTCGCGGCCAGTCGAGTTAAAAAGATCATAGGTCGCGAGGACAACCGCGTTTTCTTTCACCTCGATCGGCAGAATGTGGTGCTGGAAAACGAAGCGGCTCGGCAGCGCCGTCAAGGTCGTCCGCTCAATGCGCTTGGCATCGATCGAGACGACGGGAACGCTGAAGAAGTTGCCTATCTCATTGAGGAAACGCTGCTCGTCGACCTTGCCGGAGTTAAGGACGTCGGCGGTCCAGGAGCCGTTGCCGTTCAAGTTGCCGGCGAGCGCCACGGCGTCTTCGCGCGAGGGCGCTCCGCTGGCGAGAAGGATGTCGACGAGAGATTTGCTGAGAGCGGGACTCATTCTCTATCCTAAGGTAAATGCAGTGCTCTGCGAACCGGGAGAGTGAGCGTGCCGGTTACCCGCTGGGAGTAGTTCTTTTGCATGCGCGCGATCGCGCCAACGACTGCGTTGGAGAAGTATCCGTCGATAGGGCCGCAGTAGTAGCCCAGCCGACGCAAGGAAGTTTGCAGTGCACCGACGTAGGCAGGATCCGAGACGAGCGTGTTACTCGGCATAAAATAATAGTCAAAGCGACACGGGTAGCGCCGGTCGAAGTCTGTCCGATTTAGGGCAGGGCTCTGATGCAAAAGCCCATCCTCATCCAGCGGGGCTAGCGGATCCGTGAAACAAAAGAGCGAATCTGCCGAAGAACCGACCGGCAGCAGGCAAAACAAAACAAGGAAGAAGATAAAAACGCGGTGCATGCGGAACGCAGCTATTTTTCCAGCGGAAGATCAGGCGGCGGCAATTGTTTCCCATCGATCACCGGCGGACAATCAGGACAATCGTCCTGATCCAGTTCAGGCCCGAAATGCGTCTTATCTTCCAGCTTCGCCCGCGTTCGGTAAAGGTCGAGATTCGTTAGGCTGACTTCCGGCCTCATGAGGACGATGAGTTCGGTGCGATTTTTCGAGTCGGTCGTGGAGCTGAAGAGGGAACCCAAGAGCGGAATGCGATCGAGAATCGGAATACCGTTGCGGCTGCGCCGCTTTTCATCCTGAATCAAGCCGCCGAGCACAATCGTGGACCCGTTAGGCGCGGAGACTGTGGTTCGGATGTAGCGAGTGGCGATCGTCGGGATGTCATTGCCACCCACTCTGGTCACCGCCCCGGTAAGACTGTCGAGCTTTTGCAGAATATCGAGCGACACCTCCTTTTGGGAATTAATCAGCGGAACGACTTCGAGCTGCAGAGCAACTTTCTTGAACTCGATGTTCGTTTGCTGCGCGAGGCCAGTGTTAATGATGCCGCCGCCGGTCGATGACGAAATCGTGTTCGTCGGCACTGGAATCTCCTGGCCCGAAGCAATGATCGCTTTCTTGTTGTTGCTCGTGAACACGGTCGGTCGCGAAATGGTATGGAACCGTCCAGTCGAATCGAGCGCGCGCACCACCGCGGCGAGGGTATTGCCAGCGGCGATATAAAGATTCCCGCCGCCGAGGGTCCCGGCCGCATTCATCAAATTTGGAAATGTGATGAGACTGGCTGGGTCTAGGATCGGCGCCCCGGTGTTGCTGGCGGCGCCGGCCACCCCGACGCCATTGTTAGGACTGGTCCGGCGCGTGAACTGAAGAAAATAATCGACCCCGAACTCCTCGTTATTAGTAAGAGAAAGCTCGCCAATCACTGTACTGAGCGCGACCTGCGGCGCCTTCACGTCCATCTCGTCGAGAATTTTCTCGACCTTGACGACGACCTCGCGATTACCCAGCACGATGATACTGTTGGCGCGTGAGTCCGCGATCAATTTCGTGTTCCCAACAGTGACCGCCTGCGGCGCGGTATCGACCGCTGTGGTGGAAAGCTCTTCATTCACCTGCAAGGTGCTGTCGCTCGCGGTGCCGTTGAGATTTGTGCTGGACTGGTTGGGGCTCGGGGACGGATTGCGGCTGGGATTGTTGCGCTGTTGATTCGGATTTAGGCTGGCCTGGCCTTGCTGATTCTCGGTCCCGGGTTCAGTCAATGCCTGCACCAGGACGGGTAAAACGTCTCCCGCCGCGATGTATTGCAAAGGCCGCGTGACCGGTTTCCCAAACTCGACGTTGGCGTCAAACTCCGAGATCAACTTTCGCACGAATGGCATGTTGACCGGGCGCGTTACGACGTGAATGCGGTTAGTGCGGACATCCGCTTCCATCTTGATCTTGCCGACCACGAGTGAGTCTTCCGAAAGGACTGCGCCGCCTTCCTCGTTATCCCCCTGTTGCACATTCGCCGGAATCGGAATGCCGTTACGCACCCCGCGAATCGCGCCGCCGGCCTGGCCGGAATCAGCGCCTTTCTCAAAAATATCTTTGAGCATGTCTACGACCTTGCTGGCGTCCGCCCGCTCTAGTTTGATGAAGGCGCTTTCCACCGCGGCGGGCGCGATATCGAGCTCCTGCACCATCCGCACGATTTTGCGCAGCACGTCGGAACTCTGGGTCACGAGCAGGCTGGAAGATTTGGGCAACGCCAGAATCGGCGCCTGACCACCGATGCCCGAGAGATATTGCGAGAGCACGCCCTGCAGTTCCTGAGGGTCAACATAATTCAGATGAAACAGAAAGCTCACCACCTTCGCGCCTTCGGGAAGGTCCGCGGGATCGGAAATAATGGGCACCGCCGCCGCGCGCGGGTTCTTATTCACCCCGACCACCTCGACGACATCGCCCTCCGTCGGCACGAGCGAAAAGCCATTCAAGGCGAGGTTCATCTCGATGATCGTTATGGCTTCTTTACGCGGCACCTTTTGCGCGATGAAAATGTTCACCTTGCCCTGGACGTTGTTATCGATGACGAGCTTCGACCCGGTCAGGTTCTCGTAGAAATGAAGGACGTCGATCACGTCGCTGTTCGGGAATTGAAGCGTCACCATGTCCGGCTCGGAACTGTTCCCGCCGACTGGCCGCGGGAGAATGCGCGGGGTCGGACCATTCACTTGCGCGAGGACGGGAAGGGCGACGAGCAGGGCTAGGACGAGGCAAATGAAGGGGCGGCGAAGCACGGGCCTATTTAGTTGTTCCGCGAGTCGTGGTCAAACATTTAGGCCGCCCCGGGAACTCGACGCGAGCGGCGCATGGCGTACTCTGCGCCACGATGAAAGTTCCGCTGCTCCTGGTCTCGATCTCGTTAGGCACACTTCTCGCCTTCGCGCCGCCAGTGCCCGCCGCGTCGCCCGATCCGATCCGCGCCGTCCTGGACGATCAGGTCGCCGCCTGGAATCGCGGCGACATCGACAGCTTCATGGCCGGCTATGCGCGCTCGAAGGAGACGACCTTTGTTTCTGGCGACACAATTACGCACGGTTGGCAGACGGTGCGCGATCGTTACGCGAGCAAATACAACAGCCGCGCGAAAATGGGGACCCTCACTTTCTCCGGCCTAACGATCACCCGGCTCTCGGCCTACGCCGCGCTTGTGCTCGGGAGCTGGAGCCTGGAGCGCGAAGGCGATCGTCCGCACGGGAAATTCACCCTCCTCTTTCGCAAGCTGCCGGAAGGCTGGCGCATTGTGCTCGATCACACTTCGTAAAGCTCGCGGAAATAACCGCAGAGGACGCAGAGAGCGCACAATTGTCATCCCGAGCGGGCGGAGCCCGGCGAGGGACCTCGCATCTGAGACTGACGCTTCTTCCTCACGGAACAGGCAGATTGCACTGTGAGGTCCCTCGCCGTCTTCGCGGTTCGGGATGACAAGTCGTCTGCGCTTTCTGCACGCTCTGCGTTAACTCCCAGCATCCTCACAGAGCGCTCAGAAGCTTCGCATGAATGTCGTCAAAGCCGCCGTTGCTGAAAATCGTCACGACGTCGTTAGGCCGAAGCAGCGGCACGATCCGCGCTACGATGGCGTCGGCGTCGCGTTCATAAAACGCCATCTTCCCCGCGGCGGCGATCGCTTCCACAACGGCTTCCGGATGCAATCGTTCTTCCGCCGGGATCTGCTCGAGCGCCGCGATCTGCGCGAGGAAAACGCCGTCGGCCACTTGCAGCGCCGCGGGCAGTTCCTGCTGGAAGACCGCCCGCCGCGTCGTGTTTGAGCGCGGCTCGAAAATCGCCCAGAGCCGATGCCCCGGGTAGCGATAACGGAGCGCGCTCAAGGTCTCGCGAATCGCGGTCGGGTGATGCCCGAAGTCATCGATTACTGTGACCCCGCGCGCTTCGCCGCGCACTTCCTGCCGGCGCGCGATCCCTTCGAAACTCGTTAGGGCGGTCTGGATGACCTCGGGCACAACACCGTAAAAGCGCGCGGCGGCTGCGGCCATCGCGGCATTGCGCACATTGAATTCGCCGATAAGCGGCAGATCGAAAGCTGTCTCGCTTAACGAAAAAGAAGACCCATGAGTCCCATAGGACATATCACGAATTCGCTCCGCGCAATTCTCGGAAAATCCGACCTCGACGATCGGCGCGAGACAATCCCGCGCCACCTCTACGCAATTCGCATCGTCGCCGTTGAGCAGAATCAGGCCGTTCTGCGGCACGATATTGAGGAGCCTGCGGAAGCTCAGCTTGACCGCTGCGAGATCGTCGAAAATATCCGCGTGATCGAACTCGATATTATTCACGATCAGCAGCTCCGGCAGGTAGTGGATGAACTTCGAGCGCTTGTCGAAGAAGGCGGAGTCGTATTCGTCGCCCTCGATCACGAAATACTTCGAGTCATTGAATAGCGCGCCCTGCCCGAGATTGCGCGGCAGGCCGCCGATGACGTAGCCCGGCTCCATTTCCGCGACGGTCAAGATCCACGTGAGCAGGGCCGTGGTTGTCGTTTTTCCGTGCGTCCCCGTGACCACGAGATTGTGGCGTCCGCGCAGGAAATATTCCTTCAACACTTCCGGCAGGGACAGGTAGTAGAGCTTGCGATTGAGCACCGCCTCGACTTCCGGATTGCCGCGCTTGATGGCGTTGCCGATGACCACGATGTCGGCATCGTTAGGCAGATTCTCCGCCCGGTACGGCTCCGTGAGCGCGATTCCTTTTGCCCGCAGGAAGTCGGACATGGGCGGATAGACCTTTTCGTCCGAGCCGGTCACGCTACAGCCCCGCGCGCGCAAGGCCGCCGCGACCGATCCCATAGCCGTCCCGCAAATGCCGATAAAATGGAAATGCTGCGGCGGCCGGTGCACGCGGCATCTGTAAGCTGCGGCGCAAGTTTTTGCTACAGCAAGCGGAAGGGAGGAGTGCCGGCTGCGAAAGCGTTAGCCAGAGCGACGTGCTCGTGCTCGTGCTCGATCTCCTTTCTCTCGCCCCCAAGAAGTTTCGCGGCAGGGCGCGGAACCTGCGCTTAACCTCGCTACGATGAATCGGCACGACGGGATCGATCAAAACCAGGAGAAAGATTGGATCAAAGTCGATCTCCACATCCACACCCTTGACGACCCCAGAGATCACCTCGACTACACCGCCCATCAGCTCCTCGAGCGGGCCCGTACACTCGGCTATCGCGTCCTCGCGATTACCCTCCACGACAAGGTTTTTGATCGCGCGGAAGTCTTTGCGGATGCCGCCGCCATGGGAATTTTGCTTATCTCCGCCGCGGAGCTGCGGCTGGAGGGCGCCGACGTCGTGCTGCTAAACGTCCAGCCTAACGAAATCGAAGAGGTCCGCACTTTTGCCGATTTGCGCTGCTTGCGCGCGCGCCGTGGCACTTCACTTTTTTGTTTCGCACCCCATCCGTTTTTCCTTCTCGGCAGTTCGTTAGGCGAACGGCTCGTACAGGAGATCGACTGTTTCGACGCGATCGAGGTCTGCCATTTTTACAAAGGATTGTTCGACCTGAACCGGCGCGCGCGCAAAGTCGCCGCGGCTCACGGCAAGCCGCTCCTCGCGACCTCCGACGCGCATCAGCTCGCCGCCTTCGGATCGCATTACACGAGCCTGCCGCGACCACCGGAGTTGACCGCCCAGGCCATTCTACAAACCTTGCGCTCCGGGCCGCTCCGCCTCACGTGTCCGCCCTCGAGCTGGCGCGACTTGTTTACGGTTTTTTATTTCGTCTTTCTCCTCCACCCCCTGCGCAAACGCCTGCGTCGCCTCCGTGGAAATTGAGGCTCGCCTTGCGCGGAGCAGCCGTCTATGTCACAAAGTCGAAGCGATTTTGCGGACATGAGAACGAGACTTTTTAGCTGCCTGATCCTGCTCGGCGCGCTGGCTTTTACCGCCTGCCCGACGACGAATCCAAAGAAGAATTCCAAGAAGCCCGCCACGACCGAGAAAAAGCAGCTCTCCGATGACGAGAACGCGGTTGATTTCCAAGCTTTCCTTGGCCGACTGCGCAAAGCGGTCCACGCCCATGATGTGAATGCGGTGGCGGCGATGATGACGGAGGATTTCGGTTATCGGTTGGTTCCCGAAGGCTCCGGCCCAGGTGTCTTCCAGTACTGGGACGAGAACAATCTCTGGGTGGAACTCGACGCAGTCCTCGCGGAACGCTTCGTACCGAAGGACACCTACATGGTGGCGCCGCCGCAGTTCGCTGATACGGCATCGGCCTACGACGGCTATCGCGCCGGCATCCGGCGAATTAATGGAAGCTGGAAGTTCGCCTACTTTGTTAATGGATAGTGACCGGTGACGAGTGACGAGTAGAATCCGCCGCGCTGCTACTTGTCACTCGTCACTTGTCACTCATCACTAATCTTCCCCATCGGCCGCCGTTCGTGTTCGTTAGGCAGCTCCTCCACTGTGAGGCAAGTCACCTGGCGGAATGTTCCGCTCGGTTCGACCGCGACGACCCGATGTTCGCCGGTCATTTTCCCGGCAATCCGCTCGTGCCGGGGGTGATTTTGACGGAAGCGCTGGCCCAGACCGCGGGCATCGCGGCCGCCTCCGGCTACCCGGAAAATGCGCGGCCGCTCTTCTTGTTATCAGCCATTCGCGGAATGAAATTTCTCGCGTCGGTGCGCCCGGAGGAGGAGATTCGGCTGCGCGCGGAGAAGCTCGCGCAGGTCGACCAACTGCTGCAGTTCAAAGTCCAGGCGAGCGTTGACGGAAAGGTCGTCGCGGAAGGCCAGCTCGTGCTCAACGTGAGCACGGAAACTTCCATGGCCCCGTTGGAATAGGGCGCGCTTGCACTACTCTTAGGACTTGGAAATCTCGCAAATGCGCCAGCCGGAAATCGCAATCATCATCCCTGCTTGCGACGAGGCTGCCTGCATCGGCGCGGTGCTCGACGAATTCTTGGAAACCGTCGATCCGGAAAAGTTCGTCATCGCAGTGGGCGTGAATGCTTCCACGGACAAGACGGCGGAGTTAGCGCGGTCGCGGCCGGTGCTGGTCGCGGAAACGCCGTTGCGCGGGTACGGCCATGGCTGCCAGGCGGCCATCAGCCTAACGAATGACTTCTTCCCTTCGATCCGCGCTTATGTTTTTTGCGCCGGAGATGGCGCGACCGCTCCACGCGATCTGGCCCGGTTGGTGGCGGCATTCGAACAGGGATACGACTTCGTCCTCGGCAGCCGCACCTTGCGCCTGCGCAATTGGCGCGCGATGACGTTGCGCCACATGCTGGCGAACGCTCTGCTCGGTCTTTGGTGCGGAATTTTGAGCGGCCGGCGCTTCAGCGATCTGGGGCCGCTCCGCTTGATCAGCCGGCGCTTGTTTGAACAGATCGCGGCGCGAGAGATGACGTTCGGATGGACGATCGAAGCGCAGATCGCCGCAGCCAGGTTAAATGCGGCCATCTGTGAAATACCGGTCACGGAACGGCGGCGGATCGCTGGCCAACAGAAGGTTTCGGGAGTCACCTGGCGCCGGACCTTCGTGATCGGCTGCAAAATTCTGGCGGCTGGTTATCGCACCTGGCGGAGCTCCGTTGCCGCGCGCGCCTTGCCTCTGCCGCGTGCGCAACCCAGCGTCGCGCGCGAAGCGTGAAACATTCCTGGCCGTTGCTCCTGACCGCTGCCCTAACGAGTGGCTGCGGGAGTTTACGCCAGCCGCCTCTCCCGCAGTCCGCGCAGATCGCCGCCGTCGCTCCCGCCCCCATGGTCGACGATGCCTGGGCGGCAAAAGTGCGTTCCGCAGACGCCATCTATTTCAGCCTAACGGAAAGCGCCATGGCGGCGGGCCAGCCGATCTGGCATATCGTGCGACTGCTCCAGGCCAGCGGCCAGCCGGTCGCGCTCGGCTGGGCCGAAGTGCCCGCAACGCAGCAGCCGTTGTTCGAACAATGGAAAGGGCAGGAAATTTCCGCCGCGCAGTTGCTCGATCAGCTCGTTAGGCCGGAACGCGCCGCTTTCTTTCGCGGGGCGCTGCGTCCTGATCTCGGGCACGCGGCGCTTGGCTGTCCGGGAAAATTGCTCGGCAAAATTCGCGACGGCGAAACGCTCTCGGAAGAAGAGCAGGCGCAACTCCCCACCGGCTTCCACCCGAGGCCGGACGCCTTCGAGATTTTTGCCGATCGCGTCACCGCCTCGGCCCGGCTGCGGCGCTACAATATTCGCCGCCTCTATCGCGCGCATCTCGTGGCCGAGCAGACGATCGCGGAGAACATCGTGCGCTTTCGCCGCGAGCACCCGCAGTGGAAGCTGCTCGTTTTTTTGCCTAACGACGCCATGATCGATCCGCGCGAGGTGGCCGCTTTCGCCGCGCAAAAAATGCCGTTGCGTCAACTCATCCTGGATCGCTCGCAGCCGCTGCAAGAGGCGCAACCGCAGCTACTGGCCCGCGGGCGGCGCAGTCTTTTCAAGGTCGTAGATTGTTCCCCAGGTGCCGCTCGCCACGATCGCCGCCTTGCCGCGCCACGGTTGCGCGCTTGAGGCGTAGGCGCGCTTTTCTTCCTCGCCCCAGAAGAGATAGCGCGTTCCCAGCGCGCGGGCGCGTTCGCGCCAGTCGGGTGCGCCGAGCATAAGCGCTTTCAGTTGTTGCTCGACCGCCGCGTAGTCGAAGCCTTGCGTCCAAAGATGGCCGGGATAACCGAGGACAACTTTGCGTCCACTCAGGAGGAGCGGGTGATTGTAAGTCGGAAACGCAGCGAACCGCTCCGCGATCGGCAGCGGGCGCACCGCCACGGCCACGTTGTTTAAATCAAGTCTATTGGCGATGTCGAAACCGGGCGAGCCGACGTTCAATCCACCGATCAGGCAGATGAAACCGGAGGCGAAAAGAAAGAAGCAAGTCGCGTATCGCGCCGGCCACGGCCAGGTCGCGATCAACTCCCGCCACAAGAACGGCAGCATGATGAAATAGGACCAGATAATGAGCTTGGTGTTGTCCCAACCCCACGGCGCAGTCTTGACGAAAAGCGCGAAGAGAAAAAGCGCCGCCGCCGGCGCGACGAAAGCGAAGGCAGGTGTGAGCACGAACGCGCCCTTGCGCCTGCGCTCTTTCCACATGCGCCAGGCGATCACGGCCACAAGCGCGAGCGCGGCAGGCAACGTCAGGCCGAAATTCATGATCCAAAAACCAAAGACCGAATGCGAAAAAGAGGGATCGGATTGAAGCCAGCCGGGTGCCCAGGCGAGGATAGACTTCGCCTGTAGATGATCGGTGATCAGCCAGACGATGCCGCTCGCAGGCAAAAACGCCGCCGCCAAAAGCAGCGCGATTTGCTTCCGCATTCCGGCGTTGCCGATGACCATCCAGCAGCCGAGGAGAGCTGAGAGCGCGAGAAACGTATGCACGTGAAAGAGCGGCATCGTCGCGTAGAGCGACCATTCCACCCACCACGGGACCAAGCCGCGGCGCGCGGACGTGCTTTGTTCGTTAGGCTGCGCGGGAAAGTATTTCCGGCGCCAGTGCAGGAGAAGGAGCAGCCCTGCCGGAATCGCGTAGAGCAAGCCCCGCTGAGTCACGAACATCGTGAGGGGAATGCTTTTCCAGGCGATGCCTTCGCCCTGGTAATCGGCAAAGTGGAGCGTCTTGAGAAACTCGTAAGCAGCAAAGCCACCGTTGAAGAGAAATCCCGCCACCGCGAAGGGGCCGCCCCAGCGATAAAATCCGTAAAAGGTGGCGAGGGAGGCGAGCAAACCGGTCCAGACAAGACCGGAGATAAGATCGACGTGCGCGAGCAACAGGAGCGCGTTGAAGAGATCGATCCCGGCGGGATAACGGAGCTTGCTGAAAACGTAGATCGGGTTGTCGGGCCAGAGCGCCACGCCGTTCGCGAAGTAGTTGATGTAGGTCAGGTGCAGGCCGAGATCGCCAAGATTGTTAGGCGATTGAATCTTCAGGTTGGCGCCATCGACCCAGAGCAGCCAGCAGAACGATCGCAATGCAAAGAGCGCGAAGACCGCTCCCACCGTCCACGCCCAAAAGTGCCAGACCGGACGCGGCGCGGCGACCGGCGATGGCGGCAGTTTCATCCGCCGCCGCGTCCGTTTCGATTTCGGTTCGGCTGGTGCTGCGGGCACAACAATCCGCTGACGCTCGGAAAAGTTTGCGCTGTAAATCCAAGCCACGATCGCGGCCACGGTTCCCGCGATCACGGCTAATCCAGCAAAGCCACCATCGAGCCCACCGCTGAGAATCCCCAGGAGCAGCCCCGCGACGGTCGCGATATTGACCAGGGTCAAACCGGCCGAAAGCAGCTTCATCTCATCGGCTTACCCGGCGTCGGCTCCGGCTGCCCCACAAAATCAGGATCTTCGCCACGGAAAAACTTCCCGAACGTTTTGGCGTTGAGGTAAAGCTTGGAAGTGTCCTGATAAGGCCGGATGGTAAGAGGTTCGGTGAAGTAACTCTCGTGGAGCTTCTTCTGGACGTTGGCGATTTGATCCTGCTGCACGAGCAGGAAATCGGCGTCGGCTTTTCCCGGCAGGTTATCGTGTTCGTAATAGCCGACATTCGGAAAGTCGCCCAGAATCCACGGGAAGGGGTAAGTGCTGGTGCGAATCAAATGACCGACCATGCCGTAGTACACCGGGTTGCTCTGCGCCAGCTTTAAGACCGGCCGGGTAAGCTTGTAGATATCGTTGTAAGTCTGCACATAGACATAGGGCTCGGTGTCAGTCGAGCAGCGGAAGTAGTTCAAAGAAATGGCGAGCGCCAGGGACATTAGCAAAGCCAGGCCGCCGGAGCCCAGTTGGACTGCTTTCATGACCTTATCGCTTATTCTCGACGAGCCTCCGACGTAAAGGCCGAAGGCGGCGCCGAGAAGAGTGAAAACCAAGGCCGAGGCGTAAAGCCGCCAACCAATTTCGCCACAGGTCGGGCTGGTGCTGGAGGCCGCAACCGTGACCTTGATCGCACCGAGCAGATAAGCCGGCCACGAGCAAGCGTCGTGGACGGCGGAAGACTGAATAAGATAACTGCCCATCGCGCCGACGACGAATCCGACGACAGCGAAGCCGGCGACGAAGAAAGCTTTTCTCGGAATCTTAAGCGCCGCCACACCCGCCGCGAAAACGAAGAGGAACGACCAGAGGATGCTAATAACGCACCAGGGCGTTTTGTAATTAACGATGCTGTAAGCCGCGAGCACCCCCACCCCGTAGATGGCGAGGTAACGGATGGCGAAGTTGCGAAAGAACTGACACGACAGGCAAAGGATGACTCCGATAAGGACCGGCCATTCGTAGCGCAGGATCAGTTCGAGCCAGTAAGGCCAGGGCTTCTCGTGCCCGTTTCCTTTCGAGCCAGTCTGATACCAGGTGGCGAAGGTCTCATAAAGACCGCGCAAACCCGGCCAATTCCAAAACGTGCCTGAGTAGAAGAAGACGATGGCCACGATCGCGACGGCGATGACGATCGCCAAGTCAGCCCAGTTCCATTGCCGCCGCGCGCGCTTTAGATTCGGCAATGGCGTGATCTTGTGCGAGACCCAAAGGACGCCTGCCGCGATGGCGGCGCAGCCGAGATGGATGATGTAGGTCTCTTTGGTCAGGATCATGCCGGTCGTTCCCACTCCGACACACCAGAGATAGCGGCGGGTTCCTATTTTCCAAAGACCGAGAAGACCCAGCACGAAGAGCATCGAAAACAGCTCGAGCCAGACTTCATGAATGGCGTAGCGCCCGTAAAAGATGAAGCCCGGCGAGACCGCCATCGCGAGAGCGGCGATGCGGCTAACCTTGCGTCCGAGGAGTGGCTCAAATCTTAGGGTTACCCAAAGAGCGCCAATGCTCGCCAGCACCACCGGCAACCGCAGCGCCCAGATGTGCCGGCCAAACAACGTCTGCGCGAGGAAGAGAATGTAGAAGTGCAGCGGCCCGTGATAATTTGTAGGATCATATTTGTAGAAGCCGGTTCGCCTCATCTGATCCACAAACCAGCCGTTGATCCCCTCATCGAAATGCGGCGGCTTCATACTCAGGAGGAGGAAGCGCAGGAGCGCGCCGAGGCCGAGGATGAGCCACGGCGTCCAATCGACGCGCGCGAGGCGCTCCTGGAACGAAAGCGGCGCGCCCGCGGCCTCAGTTTCTCCTCGCCCCGACTCGGCTCCGCTGCTAGGTAGCGCGTCGATGCGCTTGCTTGTCACGGGTGGTTGTGGATTCATCGGGAGTAACTTTATTCGTTACATTCTGCAACATTACAAGCCGGCTTCCGTCACCAACGTTGATGCCCTGACCTACGCCGGCAATCTGGCGAACCTCGACGGTGTCGTCGAAGAACACGGCGCGCGCTACGAATTTTTCCAGGCCGACATCGCAAATGCCGATCAGATAGACACGCTCCTGCACGAGGAACAGTTTTTCGCGGTGATTAATTTCGCGGCCGAATCGCATGTCGACCGCAGCATCAATTCCCCGCAAAATTTCATCCACACCAACATCGTCGGCACGAGCGTGCTCCTCGACGCGGCGCGCCGGCACGGGGTCAGCCGCTTCCTCCAGGTCTCGACCGACGAAGTCTACGGCTCGTTAGGCGCGACCGGGCGTTTCACCGAGCAATCACCGCTCGAGCCGAGCTCCCCCTATTCCGCGAGCAAGGCCAGCGCCGATCTTCTCGCCCTCGCCTGCCATCGTACCTTCGGCCAGGAGGTCATCGTCACCCGCTGCTCGAACAACTACGGTCCCTATCAATTTCCCGAAAAGTTGATCCCGCTCATGATTGTGAAAGCGCTCCGCGATGAGCCGCTGCCGGTTTACGGCGACGGGCTGAATGTGCGCGATTGGATTCATGTGGAGGATCATTGCGCGGGTCTGGTGGCGGCGCTCTTCGAGGGAAAACCGGGCGCGATTTATAATTTCGGGGGCGACAGCGAGATGCCGAATATTGAGACGGTGAAATGGATTCTCGCGCAACTGGGGAAACCGGAGAGCCTGATCTCTTTTGTGACCGATCGGCTCGGCCACGACCGGCGTTACGCGATCGATTCGTCGTTTGCACGGCGTGAGCTTGGGTGGAAACCTTTGCACGATTTTCGCGAAGGACTGAGCGCGACAATCGATTGGTATTTGCAGCAGCGCGAGTGGTGGGAACCGCTGCTCGCGCGCACCGGGCGCTATTAGTGCGTCTCGTTCTCCAAACCGTGGAAGCATGAGATGGAGCCGTGTAGCGTGCGCTGTCCTCAGCGCATCGTTTGTCAGGCTCTCCGGCATGCGAGTGATCCGCTGAGGACAGCGGACGCTACACCCGCAGGAGCTTAGCCGAGCGTAGTATATCCGGGAATTCAGGGAGGTCTAATCGCTGGATAGTTACAGGTTGGCTTATAGGTATGCGCTGTGATTGGAGGCGACGGCGAAAGAGTTGAACGGAAGGCGCGGCCGTCCTTGAATCTTGCGAAGGCGCGAACATTGTTCCCCAGATGCACGGATCGACCTCGCTTCCCCGCTCTGCCATGGAGACGAAAGAAGCGCACGCGTCGCTGCGGGATTTCCGCACCGATTCGCGCATGCTGCTGCTCGTGGCACTTGCGGTCCCGGTGGGAGTAGTCAGCGCCCTTGTCGCCAAGGCCCTGCTCTGGTTGATCGCCGAGATCACCAACCTCGTCTTCTTTCAGCGCTTCGGACCGCTCCTGCCGCCGCTGGAAAATCATCATCTCGGGGCATGGATAATCGCAGCGCCAGTGCTAGGCGCGCTGCTAATAGGTCTCATGGCGCGCTACGGCTCGGAAAAGATCCGCGGCCACGGCATCCCCGAGGCGCTGGAGGCGATCCTGCTCGGCAGCAGCATGGTGGAACCAAAGGTCGCGCTCTTGAAGCCGATCTCGTCTGCGATTTCCATCGGCACCGGCGGACCGTTCAACACGGAGGGTCCCATCATTATGACCGGTGGCGCCATCGGCTCGATGATTGCACAGCTCTTCCATCTCACCGCGGCGGAGCGAAAAACTCTGCTCGTGGCGGGCGCCGCCGGTGGCATGGCGGCCGTCTTCTCCGCGCCGATTGCGGGCACTTTGCTGGCGGTGGAGCTGCTGCTTTTTGAATGGCGTCCGCGCAGTTTCATTCCGGTCGCCGCCGCCTCCGTCGTGGCGACGCTGCTGCGCGTGCCATTGCTGGGCGCCGGACCCATCTTCCCGATTCATCCACATCCGGTGCTCAGCGCGACGGTAATTCTATGGGCGGTTTCGATTGGCATCCTGGCCGGCTTCGGATCGGGCTTGTTAACGGTGCTGGTTTACTTCTGCGAGGACATCTTTCTCAAGCTGCCCATCCATTGGATGTGGTGGCCCGCCATCGGCGCCTTCTTTGTCGGTCTCGGAGGCTGGTTTGATCCGCGTGTCCTCGGGGTGGGCTATTACTTGATTGATGCCTTGCTCAAGGGTCACTTCCTCGGCGCGGCGGTCGTGTCACTTCTCGTCCTGAAAGCAATTGTCTGGTCGATTTCGTTAGGCTCGGGCACCTCTGGCGGGGTCCTTGCTCCGTTGCTCATTATCGGCGGCGTGCTCGGGGCGTTCGCCGGTCAATGGCTGCCTGCCGGTGACCCTGGCCTTTGGGCGATGGTGGCGATGGCCGGCATGATGGGCGGGACGATGCGTTCGCCCCTTACCGGCATGTTCTTCATGCTTGAGCTGACCGCCGATTATAACGCGTTACCGGCCTTGCTCTGCGGATCAGTGGCGGCTCTGGCCGTGACGGTCCTCTTGATGCGCCGCTCGATCCTGACCGAGAAACTGGCGCGCCGCGGCCAACATATCGCGCGTGAATACAGCGTTGACCTCTTTGAGCTGATGCGCGTGGAAGACGTGATGGATCGAGAATTTACCATGCTCCCGGCGACGACGCCCTTGCCTCGTTATTCCGCGCGCCTGGCCAGCGGCGATCCGCTCGTTTGCTCGCATCAAGGGACCTTGCTCGGGAACGAAGCCGGCGAGCTGGTGGGAATCATCACGCGCGGCGACGTCGTGCGCGCCTTCGAACGTTCGCGCGATGACACATTGACTATCTTAGAGGCGGGCGAGACCGACTTAGTTGTCGCTTATCCAGATGAGACTCTTTACGATGTCATCGCCAAGCTCCTGCGCAACGATATCGGCCGCCTGCCCCTGGTGGACCGTGCGGATCCAAGTAAAGTTGTAGGCTATCTCGGCCGTGCGGGTATCCTGCACGCCCGGCAGCGCTACCACGCGAAGAAGACGTTCGGGAAAGCGGCGCCACCATTTGCAGCGCGGCGCGCGGGATGCAGGCGGCGAGTTAAGGCCATCAATTATGAAGCCGCTCGTTGAGCCTTCGGTTAAGCTAAGGGACGCATTCTCACAGTTACCCTCTCTATTCATATGCAACTGACACGGACAGCTTTTGGAATGTGGAGTGCCGGACGTTTCATGCACTTCGGCGAACCGTTCGATGACGATCAATTCATCCGACTCATCCGCTTCGCCTACGACAAAGGCATCCGCACGTTCTTGACCGCCGATGTCTATGGCGCTGGCGAAGCCGATACCCTGCTCGGGCATGCGCTGGCGGGAACCCCTCGCGAGAGCTATTGCCTGGTCGGGGCGATCGGTCATGATTTCTACCATGGCGAACGCGACGGCTCGAAAGGCTTTCCGCGTTTCACCAGTCCTACACTGCGGAAGCCGCGCGATTACGCGAGCTATATCCGCTCGGCCGCCGAGAAGTCACTCACCCGCTGCCGCAGTGATCGGTTCGATCTTCTCCTGTTGCACAATCCCGATGCCACCGGCTACACCAGCGATGTGGTCTGGAAAGGCATGGCGGTATTAAAAGACGAGGGACTTACCAGCCAGCTCGGCATCGCGCCTGGCCCCGCGAACGGCTTTACGCTCGACCTGCTGCTATGCCTGGAGCGATTCCAAGGCTTGATCGATTGCTCCATGATTATCCTCAACCCATTGGAGCCATGGCCGGGCGAGCTGTGTCTGGCCGCGGCGGAAAAGACAGGAGTGAAAATCGTCACACGAGTTGTCGATTACGGCGGGCTTTTCCACGATGACGTGAAGCCCGGCCATCAATTCGCTCCACGTGATCATCGCACCTTTCGTCCGGCCGGCTGGGTCGAGGCTGGTAACGAAAAAATCGAAAGCATGCGCGCGGTTGCCGAGGCGCACGGACTTACGATCTTGCAGCTCGCCTGTATCTGGAATCTGCAGCATCCCGCAGTGGAAAGCGTCGCCCCCACGTTGATCCAGGAGCCGGGCCCTGCGGCGAAACCAATCGAGACCAAGATCGAAGAACTGGCCACTCTTCCTGAAGTAACTCTTACCCCCGATGGATATGCGCTTCTCGCCAAGATCGGAGACAACACGAATTGCATGAGTCTCAAGGGCGCGAACGCTGAATACACCGGCGATCCCCTACCCGACCGCTGGTCACTCAGCGCTGAGTTGGAAGCTGTCGCGAAGCGTTGGAAGATCGACCCAGTGCGCGATCTGGCCAGCACGACGGATACGGCTTAGGCGGCTATTGCTAGCTCCTCATTGAGTGATTGCTGAGTCTTCCCTCGCCGAAAGGTAACACGGAGTGCGCGCCGGGCCGCCTAACGAGACGCAAGATCAGCGACCGTGGCGAGGGCGGGCGTGGGGTTGCAATTTCGACAGCCCACAGCGAGCGCAACGAGTCTGGAGAAAGAGCTTCCACAGAGATCGCACCGATCAAATGGCTGCTGAGCGCGAAAGCGGTCACCCACGGATAGGAGTCAGAGCCGCGGAAGCAGAAAACAGCCCGCGCGCGAAAACGGAAGAGGAAGCGTTCCCAAAGAAGCCCGCTTAACCCTAACCATCAAAACAAAAACCCTAAACCAATGAACTGAAACTTAAACCTGCACCCGCAATCATCCTTGACTCTCCTCATAAGGGTTAGATGTTGCGGTCATCTCGCTAGGGACCGGGACCGGACGGACCGTGAGGAAGAATACGCGGCAATAGAAGAACAATCGCTGCCACCGCGAGGAGAAAGCCGTAACTGACACAGGCCAGCGGCGAGATAGTAGAACCGTCGCGCATCAGAAATCTGGCTATAACCGTGACGGAATAGAGAAGCCAGAGAAATAGGAACAAACCGGGAATGGCGTAGTAAGCCCAGATGCCACCCCGCATATCGTCTGCCCGCACAGTGCGGAGCCGCCAACTGAATGAATACAAACAGGAGAATGAGAAGGGCTAACCGAATGACCGTGCCCTGTCCGCGTGAATCGGGAGAAGCGCCCTGATGGCTTAGCGATGCACGCTGCCGCTCCTCTAAAGTCGGCTCTGCGTCTGCCTCGGCGCCGATGAAGCTGTACCCGCAGGAGCAACGCCGAGTATCGCGACCACCAAGCTGGAACATTGCGGGCATCGAATCACAGGGGCGCGAGCATCACCTAGTAGTAGACGGAGTTTCGTGCACGGGCGCGTATATTATGTCGTCTGATCGATTTTGAGTTCCCGCTCGCGGCGTTGCAGAGCTTTAAAACAAGTGCGTGGCCAAGCTGCAGTTGGGCACAGGAAGGCTTCGGAACGCTCTGTGTCGCAAACTATCAAGGCTTCTAACTGTGCCCTTCACAGCATCGTTTGTCGTCGCAAAATGACGAGCTGACGCTTCGATTCCGCTCTTAGCGGCGCGAAATGACGAGCTGACGCTTCACTGTGGCTTTTCGCGTCGGCAATTTGTGAAGTGACGCGTTACTTTGCCGTTTGGCGGCGGCAAACGGCGTAGTTGCGGATGCGCGCGCCGTGCTGGCGGAGTTACACGGTGTGCAGCGCCTGATGCGGCATCTCCTATATGGCATCTCCTATATGGGATCGGATGGCACCTCCCTGATGGGGGCGGGGGTGAGGGTTCTCCGACTTCTGCGACCAGTTCTACCTGATCTCGGTCATCTCCCAGAATTTCCGGAAGGCGTTCGGCCAGCTGCGATTTCGGACGCTCACTCGTGCGGCCGCCCCCATTTTCGTACGTAAGGCCTTGTCTCCGGTCAGGCGGCGAATGGCGCGGGCGAAGGCGGCCGGGTCGCGCGCCTTTGTGATCAGGCCGGTCTCGCCTTGGCGCACCAGCTCCGCAGGGCCGCCTTCGTCGGAGACGATCACCGGCAAACCGGCCGCTTGCGCCTCGATGATGACGTTGCCGAAGGTGTCGGTCGTGCTCGGGAAGACAAAGATGTCAGCCGAAGCGTAAGCGCGAGCGAGTGTTTCACCCGTTAGGTAACCGGTGAAACACGCCTCCGGCAACTGCTCCTCGAGTGCTTTGGAGTACGGTCCGTGACCGACGATCGATAGCTGCACCGGCACATTCGCGCCGCGCAATTCGCGGAACGCCTGCACGAGCACATCGAGATCCTTTTCTTTCGAAATCCGACCGACATAGAGCAGGCGCACGCCGCTGCCGTCGCTCCCGAATTGCTTCCAGAAATCGGGCTCGCCGCGCGCCGGCGTGAACAGCTCGGTGTCGAGACCGCGCGGCAAGATCTTGATTCTTGTCGCGTCGATCCCGCGCTTGATCCAGCTCTGGCGATACTGCTCCGAGTTCACGAAGAGCGTGTCGCATTGGCCGTAAAACCAATGCATGAATTTCCAGGCCAGGCTTTCCAGAAAACTGTCCTCGGTGAGGATGCGGATGTATTGCGGGAAATCGGTGTGATAGATGCCGCTCGTCTCGAGATTGAGCATCTTCGCCGCGAGGAGCGCGGTGAGGCCCATCGGTCCCGGAGTGCTAATGATAATCTCGGAAAAGTTTTCGCGCTGGACGTAATCAAGTATCTGCAGAATGGGCGGGAAACTCAGTTTTTGCAGCTCGTACTCCGGTAACTCGAATTCGCCGATGGGCCGGAAGTTTTTGATCGGAATGCCGTCAACCGTGAGCAGACCGCGCGACGTGACGACGACGAGTTCCTCGCCCGCCTCGGCTGCGGCCGCGGTCATTTTGCGGATGGTGGTGGCGACGCCGTTTACGTCCTCGAGCGTGTCGGTGAACCAGGCCCGTTTTCGATTCTGCAAGGCCGGCGGAATTGCTCCGGTGAAGTCACGGCAAATCTCCCGGAGCCAGCGGCGCGAAGGCGCCTGGCTGTGAAACGCGTAAATGTAAGGCGCGAGCACGACGACGATCGGGGCTATGCTCGTTAGGGCGTGGAGGGCTTCGATGACGTTCCCGGCGCTGAGCTGTTGCACGAATTTTTCGAAACAGCGGAAGGCCAGCTGCTCGCAGGCGGCATTCGCCATGACGAAAGTGCGCCGCTCCGGCTCCGCGATCCGAGCGGTCTCGCGCGCGAGCGCCGCTTTCACTTCCGGCTGCGCGAAATAACCGGAAAGCTCGCGCCAGAGGGAAAGATTGGCCGGCTTGGCCAGCTCGAAGATTTTCCCGGAAAGGAGGCCCTGGGTGATGAAGCCCGCTTTTTCCTTGAGCGAAAACTCTGTCGGATCCAGCCCTTCCATGAAGCGCGAAAACATTTTCTCCACCAGCCCCGCGCTCGGACCGAGTTTCGCGGTAAAGCGATCCTGGATGAAACGAGAAAGCGTGTTGTAGAAGCCGTGCGAGAGCGCGAGCGGCGTTCCCCCCTCGCCATGCGCCGCGCATTTTCCCGCCCGCACTTGCTCGAGAAACTCGTTAGGCGTGCGCGCCGCCGGCGTCTCCGTGAAAGCCGAGCCGACAAACATTCCGCCGTGATCGTCCGATCCGCCGACGAAGATTTTTTTCCACGACTCGGGGTGGGTCGGCACGAGACCGTGGCGGTTCGCGAAGGTCTCGATTTTTTCGGGCGTGAGCTGCCCGAGAATGTAGCGAGTCAGCTCACTCAGGAGCGCGTCGCGCAGGCCGTTGATGCCTTCGAAATGCTGGAAGAGCAAGATCAGCCGCTCCAGATGGGAGGTCGTAAGCTTGCCGTTGATGCTATAAAGCGGATGCGCAACCGCGTGGGCGATAGTGTCATTTTGCAGGAGTTCTTGCAGATGAAAAATGTTTTCCCGCGCCGCGGCGATCGTGCGGTGCTGCGCCTCGCTTATCCCCCAGACGAGCAGGTGAATTTTGCAAGGATCTTGCGGAAAATAAGTCGTGACCTGCTCGCTCACGAACGCGCCGGGGCGGCCCGCGATCGTTAGGCAACCATCGATCGTGTCGTGGTCGGTGATTGTGACAAAGTCCATCCCCGCCCCTTTTGCGCGAAGATAGAGCTCGTTAGGATCGGAATAGCTATCGGGAAAATCGAGCCGCCGGAAAAGCCAATCCTCGGAGCGATCGCTATGCTTCGAATGGAGATGGAGATCGCAGCGGCTCATTGCCAAATCAAGCCGCGAAAGCGGCGCGCGTTAGCCAGGATTGGTAGGTCATGGGTTCTCGATCGCGTACGGCCCGCTCGATCATCCCGCGGATTTGTCGCCAGATTTGCGGATGCGAAACGTCGGGGGGATGAAGGCTGAGTCGAAGCAGCGCGTTACTCGTTAGGCGGGAAAAAAGCCAGCGGTTCCAGCCGAGGCTTACCCCGCGGCGCCAACTGCTCCGTATGCTGTAAACGAGCGATTGCGAGGCGATCTCCTGCCGCGCGACGAAGTCCCGCACCTGTCGCAGAGTGGTCGTGTAGGTCATGCCGGCATCGATCGCGGCCCGTTCCGCTTCCGCCCCGAGGAGCCAGGCCGGCGCGATAAAGCCGCGCGGCCGGAAATCCTGGGCAGCAAATTCGCGTTGCGCCTCCTCGATCAAGTCGCGCGCCTCGTCGTAACCGAGATCGTAAAATTCCCCTTCATCGGCGGTGTAGAAGCGGGTGATCAATTGGGCGCGCGTGGTCTCGTTAGGCCGGCGCGCGCGTTCGTGGAAAAAACCATGGAGGACGATTTCGTGGCCGCGTTGCTCCAGTTTGCGAAGCCATGCGCAGAATGCCGGATCTGCCATGGCGCGCCCCTGGCGATGATAATCGGGAACGACGAGGAGCGAAGAAACCGTCGCGCCCAAGTCTGCGATTTTGCGCAGGATTTCGTCGGCACGGTCCTGCGTCGCGGGGGCGACATCATGAATGGAAACCACCAAGGCGCGCTGCTGCACGCCGTAGGTTCGGCGAGCGGCGGGACCGGACAAGCCGAAACTACCCGGCGTCGGGTGCGGGTGCCTTTACAATCGGCAAATCAACTCGAACTCGGCTTTGCCTAACGGCTGCACGGACAGCCGCGAATTCCGCAAGAGCGCAATCTCCTGCAGCTTCGGCTCGGCCTTGATCTGCTCCAGGGTCACCGGCTTTTTTAGCAGCTTCACCGGGCGCAACTCGACCGCGCTCCAGTCGCCCTCTTGCGCCGTCGGATCGGGGAAGGCTTCGCGCGTCACCTCGGCAACTCCGATCACCGCCTTGTCACTCACGCTGTGGTAATAGAGAACGGCATCGCCCTTGTGCATCGCGCGCAGATTATTGCGCGCCTGGAAATTTCGCACGCCCGTCCAACTCGTTAGGCCGTCGCGCGCGAAATCGCTCCACGAATAAGCCTCTGGTTCTTGTTTCACGAGCCAGTATTTTTTCATCGGGCAGCATTCGATAACACAGCCACGGTCTCTGCAACAACCAATCGTATTGATCGTTCCAGTTCAAGCATCCGCGCTAAAAGATTTATGCATAGCGGAGAGTGACCGATGGCCTGTCCCAACTGGGCCATTTGCCCGAAGGCCCGGGCAATTTGTTACTCAAAAAACGGCATTGACGGTGAAAGGCAAATGGCGCTGGGATGCGGCATGAAGAAAACAAAAACCGTTGGATTAACTATAGCCTTCTGTTTGATCGCAGGGGGAGTGTGTCTGGCCAGCCCAGCGATGGGGACTTGGAAACTGAACGAAGCCAAACCAAAGTTCGCGTCCCGCGCGGCGAAGAACCACACGGTGGTCTATGAGGCCGCGGGTGACAAAGTCAAAGTGACGGTGGACGGGACAGACGGCGAGGGCAAAGCCATCCATAACGAGCGGACGGGGAAATTCGATGGAAAGGATTATCCCGTTACCGGTGATCCGAGCTCAGACATGCGCTCCTACACAATGGTAAATGACCGCACGCTGGAACTAACCGTCAAGAAAGATGGAATGGTCACTGCCAGCGGTCGCGTGGTTATGTCGGCCGACGGCAAAAGCCGCACCGTCACAGTTAGCGGAACCGACGCGAAAGGGAAGAAGTTCAAAAACACAGCCGTCTACGACAAAGAGTAACCAGCAGAAAGGAAACATTAAAATGAAACGCTACCTCATCCTGGCGGCCAGTGCCGCTATTCACTAACTGGGCAGGTCTCTGCCCAGCGCAAAGCGACGCTCCTTACACGGAAGGACCCGTCTGGCAGATAACCATGGTTAAGATCAAGCCCGGAATGACTGATGACTACCTCAAGGGTATCGCCAAAACATTCAAGGGCGAACTCGAGGAAGCCGAAAAACAGAACCTGATTATGGATTACAAAGTCCCCATCGGTGAGGCCGCCACTCCGCAGGATTTCGACATCCTCTTAATGGTGGAATCGCCCAACATGGCGGCATTGGATAACGCGCGGGAAAGTTCGACCCGATCGCCAACAAGATCGGGGGCAGTGTCGATCAACAGCGTGCGACGGCGACGAAGCGTCTCGACATTCGCGAGATCATGGGCGCCAAACTCCTGCGCGAAGTCACGTTGAAGTAATCCACGCTATTCAGACGGCGCCGCGGTTCAACCGCGGCGCGGTCTTCTTTGCGCAGAACTGCCCGTGACAGGAGTAGGAGGCTGCTCAACGTCAGCGAGCATCGTCGAAGACAACGACTTCCGGTGGCCGGTTCCTACCCTTTCTGAATTCGTCCTGGGGAAGGCGAGGCCATGGTACTCACGGGAGTGGATATCGTGGGAGCGCAGGCCGCTGCGCCGGAGGCTGTCGGACTAAAGGAAATACACTTTCTCGCAGTCGTAGAAAAAGCTAAAGCGTTTGGCGCAGAGCGCCGTCTGACGGATGAAATCTTTCCTTACCGAACTAAAGCGGCGCGACGTCTACAAAGTCGCGGCCGCCTACGTGGTAGTTGCGTGGTTGTTGATTCAGGTCGCGACCCAGGTGTTTCCATTTTTCGAGATACCGAATTGGGCGGTGCGCCTCGTCGTGCTGGGGTTAGCCCTGGGTTTTCCCGTGGCGCTGATCCTGGCCTGGACGTTTGAATTAACTCCGGGGGGAATCAAACGGGCCGAAGAGGTTGAGCCTAACGAATCAATCCCTCCGCGAAGCGGGCGAAAGCTTGTCGGGATCACGGTGGCACTGGCCATCGTCGCATCCGGGTTGTTTGCGTTTCGATTCTTGTAGTCGAAATCGGCGACGGTGGCTGCGCCCGCCATGGCGGCAGCGACGGCGGCGAGAGCCATCCCGGATAAGTCGATCGCGGTGCTGCCCTTCGAAAACCTGAGCGACGACAAGCAGAACGCCCATTTTGCCGATGGCATGCAGGACGAGATCCTGACCGATCTGGCAAAGATCGCGCAGTTGAAAGTGATCAGCCGCACTTCCGTGATGCAGTACAAGATCGGAGTGACGCGCAACCTCCGCGAGATCGGTCAGCAGCTCGGCGCCGCCCGCGTGGTGGAAGGCAGCGCGCGGCCAATCGCGTGCGAGTCAATGCGCAGTTGATCGACGCGCGGACCAGACGCGCATTTGTGGGCGGAGACTTACGATCGTGATCTGGCCGATGTGTTTGCCATCCAAAGCGAGATTGCCAAAGCTATCGCCGATCAACTGCAAGCCAGGCTCTCGCCTAACGAAAAATCGGCAATCGAAAAACCGCCCACCACGGACCTGGCCGCCTTCGACCTCTACAGCCGGGCCAGGACCTTGATCCTTACGACAAGCTTCGGCAGCGAGCAGAACTTGCCGCGGGCGATTGAGCTTCTTAACCAGGCAGTGACGCGCGATCCGGCATTTTTCAAAGCCTACTGCCAACTCGTCTATGCTCACGGTTACGCCTATACGGCGTTGAATGACCACACTCCCGCGCGGCTGGCTGCGGCGGAAGCTTCTCTGCAAGCCGCTGCCCGGCTGCGGCCGGATGCTGGAGATACACACTTGGCGCGGGCACAATATCTCTATCTGGGCCGCCGCGACTACGCTGGCGCTCTGGCTGAACTGGTGAAAGCAGGGCGAGCTTTACCTAACGACCCGCGCATCTTCGAATGGACGGGCTACATTTTGCGCCGCCGCGGCCAACGGGAAGAAGGTCTGCGCAATCTGCAAAAGGCGGCCGAGTTGGATCCACGCAACTACTTTGTCATGCAACAAATCGCGCTCACCTATCGTGACCTGCGCGCCTATCCAGAGGAGATCGCCTTTCTCGATCGTGCGCTAAGCATTGTTCCGAAGGACGTGACGACTGAAGTTGCGCGCGCTCTGGTCGACTTTGAGTGGAAAGCCGACACCAAGCCTCTACAACAGGCGATTGACTCCATCCTCGCGCGGGACCCTGGCGCGATTTCCGAGGCGGCCGATGACTGGTTTCTTTGCGCGCTGGCGGAAGGCGATTCCATTGCGGCGGGACGCGCCTTGATGACCGTTGGCAATAACCCATGGTGGACGGAAGGCGGTGTGTTTTAAGCCGCAGCTTTGGCGGAGGTTTGCTCGCGCGGATGATGAAAGACGAAGCGAGAGCGCGCACGGCTTTCAGCAAAGCGCGCACCGAACAGGAGAAGGTCGTGCAAGCGCAACCAGGTTATGGACCACCGCTGTGTGTGCTTGGCTTGATCGACGCAGCTTTGGGAGACAAAGAGAACGTCCTCAAGGAAGGACGACGCGCGATCGCGCTTCTTCCCTTGGAAAAAGATTCCAGCAATGGCAGCCGCATGATTCAATACTTCGCGGTCACCGCGGCGTGGACAGGTGAAAAGGAGATCGCCCTGCAGCAACTGGAGATCGGCACCCGCGCTCCAGCTGCATCGCTCGTCTTGAACTATGGCGCCTTGAAGTTGTTGCCCTTCTGGGATCCGCTCCGCGGCGATTCGCGCTTCGAGAAAATCGTCGCCTCACTCGCGCCGAAAGACGCGCTCCCCACAACCAGGTGAAGCCACGCGACTTCTTCGCCGGGCCTAGGCGGCCAAGGTTTACAAGCTTGCGGCCGCCATACCGTAGTGGAGTGGTCTGACAAAGGTCCTCCTACTCATAAAGTTCTCGACCGTTTGGAACAGGTCATTCTCATTGCGATTGACTCCCTGTCGTCGAACTCTGAGAGATATGGCGTCTAAACCTGTGAACAATCTTCGGCTCAAGATTGGCCGCGTCTTACTTCGTCTAATCGGGGCGGGTGTTCGCATCCGCTTCCAGGCGATTCTCGAAGGTACCGAGCCTAAGACAATCTATTAATCCCGCGCGGCGAACGATCCTGCATGCGCGCGTAGAGGCCGGCGCGAACGAGTAACTCGTCGTGTCGGCCGCGCTCTACGATGCGGCCGCCTTGCATGACAAAGATCTGATCGCAGTCGACCACCGACTCCAGCCGATGCGTGACCAGGATGATCGTGCGCAATCCTTTCAGAGCCCGCAGCGTTTCTATCAAATGCTTCTCGTGCTCGGGATCCAGAGCGCTGGTTGGCTCGTCCAACACAAGGAATGGCGCTTTCGTCAGCAGAGCACGCGCGATCGCGATCCGCTGTCGCTGACCGCCCGAGAGGTTTTGGCCGCCTTCCGCCAGGATGGTGTCGTAGCTCTCGGGCAGCTGCTCAATAAAGCCGGCTGCACCAGCTCGCATCGCTGCCTCGGCAATCTCGAGATGGTTCGCAGCCGGCCGTCCGTAGCCGATATTGTCCGCCACCGTCGCCGGCAGGATAATGCTTTCCTGCCCAACCAGCGCCATGTGCGCTCGAACGTCGGCAATGCGCATGTCGCGAAAATCGATTCCGTCCAGGCGAAGCGATCCCGCAGTCGGATCATAAAAGCGCAGCATTAGAGCGAGCAGCGTGCTCTTTCCTGTCCCGCTCGAGCCGATGAACGCGACCATCTGACCGTGACGAATCTCTGCCGAGACCTCTGCGAGCACTACCTGTCCTGCCCGATAGCCGAAGCCGACTTTGTCGATCGTGAGCGTGCGCGGTTTAACCGGAATCCGGACTGACTTCGCTGACTCGACGATCGATTCCGGCATATCGAGAATTCGGAAAACGCGGCGGGCGGCCGCTTCGAAAAGGCGCACCTTCGCGACGAACTCCGTAAGCCACTTTAACGGATCCCAAAGCTTCCGAACGTAATCGAGAAAAATGAGCAGTGTGCCCACCGTCATCCCGGTCGCAACAGGTCGCAGGAACTGGTCTCGATACACCAGGTAACCGCCGTATCCGAGGATAATGGCTCCGCCGACGGCCAGCACAGTATCCCGCGCCAGTGGGTAGAGTTGTTCCTGCCAATTTAGTCGCAACAAAGCGTGAACACTGCGACGGACCGCACCGCGGAAGATCCGAAACTCACCGCGTTCGCGGCGGAAAGCCTGCGCGAGCGGAATGCGTGACATCGCCTGCTGGATCACACTCGTGAGGTCCGCATCGATCTGCTTCGACTCGAGCGCCCGCTCGTGAATGCGTAGACCGAAGCGCCAGTTACTCCAAATAATGAACGGTGCGACGGAGAATGCTGCGAGCGTCAAGCCCGCATTGCGCGACAGTAGGATCACGGTCATCACCGTCAGCGTCACAGCAGCCACGGAGGTGCCAATCACCGTGTCCATGATCCCCCAGGGACCGAATGCATCCGCGCTCAATCGATAGATCGCGTCACCTTGAGGGCGGCTGCGATGAAAGGTCAGGCCGAGGACCTGAAACTTGTTAAAGAGGTCGTAGCGCACGCGCGTGGTGCCGCGGTAGTTCAGGTGGTAATTGATCATCATGCGCGATGCCCAGACAGCGTAGCCAATGATCTGAAGCGTCATCCCGATGAGCACGAGCCCCAACACCTGTCCCATTTTACTTGCGGGCAAACGCGACAGGAACGCCTGATGGATCCAATCACCGTGCGGTGTCTGAGTAAGAACGCTGTCGATCAAAACCGCGAGCGGCCAAGCCTCAAGCAGACCAATAACTACCGAAAGAGCGATCAGGACAACGAGCAAGGCGATCCAGCGCCAATCGGGATTAAAGTAGGAGGTGGCCCGAAGATCGACCGCAAGCGATCTCGCCTCGAAACCTTCCTGGTAAGCGCCCGATGGCGGAGGATTCGGATCGGCGGATGCGCTCCAATTCGCGGACAGACTCCCCGCCTTCGACGATCGCAGTATGTTCTTCACGCTAGACGAGAACGCGATTGCAGCTGCCTTGCACGCCCAAGTTCGCAGATCGGGCGCGGCACTGCGCAGGCCGACAGATCTTCAACTTGGAGCAGCTTCAGCTCCTTGGTCTTGCTTTGTCGTCGAGTCTGATCGACGCGTAAGCGGCCGACACGATTGCGATGAATCAGAATGACCGACGAAAGAGGTTTACGTTCCTGTTTTGAAAAGGAAAGACATCACGTGCCCTGATCTCTCTGTTATCGTGGTCTTCTTCAACATGCAGAGGGAGGCCCAACGGACGCTCCATACACTATCAAACAGCTATCAGGGATTGGATGATAAGAATAAGTATGAAGTCGTTGCGATTGATAACGGGTCATCGACGCCGTTGTCCTCTCGTGAGGTCAGGTCTTTCGGTCCGGAATTTAGCTATCATTACGTTGAGACCGACGACCCAAGCCCCTGTGCGACAATTAACAACTTCGTGCTGAACGCTCGCTTTGAGAACATTATGGTTGTCATCGATGGGGCCAGGATGTTATCACCGCGGGTCGTTAGGCTGGCTCTCACCGCTTTGGAAGCATTCGATCATCCATTTGTTTACACTTTCGGAATGCATTTAGGTGCCAGGCCGCAAAACGTTCTCGTGAGCGAAGGTTACAATGCAGCGGCCGAGGATCAGCTGCTAGAGACCGTGGACTGGAGACAGAACGGTTACTCTCTTTTTTCAATCTCATGCCCTGCTCTGTCGTCGAAGCGCGGGTTTTTCTCGCAGCTGACCGAGAGTAACTGCTTCGCGCTGCGGAAAGAGGATTTCGTCAGGCTTGGGATGTATCAGTCGCAATTCAAAAGTCCCGGCGGCGGTTTGTGCAATCTGGAGGT
>JACDGM010000013.1:37076-54577 GCA_013815325.1 Chthoniobacterales bacterium
GAGGTATTCAACCGCATCAATGATTGTGCCTGGATACAACCAATCATGCTTCTGGGTGAAGCCTCTTTTCACCAGTTCCATGGAGGTGTCGCAACCAACGTGCCGATGGCGCAGCATCCGTGGGAGTCGATGCAGGCAGAATATTTGCAAGTTGTCGGCGAGCCCTATGGGAATAAGTTTCGTCCGCCTCTCTATTTTGGTTCGTTTCGGGAGGAGTGCGCCCATCTTTACAACGTATCGGCCCCTACGAATCCCGCCTAAAGCCAGGAGCGGGATATTTCATGCTTCATAACCTTGACTCTCCTCTCAGCGCCCTATCGTTCGGTTAAACCGCTTGAATCATTTGACGACAGCACATTCTTCAGTTTGCATCGCTGGGGCTCACCGCTCCGGCACTTCCATGCTGACCCGTCTGCTGCGCGTCTGCGGTTTGCACTTGGGAGCGGAAGCCGATTTGATGCCTGCGCGGCCCGACAATCCGGACGGCTTCTGGGAAAATCTACGATTTGTAACTGTCAATGATGAGTTGTTAAGCGCGCTCGGCGGTGCCTGGGATTTGCCTCCCCGGCCGACGGAGAACTTTGGCGAAGCGTGCCTCGATCCGCTGCGGACGGAAGCGGCGTCGTTAGTCGAGGAGTTTAGCTCTGAGCGCGCATGGGGATGGAAGGATCCTCGGAATAGTCTGACGCTGCCGTTTTGGAAAAGCCTTCTCCCAAAACTTAAAACAATTGTGATCGTGCGTAATCCGCTGGAGGTCGCCTATTCGATGCGAGAGCGAAACGGAACCTCCTATGCATTCGGTTTGAGAATGTGGGAAATTTATAACCGCCGCATCGTAGAATCGACGACAGCTGAGGAACGGCTCCTTACTCACTACGACTTCTTTTTCGAGAACGCTGAATCCGAGTTGGGTCGGCTTATAGCTTTTATCGGCCTGCCTGCCTCCGAAACCGCGAAGGCGGCATCTTTGGTCGCGGTCGATCGGCGCCACACCCATTTCACAATCGAGCAGATGCGTGAGGCCCGCGTCTCGGCGGAGATAATTGACTTTTATCGCGGATTGGTTGCCGAGGCAACTCCTACTGCTCAAACGCTTGGTGCAGACATTGCCTGTGTTCCAGGCAAGGACGGTGAGGTCGGCCCTTCGCCGATATCGCTCGCAACGAAATCGCTGGACATAGATTTTCTGCCAGGAGCCGTCAGCCGGCTGGACGCTTCGCGCCCGGAGAGGGAGGCGAACCTCCGCGACGCCACATTGGAACGCGCTCGGCGGGAGCGCGACTCCTCTCGAGCAGAGGTTGACCTGTTGTCAGCGAAGTTCGCTAACTCCGAAGAGGAAAAGGAGAAACTTCGCGACCGCTTTGTGCAGACGAACCAACTCTTGCGCAGCACGAGCGTGAGCCTGGGTGAATCCGAGACACGTAACGCTACTTTGACACAGCAGCTACGGAGTCAATTACAGGCGACGAAAAAGCTACTGCGTTTTTTGCAAGATGCAGACCACGCTGCCGATCGTTTGCGCCAGTCTCGTCGCTGGAGAATGTCGAACCCGTTCGCCTGGTTGGAATCGCTCTTTTCGACGAAGCCTTTAGCGGGCTTCGGTCACTTGGATAAGGTAGTGGATAGGTTTCACGAATGGCGGGCAAAACATCCGGAAGCGGAGAAGGTGGATGACGCTCTTCTAGCTCTGGCTACGGGCCGCGCGGCCAAAGCCGAACCAAGTCATTCAATGACTCCGCCACCTCCAGTATGGCCGATTGAGTTTCCGGTCGAAGACGAAGTGGAAGTGTCGATCGTCATTCCGGTCTTTAATCAGGTCCGCTTTACCGAGGCATGTCTCGCGTCAGTGCAGCAATATCACGATAGAGTGAGTCTGGAAGTAATCGTGGTTGACGATTGCTCGACCGACACGACGGTGGAGGTGCTCGGAAAAATTCCAGGTCTCGTTTTCCTGCGCAATGAAACCAACGCCGGCTTTATCGCTTCCTGCAACCGCGGCGCGAAAAACGCTCATGGGCGCTATCTACTTTTCCTGAATAACGACACCGTCGTGACGCCTGGCTGGCTCATTCGGTTGCGCGAGACCTTTGATTTCGAGCCGCAGGCGGGCCTTGTCGGTTCCAAGCTGGTTTATCCAGATGGCCGTTTGCAAGAAGCCGGTGGAATAATCTGGCGCGACGCCACAGGATGGAATCGCGGCAAGTTCCAGGACTCTGCGAAACCGGAATATAACTTCCTGCGCGAAGTCGATTACTGTTCGGCCGCCAGTGTAATGATTCCTAGAGCATTCTTCCTAACTCTCGGCGGCTTCGATTCCAAGTATGCACCTGCATATTACGAGGACACCGATCTCGCCTTTAAGGTTCGGGCGGCGGGAAAAAAGGTCCTTTATCAACCGCTGAGCAAAGTCATTCACTACGAGGGTGTAACCGGCGGCACTGACATCTCCGCCGGCACGAAAAAATATCAGGAGTCCAATCGTGCGACCTTTGCGGCAACTTGGGAAACAGAGCTCGCTGAAAAGCCGGCAAATGGGAATCTTGCCGCTTGGGAAGCATTGAAGCCTGGACAGAAGCGAGTCCTGGTCATTGATCATCATCTGCCGATGCCAGACCGTGACTCCGGTTCCCTCAGGATGTTTGAAATCTTAACAATCCTTTACCACCTAGGTCACCGGGTAACCTTTCTCCCCGACAACCTCGCCGATATTCACCCTTACGGTGACAACCTAAAGCAGCGTGGGATCGAGGTCGTCTATTATCCCTATGCTAAAAGCGCGCGCGACTTCCTTCAAACCCGCGGTCCGGAGTACGATGTCGTTATTTTGAGCCGATGTGACTTCGCCCGCAAGCACGTCGATAACGTGCGGCAGTATGCGCCGCAAAGCCGACTGATCTTCGACACAGTCGACCTGCATTTTGTGCGCACCGATCGTGAGGCTGAGCTAACTAAGGATCCCGAAGTAAGGGAACAGGCCCGGGAGAAGGAGGAGGCGGAATATAAGCTGATCGATCAGGCGGACGAGACCTGGGTGGTCAGTAGCACCGAGCAGGAACTGCTTGCTAGGAAGCGTCCCGGAAAACCTATCCACGTCGTTTCAAATATTGTGGAGACTCCCGGCTCCGCCACTCCGTTTTCTGCGCGGCAGGATTTTCTTTTCATCGGCAGCTTCCAGCACACACCGAATATTGACGCGGTCTTGTATTTCGCGCGGGACATTTATCCACTCGTTAGGCACAACCTTTCTGCGGCGAAATTCTTTATCATCGGAGACAAGGCTCCTCCGAGTGTGGTCGCGCTGGCGGATGAAAATACCATTGTCACTGGGTTGGCGCCCGACGTCCGCCCGTACTTTGACAGCGTAAAGCTTTCAATCGCGCCCCTCCGCTATGGGGCAGGTGTGAAGGGCAAGATAAATCAAAGCATGGGCTTAGGTGTTCCAGTCGTAGCTACCTCGCTGGCCGTCGAAGGCATGGGTCTAACGAATCGTGAAGACGTTCTCATCGCGGACGAGCCATCGGAATTCGCTGGCGCCTTGCTCGAACTTTACAAGACGCCGGCGCTCTGGGACCAGCTATCTCAAGCTGGAGTGAGCAAGACCGAAGCTAGCTTCTCCCGCGAGACTGCAGAGCGTCAATTGCGTCGGCTTTTCTCCGATGATCGCGACCATAACTCATCGCGAGGGCGGTCCGTGGTCTCCGACTCACGCCTCGTCGAGTCGCTCGCGTCCGTATGACGGCGGAGGCGGCCGCTGCACCAAGGCCGATTGTGTTTCGCGACTCCGGCTGGTGGCTTTTTTGCCTGCTTATTTTCGCGCTCAAATTTATCCTCCTGGCGGTCGATCCCTCGCCGCAACTTTTCCTCGGGGATTCCGGCAGTTATCTTTGGACGGCTTTGTCGGGCTGGATTCCGCCTGACCGCTCTTTCTTTTACGGTTATATCATTCGCTGGTTATCAGTCAGTACGGATAGCCTGACTTCGCTGCTTATCTTCCAATGTTTTCTCGGAGCCATGACGGCGATCTTCGTCAGCGTGATCTGTCGCTCAATCTTCGCCCTCTCGTTCAATGTCTCCTGCCTTTTCGGAGTGCTTTGCGCGCTCGATCCGCTTCAGTTGCTCTGGGAGCGCTACCTCATGACCGAGGCCATCAGCCTTTTTTTCTACGTCACCATGCTGCTTCTATCGTTCATCTACCTGAAAGAGCGTCGCCTCTGGCAGTTGGCGCTTATTCAAGTCGTGGGTGTGCTGGCGATTAGTCTGCGCATCAGTTACCTTCTGCTAGTTCAAGCTCAAGCGGTGCTATTGCCGCTGATCGCTTTCTTCCCTGAAATCAGGGCCACCGTTCAAGGGTGCTTGGCGGGGAAAATTAACATTTCGATTCTAAAAGCAGCTGCCATTCATCTCATCATCGGTCTATCTCTCATGTTGCTGCTGCATTCGAGCTACAAATACCTAAATGGTCGGCTTTCCCATCGCAAACCCTCCTACCTGTATGTCACCGGCTTGAATCTGCTGGCAATGTGGGCGCCAGCGCTCGAATCGGCAGACTCTCCCGATCCCCGCTTGGCCACTTTGATCGCTGAGGGCAATCAGTTCGGGATACGCGATCCCGGTGCCCGGGGCATTCAGCTTTACCGAGCCGGCTATCTTGTAAACCGGTGGCGGCACATCGAGACCAACCCCGCCATCGCGGATAAGCTTGGCAAGCAGACGGCGATGCATGCGCTTTTTCGTCAGCCTTCCGGTGTGCTGATGCTAGGTTTGGACACTTTTTTTGGCTACTGGCACATTGACCAGATGCGACGGCAGGCAAAATACGAACTCGGAAACATTCCTTTGCCGGATCAGCTGAGATCAAATCTAGGGCGCTTTTTTCACTACGTGCCGGCGCCAAAGACTGCGAAGAGGGAATTTTCGATCCTGCAGCGCTATTTCCTGCGGGCCCAGCCTTACTATAACCTTGTCGTGCTGGCGCCGCTATTTTGCGCTATCTTACTATTCCTTCTCCCGAACCGTTACGCTACTCTGCTTCTCATCCACAGCTCCATCCTTCTCGGGACCAGCGTTCTCTTTACTGTGACAGCCACCGTGCGCTACCTTCAGCCCTTGTCACTGCTTCTCATTTTGACCGCCGCGGCCTTCTTAAACTGGATGAGTCGTCCTCGGGATCGACTGCTATTCACAAAGCCAGGGAAGGTTTAGCGGCCATCCCATAAACGTGCCGCGAAGCGTGTCATCCCGAGCGCAACGAGAGACCTCACGGGCCATCTCGGGGTTATCCGCCACGCTCAGAATGACAATTCTATCCATGAGATGGCTTAGCCCTTCCAAGGCTTTTTCCACTCGGTTGCGCCCGGCGTTTCCGAGTTAGGCTGCTTCATCAAGTTGTTATAGTGACCAATGTTGATGAGAAATATCTCCTTGAAGCGCTGCCACGACCAGATTGGATCTTGCGTGATCACCTTGATCACATCGTAGAGCCGGGCGATTTGCGGATCTTGAATCTGGTTTCTGCCTGATTGAATTGTCTCCGGGTAACCCGCCGGGATTGTGCGCTCGAAGTGGCCAATTCGCCAGTTCTTGAGATGAGATGAGGAGATCGGCAGCTTCGAAAGAAGCGGGTCGCCCAGGCCAAATGGATCGAGAATGTACTGCCGCGGGCCGACATAGAAACCGTAAAATCCGACGTTACCAAAGATCGCGAAGGTCGATCCGGTGGCGCGCACGGCCAGGGCGCGCCGGGTCCAGGTGGGACGTGGTTCCAGGCGAAGTCGCTGGAGGACGGGCAGTAAACCGCTGGACTGAAATATGAAGCCGCGTTCATCCGCTATTCCACGGTGATCGACGACCTCGCGCATGGGTGCTCCAATGAAATAATCTTCGTCGTTGAAAAGACTAGGCCTTTGCACGAGGAGGCCTATCCCAAGGAAACAAACAGCCAGTCCTAGAAAAGCCTTCGGACGCAGATGGGATCGAGCGAGTAAGGCGACTGCAGCGAAAAAGGGAATGCTAAAAAACCTGCCAGCCATGAAATCGCCGCCGATCTTAAGGACATAGATGAGATAGAGGACGATGCCACAGGCCACGGCCAGCGATCGAGCCCTTCTTTGGGCGATGGCCAGGTAAACAGCGCAGCCCATTACGACCAAGGTGATGGGATCGCGGTTCAGGGCGTTAAGATAGTAGAGGCAGCCTTGAAAGAGGAGGGCGCCAGGGGGAATTCCGGTGTGCAGTTTGGCGTAGTAGGTATTGGGAAATGGGAAGCCGTAGTAAACGGTGGAGAACAGCAGCCAAAGCCAGAGAGGGGAACACGCCAGCAGCAGGTAAGCTGCCAGACGGAGGAGCGGCGGCCGATGCTGGAGGACATATCTCGTGAGCACGAGGAGCACGCCCGGTATGAGTAGGAGCATCGCATCGAGACGATTCAACCCAACTAGAGATATGATGAAGACGAGGAGAATCATCTTCCGAAGATCGAAGAGCTGCGTGCGGAAGTAGACGAGATAGAACCCTCCCATCAAGAGGAAGGTCATCGGATTTTCCAGCCCCGAGGTTGAGTAGTCGAGAAAGGCGCGGGAGGAAAGAAGAGCAGCGAGCGCGGCAATTGCCGCTGCCGTTGAGACGCTCAACCGGCCGACAAGAAAGTAGACTGCGAGAGCTGAAAAGAGTATGCAGAGCAGTGTAACAGTAATGAATATCTCATGGGTGACGGCGTAGAAGGCTGAGACAACAAGAATGAAAAGAGGATCGGTAAAGGTCTGGACCCGATCGAGCAGATTCCAGCGCAGGCCATGGCCATGAACGAAGTTATCCACTGTGCGCCATCCGATGTAAGAGTCTTCCGAGAGCCAGGCGGAGCGAAAGATTAGGACAATAAGGAAGAGAAAAAGGACGGCGACGACCGGCTTGAGCCTTTGCTCAAAGCGGCTGTCGGGAAGGCTCCGTCGATTGGAATCAAGCCCTCTCACCGTCTCATCGGGCTCTCGCGCGTTGGACGCAGTCTCAATCATTCCCCGGTCCGATCGAAAAGGCGCGAGACATCCTCGGTCCAGGCTTCGACCAACGCCATCTCCTGCGCGCCGACTATCTCGCTGTTCGTTAGCCGCTCATAACACGTCTTTAAGCCGCTCAACATTGAGGCATTCTCATCAAACTCGATGTTTGTAAGGATCTCTCCGATTTCCCGGTTCCGGAGATAGCCCGGAACCTCGTCGGCAAAGTCCCGCATCAAGCTATGTTCGTTTCGTTCCTGGTAAACCGTGGGCTCATGAAAGAGTAAGCTCCAATCCCGCTCCCAGGCGATCCGCTGCGCGACAAAGCTTCGCCAGATATCCGTCATCCTAAAGGAGCAGTACGCTGGAAGATAAAGAAGCGGGAAAGCCTCCCGCCACCAGGTGGTGTTCTGGCTATTGAAAGGACACCAGCTCCCGTTGGCGAGCGCGAGCCGGCGATCGGCCCGGAAATTCTGCGGCAATGGAAGGATAAGCCGGTAGATCGCGTCAACGTCGGGGTTTTCATCGGCCAACCCTTGCTGGATGGGGCAATCACTCTCAACCGCCGCAAGAGATTCAAAAGAGGGGTGGTCCTGATTTATCGCATCCAAGGGCAACCCGCGGGGCCAAATGGGCGCGCTGGAGAAATAGCGATAGGCATTGACCCAGCCCGCGTCTCTCAAGGCCGGCACAGTTTGCCGGCGTTCGCGCAGACCCCAAAACTCGGTGCGGGGAAAGTTATCGTCATCAGTCTCGACGATGATGGAGGCGCCGTCGCGCAGCGCGATGAGGTAGCCAATGTTCTTGCGCGCATAGTGCTTTAGTGGGCAGAGGTTGGCGAACTCGAAACCTAGCTCTCGCTGTCTCTCAACGGAGTAGTAATCGCAGGAGTCGAGCGAGAAATCAGCGGGAGTCTTACTATCCCCGATGCAAATGAAGAGCCAATCCCGCCGCCCGCATTCCTCGGCAATGGTCTGCAAAGCCTGGTTAGGATGGGAGATCGTCGTAACGACAACAGCGTATTTTTCCGGCGACATTAGTGCTTCGCGGCGGGGTATCGTCTTGCGGCAGCCATCTCAGGTTGAGCGACCTGGCTGTTGCGCTGGCGAAAGAGCCGCCAAAGATTGCTGAGAGCATCCTTTAAGCTGGCATTGCTAACGTTGTGACTCGCCGCTCGATAGACGATCGGTACTTCAGTAAAGCGAAAGCGATGACAGTAAGCCTTGATCTCGGTCTGGAAGAAAGGCCCGCGGGAGTGAATGTGCGGGAGGGCCGCCGCCAGGACCTCACGCCTGAAAATCTCGAATCCGCTCGTCATATCGGACAAGCGGGTCTGCAAAAGCAGCTTCGTGAGGAGCGTTCCGCCCCAACTGATGTATTTACGTTTCATGGAGCTGTCCTCGATGCGACCGCCGCCGGCGAAGCGGGTGGCAAAGACGCAATCATAGCCCTGCGACATCTTGTCCAAAAACGAAGGGATATCTTGCGGGCGATGGCTAAAGCCGCCGTCGATCTCCAAAATCCAATCGCACTCCGCCGCAATCGCTTCACGATAACCACGCAAGTATGCGTCGACCACGCTCCGATTTTCGGGCGCCCATACCACCTTCAAGCGATCATCATTAAGCGCAAACGCTTCAAGGATGGAGCGGGTCCCATCGCGACAGACATTATCGAGCACGATAAAGAAACTGACCCGCTCCACTCCTTCACATTGGGCAAGGACCTCGCGCGCGAAGTTCCTGGCAGTTGCCGCTTCACTCGCCATCGGCGTGACGATTCCCAAGTGGACTGGGTAGGCTGTTGGGGGAATTGGATTCGAAGAAGACACGGAAGAACTTCTTATGGCACTGAGCCTTGAAAATGCAAATAGATCGTGCGCAATCTTCGTCTCGGGCGCTGCGCCGGTAACTAATTCGGAGTTACAGACTGAGAATGGTTTCTAACCGTCGTCACCCCATGATTTACCGCTGATTGCCCAGTCACGTTTCTGACGCAGCTGCTTGCGCTTGGGGAGCTCTCCCGTAGGCGTCGCGTAACCGGATCAAAACAGAACGCTCTGCCAGGCGGCGCGTGAGCAAAGCATCTGCGACCTGGTGCAAACACATATCGAGTTCGTTTTGCACGAGCAACTCACCAGCGAGATCGGAGCCGAGCTCTTCGACAAGACGCTCTTTTATTTCGGACTCCGACTGAGGCTTTCCGCTGGTGGATTGATTCTCACGCACAGAGGCCAAGGAGATGAAGCCGAAGTGCTCACTCAAAATCGATTGAGCTAATGCCAGCCACTCATCGTAGCGTTCGACCGTCCCGACAATGTCCATGCCGTCGAGAGCAGCGATGGCACGATCGAGATGCGACCGATCGAGTGGCGGGTCAGCCTTGGCACGGTCGCGACAACAGAAGTGGATTTGAAAATTGCAAAACATTCGAGGGGAAACCGCCATCCGCCATTCGACGTAGCCTTTGAAACCCAGCTCTTTGGCCTTGATCGCTCCCGGATTGTCCGCGACCTGGCTCCGTTCGAAGGCATAGATAGAGCGAACGCGGGCGATGGGATCGCGAATGAGAATGCTTGAAAGAACCCGGCGGCCTTTGATCCGCGGGGCGGGCGGCGCCGCCTGGTGAGTGGCGATGATTCTCGTTCGCACATTCTTCTTCACATAGGCGGCAAGGTCGCTCCGGGTAAGAAAGCCATCATGGGAAAGTGAATCGTAACGTTGCAGTCCCTTACCAACCGCCTTCTCGAGAGCCCATTCGAAAGAGCTCCCGGCGTTTTTGAAAATGTGGTAGTGGATAAGAAGTGGCTTCCCGCGGAGGGCGCCTCGCGCGATCCCATCCGCCAGTCCCGGACGCCCTGGCTCCTGGCGCGCGGTGCGCAGCGCTTCGCGCGGGGATTCGAACCGGGATAGCGCGACCACGAGCGTGCGGGCAAACGTATGGACATAGCTCAGGAAGTAGCGTCCGGTGGACCCTGCGTGGGAAACGATTTGCGGTATGTGATGACGGAGCATGGCGGTGGCCGTAGCGGGCAGCTAATGGCGAGCGGAGCTACCCGTCATGCTCGAAGCGAGCCTCGTGGTCAAGGGACAATTTGCTCCGGCGATTTCCCGCGGCGGCGGTCGCCCCGCCTGATTATCGGAAAAGCCCGAGCAAAGTCCCGCAGTGCTTGAGGCGCCGTCGGAATTGCGTGAATCTGCCTTCCATGAGGATAAACAGGCCCATCTTTGTTGTTGGTTCCCCGCGCTCAGGGACCAGCATTCTTACGTGGTGTCTGGGGCAACACTCCAACATTTTTGTTCAAGAAGAGTCGAACTGGATCGGCCGCTTTACTCTCCAAATGGAAATCGCCTACCGGATCGGCACCGCCCGGGGCGAACGTTCCCAACTCAGTGCGTTGGACGTGCGGCGGGAGGATTTCTTTGCCTGCTTTGGCCGAAGCATTAACGAGCTTATTCTCGACCATCGGCAAAAGCTCGAAGCGAAAATCGCGGCGAAGAGAGAGAGCCGTCGGGTCTCAAGCGCACCTCCATCGATAGGACACTCATCAATCAGCCCCTTTCAGATCACGCGCTCAAAGTCCGATCCAAAAGCACGCTGGGTAGACGGGACACCGGAATATTCTTTCTACATCAATCCGCTGCGCAAGCTCTTTCCTGAGGCGCGCTTCATTCATATTGTCCGTGACGTTTCCTCTGTCGTCCGATCAATGATGCACTTCCAGAACACCGGCGGTCCAGCCCTTGTCGCTGAGGAGCGACAGGCCTACCAAGAATGGCTGAAAACTGTTCGCGCCTGCCATGAGGCAGAGTGTGCATATGGTTCAGACATTGTTCGTCGCATTCGTTACTCTGATCTAATCGATGATCCGAACAAGGTCATCGAAGTGTTGCTCGCGTTTCTCGACGAAAAGTTCGAACCCGCTTGCCTCGAACCGCTGCAAAAGCGAATCAACAGCTCCAATGTGCCCGCTGACATTGAGGTCTCCGACCCGGGGACTGATCAGGCTCTCATTAATGAAGCGACGAAGCTAAGCTCTGAGTTAACAAAGGATACACCGCAGCTTGCTCCTGATCCCGATGCCGTCGCCAGGATGGAGCAAGCCTTCAATGATCGTGTCGACTACCTGGCAAAGCGGGAGTCTGGCGCCACAGGCGCTTAAAGCGGACTAGGGAGAACGCAAGGAATGTTCGCCTTTCAGTGCAACCTCTGCGGTGCGGATTGCCATTTCGAACTTGACCGGCTCGATCGGGAGACCGTCTCCTGTCCGAGCTGCAACTCCACCCCGCGGACGCGCGCAATCGTCCACCTACTCGGGCAAAAACTGCTCGGCCAAAGCATTCCTTTGCCCCAGTTTCCGATCCGGCGAAGTCTGTCTGGCTTGGGGATGACCGATTCCGAAAACTATGCGGCGGGACTGGCCCAAAAATTCACTTATCAGAATACTTACTTCCATAAGCACCCCTACCTGGATATCGCCGCTGAACTCAAGCCCGAACAACTAGGATCATACGACTTTGTTATCTCATCCGAAGTCTTTGAGCACGTCGTGCCTCCTGTAGCGCTCGCCTTTGCAAATGTCTTTCGGCTCCTTAAACTTGGCGGCCTTCTCATTTTCACGGTCCCTTACGGAGAACAGTCGGAAACGATAGAACACTTCCCCGACCTCCATGACTTTACGATCGCGGAGCTGGATCGAAATTATACCCTAACGAATTTAACACGTGAAGGAACGATGCAGAAGTTCGACCACCTTGTCTTTCATGGAGGACCGGGAAAGACTCTGGAAATGCGTATTTTTGCAGAGTCTGATCTGCTCAGGCATTTGGGCGCCGCTGGATTTTCGGAGATAGAGATTCATCGACAGCCGTGCCTCCAATATGGGATTTGGTGGAGGCGGCCTTGGTCGCTCCCCATTTCCGCGCGCAGGCCGTTAAAGCAATCCTGAAACAACGCCTGCGAGCTTGGCTGCTTCGAGCGCGACTGGCGGCTTGACACTGCAAAGTCGCTTTCTACGGTAAGCCGTCCGCGCGTTTGCCGCGCGCCTCTTGTGACTTCCATCGCCGCCTTTCATCGCTCATCCGTCGGCCGAAAGATGATTGTGGCGGTGACGGGCGTGATTCTGATTCTCTTCGTCATCGGCCATCTTCTCGGCAACTTGCAGATCTTCCTCGGACCGGCCTGGATCAATGGCTACGCCGAGCATCTGCGCGAACTCGGTCCCCTGCTCTGGATCATCCGGGCCATCCTGCTCATTGACGTGCTCGCCCACATATATTACACCGTTCGCCTTGCCATCGAAAACCGCCGAGCGCGACCGGAGAGCTATCGGCGCAAGGACGTCGTCAAGGCCAGCTTCGCTTCGCGTCACATGGTCATTAGCGGGATGATCCTCCTCGCCTTTATCGTTTTCCATCTGCTCCAATTTTCCATCCGCGCGATCGATCCACGCTTCGCAGCGCTGCCGCACGACCCGCTTGGTCATTATGATGTTTACTCGATGATGGTGCTTGGCTTCACGAGTCCACTCGTCTCGGGGTTTTACATTCTCGCGATGTTCCTGCTCGCGCTCCATTTGAGCCACGGTTCCTCCAGCTTTTTCCAGTCGTTAGGCTTGAATAACAAAAACCTGACGCCGCGTCTAGCCTCGGCAGGGCGCGTTTTCGCGTGGCTGCTTTTTGTCGGCTACAGCTCAATCCCGGCGGCCGTGCTTCTCGGCTGGGTCCATTTGCGGAGCCACTCATGATCGGCTCGCTCGAATCCAAAACTCCGGACGGCCCGCTGCCGGAGAAATGGCGAAAGCACCAGAACAATTCAAAGCTGGTCGCGCCTAACAATCGCCGGCGTTTCGAAATCATTATCGTCGGCACCGGGCTGGCTGGCGGGTCCGCGGCCGCGACGCTGGGCGAGCAAGGCTACAACGTCAAATCCTTCTGCTATCAGGACAGCGCCCGCCGGGCCCATAGCATCGCCGCGCAAGGCGGAATCAATGCCGCGAAAAATTACCCTAACGACGGCGACAGTGTTTACCGACTCTTTTACGACACGATCAAAGGTGGGGATTTTCGTTCGCGCGAGGCCAACGTTTACCGCCTCGCGGAAGTCGCCAATTTGATCATCGACCAATGCGTCGAGCAAGGCGTCCCTTTCGCGCGCGAGTACGGCGGGCTGCTCGCGAATCGCTCCTTCGGCGGGGCCCAGGTCTCGCGCACGTTTTACGCGCGCGGGCAGACTGGGCAGCAGCTCTTGTTAGGCGCTTATCAGGCGCTCAGCCGCCAGGTCGCCGCCGGCACCGTGCGGATGTTCCCGCAGACGGAGATGCTCGATCTGGTTCTCGTCGAGGGCCACGCCAAAGGGATCATCACGCGCAATCTAGTCACCGGTAAGATCGAGGCACACGCGGCGGACGCCGTCGTTCTGGCGAGCGGCGGCTACGGCAATGTCTTCTATCTCTCGACCAACGCGCGCGGCTGCAATGTTACCGCCACTTATCGCGCCTACAAAAAAGGGGCGCTCTTCGCCAACCCTTGTTACACTCAGATTCATCCCACCTGCATCCCGGTCTCTGGTCAGCATCAATCGAAGCTTACCCTCATGTCCGAGTCGCTCCGTAACGACGGCCGCGTGTGGGTTCCGAAAAAGGAGCACGACCGCCGCTCGCCTAACGAGATTCCGGACAGCGAGCGGGATTACTATCTCGAGCGGAAATACCCGAGCTTCGGCAATCTTTCGCCACGCGACATCTCATCGCGCGCCGCTAAGGAAGTCTGCGACGAAGGGCGCGGTGTCGGCGAAACTGGGCGCGGCGTTTACCTCGATTTCAAAGATGCTATCGGGCGCCTGGGTGAGAACACAATCCGCGAGCGTTACGGCAATCTCTTCGATATCTACGAGAGGATAACGGGGGAAGACGCTTACGAAAAACCGATGCGCATTTACCCGGCGGTCCATTACACGATGGGCGGCCTCTGGGTGGACTACAACCTTATGAGTAACCTTCCCGGCCTGCATGTCATCGGCGAGGCAAATTTTTCCGATCACGGCGCCAACCGCCTCGGCGCGAGCGCCCTCATGCAAGGACTCGCGGACGGTTACTTTGTCCTGCCCTACACCTTGCCTAACTATCTCGCAGGCCAGATCGGCAAGCGCCCCGCGGCCGATCATCCTGATTTCAAAAAGGCCGAAGGCGAAGTGCGCGCCCGGATCAAGCACATGCTCGACATCGACGGCACCCGTTCGGTCGATTCTTTCCATCGCGAGCTCGGGCTCCTCCTATGGGACAAATGCGGCATGGCCCGTAACGCCGCCGGCCTGCAGGAAGCGATCGAAAGAATCCCGCGGCTCCGCCAGGAATTTTGGTCGCCTAACGGTGGCGTCAGCGTCCTTGGCAACGGCGAAACATTTAACCAATCGCTCGAGCGCGCCGGCCGCGTGGCCGACTTCCTCGAGTTTGGCGAACTCATGTGCCGCGACGCGCTCGCCCGCGACGAATCGTGCGGCGCGCATTTTCGCGAAGAACATCAAACCGGGGAAGGCGAAGCGTTGCGCGACGATGAAAAATTTGCGGACGTTTTTGCCTGGGAATATCAAGGCAATGGAAAGTCCGCTGAACCAATTCTTCATCGCGAGCCGCTCGTGTTTGACTCGGTGCACCTCGCGCAACGGAGTTACAAATGAGAATTGAGATATAGAGAGCCATTCCGGCCATGAACTTTAAACTCAAGATCTGGCGCCAACCGTCGGCCGCGAGCAAGGGCGAACTGAGGCGTTACGAGATAGAAAAGATCTCCGCGAACACGTCCTTCCTCGAGATGCTCGACATTTTGAACGAGCAGCTCATCAAGAGCGGCGAGGAGCCGGTCGCATTCGACTCCGATTGCCGCGAAGGCATCTGCGGGACTTGCAGCCTAACGATCAATGGCGAAGCCCACGGTCCCGCGCATCCGGCCGCCGCCTGCCAGCTTTACATGCGCCAGTTCAAGGATGGCGAAACCATCACGGTCGAACCGTTCCGGGTCCGCTCCTTTCCGATCATTAAGGACCTTGTCATCAACCGCGGCGCGCTCGACCGCATCGTGCAAGCGGGCGGCTTTATCAGCGCGCGCACCGGCTCCGCGCCGGAGGCGAACTCCACTCCCATTCCGAAACACAACTCCGACCTCGCGATGGAAGCGGCTGCCTGCATCGGTTGCGGCGCCTGCGCCGCCGCCTGCCCCAATGCCTCCGCCATGCTTTTCACATCAGCCAAGATTTCCCATCTGGCGCTGCTCCCGCAGGGCCAGGCCGAGCGCTCGCGCCGCGTCCTCGGGATGGTTAGGCAAATGGATGCGGAAGGTTTCGGTAATTGCACCAACACTTACGAGTGCGAAGCCGTCTGCCCTGCTGAAATCAGTGCCAGCTTCATCGCAAAGATGAACCGTGAATACGCGATTGCCAGTCTGCGGGATCGTCTCGGCGAATAGCAGCTGTTGTTTGCTAGAAATTCAGCAGCGGATGCGCCCGTGACGCCCCGGAAACAAAACCCGGCGCGGGAGACGCAGGGCTTGGACCTGCGCTTATCCGTCGCCGGATTAAGACTAACGAACGTAGGAGCGTTGCGCGCTGACTGACTATTGTCCGCCGCCCTGCTGCTGGTCGGGACGGTTCTTTTTCTTCTTGCGTGGCTGCTGCTGCTCGCCTTGCTGCTGCGCCGGGCCGCGGCCGCGCGCGGCAGAACCCGCCTGCCTTTGTTCCGCCGCAGCGCGCCGCCGTTGCGGCGCTGCTTCTTGCGCACGCTGCGCAGTGCGGCTATTAGGGCCTGCTTCGTTAGTCTGTCCCCTTGCTTGCGTTGCTTTGCGACTCTGCGGCGCCGCGGCGCTTCCTTCCCTTTGGGAGGCTCTGCCCTTTGCCTTCTCAGCACCGGCCCGCTTCTCAGCGTTAGCTTGCTTTCCAGAATTCCGGTTATCAGCATTAATCTGCTTTCCGGCGTTTGCCTGGTTTTCAGCACCGGCTCGATTCTGGGCGCCAGCCTGCCTTTCGGCACCGGCGCCGTTGTTGGCGCCAGCTTGTTTCTCGGCTCCCGCCCCGGCTCCTGCCGCCGCATCGCCGGCCTGTTCTCCATTCTTGTCGCGAAATGCCTTCACTGCTTCGGGTTGAGGCTTCCCTTTATTATTCTTGGCCTGCAAAGCGGGATCGTTCTTCGCCGCGTCGACGCGTGAGCGCTGCGCGGGAGTCGCCGGGACGTGCTCTGCCTTCGCGGCGGCTTGTTCTCCCGCGGTAGCCTTGGCTTTCGCGCCGCCCGGGCCGTTGAAGCCGGCGCGGCTACCGGAGTTGTTGATCACCTGTTTATTGACGTAGGTGTTTTTGATTACGGTGGTGTTTACGCGGGTGACAGCTGTGTTGTAACGGAAGTTATTGCCGGCCCACTGGCCGCCATAGTAGCCGCGCCCACCGTAGCCGAAGCCATAATTGATCCCGCCGTAAAAGCCGACGGTCGGACCCCAGTAGCCTTCGTTGAAGAAGTAACTGCCGCCGCGGTAGCCCCAGTAGCCGGGGGTCCAGAGCACTCCGACGCGCGGCGGCGCGACCCAGATGCCAGGGACCCAGTAATATCCGACATCAGCGTAGGCCCAATAGCCCGGAGTCCAAAGATAGCCCGGGGTGGGGCAGAACGGCTGCTCGTATACGGGTATCACGGGGGGAGCGATCCCGACCGAGACGCCGATAAATGCAGAGGAAGAAGCCAGCGGGAGCCCAGCGAAGAGCAGGGCCGCGAGCGCGATGGTAGGAAGTTTTATTTTCATTTTCAGGTGTAGCATGTGTTGAACCGACAGACGCGAGCCCGCCGCGGAGTATTCAAGGAAACATTCCGGGGCTTCATAGAGCAGGCATCGCAATCATATGTAATCCGCTCAGCAGCGCAAGCGCGCGTAGTTGTCTGTCGACGGGATCGCGAAAGATTGCGAGATCTTCTCTGAAAGAGTGTGCCCAGTAGTTTCTCGTGGCAGATGTCCGTTAGGCGGCCGGCGGCGAGGCCAGCGATAGCCGGGCGGGCTGCTCCAGGGATAATCCAGTAGGCTTGCCTCAACGCCAACCTGCACGATTCCGGCCCGCCGGGTCGAGATGAATATAGTTGAGCAAGGCCATGAAGTGACCTTCGCTCTCTGGATCGACGAGAAGCGCTTTGTAGCGGCCCGCAAAGAGATGACCGCTGACTTTGTGGCGCGCATCGTATCGCACCGTGCACATCGCGTGGAACCAAGTCATGCCCCGGACCAGGTTGGGGCGGACGTTTTCCACCAAGAGTGATAGTGATTACTCATTAGCACGTAAGCATGGATCCGCCAGCCCATCCTTTGCGTCGCCTCGCCTATGTGGTGGTGAGAAAACGCTCCCGGTCTTGATCCTCCGCAAAGATAGCTTCCCGCCGGTTCCCGCGGCACGTCACGTGGTAAAAGGCGTGGTAAAAGGCGCCGTCATATTCAATGCGAACCTGCCTTGGCATTTCCCTCTCCCGCCTCTACCGCTCAG
>JACDGM010000014.1 GCA_013815325.1 Chthoniobacterales bacterium
CCCTTCTGGCGATCTTCTTCGGCGCTCCATACCTCATCGAAAGAAACGCGGGCCAGTGCTAGAACCCGCTCGATAACCTCAGTCGCCCAAGGTTTCACTTTCTCGGCGACGTAGGCTATGAGGGCCGAATGAGCCAGTCGGCGAAGATCCCTAAACGCCGGCGTAAGCTCCTTGTCGATTAACGCACCTTTTGCTTTAGCTAGGTTCGCATCAGATGGGTCCGCAACGTAAGCTTCGGACGCTTCGATATAACGACCTTTGATATAGTCCGGAAACAAATAAAACCGATTGCCGGCAAGTCGATCGAACTCTATCTGTAAGAATTTGGCGACGTTTAACTCTTCGCGGGTTAACTCTGGTAGAGAACTTGTCGAGACGGACGGGTTAGTTTGGTTATTAGGAGCTGTGTCTATTGCTTTCATTTGTTTGGTTAGAAAAAACCCGACGGCGCGCTCGTTTTGTGTATGTCCTCACACCAATTCGGCTTTGGCTGGGTTTCGGGCACGCCGCCGGGAGATTGAAATTCTAGAGGCCCAAGCGGCCCGCGTGTTGATTGTAGAACTGCGCGGCTTCAGTCGGTTCCGCGATTTGGTTGTAAGCCAGCATAAAATCAGCGACCGTGCTAGGTCCGGCAGCGCCGGCCTCAATCATGGGTTTAGTAGAATCGACTCCGAGGCGGCGGGCGTGAGTGGAATAAAACGAAGACCGTTGCCGGGCGTCTTTGATGCCATTCATCTGCCGTACAAACTCATCCAGCGTCATCGGCGTTTTCGTGCCCTCACTGACATCTAATCGCGCCGCCTGGCTAACCGGCACGGAATGATTTACTCTCGGCGAGCCCTTCTCGATCGCTGCGACCGCTTGTTCCAGCTCTTTTATGCCGGCGCTCATCTCCGGGTCTGGCGGCGGAGCAGACTCACGCAATTTTTTTAGATTTGCCGCGGCCTTTTCGAAGACGTTTGGTCGGTTTGTTGCTGATCGATTCATTGTGGTTTTCATGTTTTTGTTTTCGGGAAAAGGCGGCTCGCGATCTCCTCCGCAGTTGTTGCCTGGAGTGCGATTTCCACACGGCGGACAGTGTTTTGCTTGAAGAGATAGATTCGGCCTGCGATCGCATCAGGCTGGACCGTCCGATTGTGCACCGCTGCCACAAGTCGCCAATACGGAATCCGCAGCCTTTGCGAGACCGCGAAGAGTTCGATCATTTTTTCCGGTGTGCGGGGCGTGCGGGGCATGGTGATACCGGTGCGCTCTTATCAAAAAGCTTTTTGCATTATACTTTACTTCAGACGTCAAATTGCGCCATGTCACTTTTCACTTTTCGGAAATGAACCAATCGTTCTATTCCGTTCACTCGTGAGAGTGTAGATCAGTGTAGGAATCGCACGAAAGAGCGCAAAATGTTCTCGCTTTACCGCTTTCCCGACTCTCAGGATTACGGTCAAATGCGCAAAAAAAATTGTAGACCGTCCTGGATCGACAACGCGAAGAGCTACGCCATAAAGGTGGTTCGTGTGTCAGGACCTTCACCTTCGGAGAAACTCAAAACTCCAGAGAATGCTGCTGCCTACTGGCGATCGACGATTGCGCGAAAACGCTGGTTCGACGAGAACAAGGAACACCTCGTCGTCCTCCTGCTTTCTACCCGCTACAATGTTCTCGGCTTCTCGCTCGTCGCAATCGGCAGCATGAATGAGTGCGTCGCGCATCCGCGCGAGATATTCCGCGCCGCCGTCGCAGGCGGGGCGTATGCCATCATCGTCGTCCATAATCACCCCTCGGGGGACCCTTCCCCCAGCAGCCACGATCTCTCGCTGACCAGGCGGCTGAAGGAGTCAGCGGAGATTCTTCAAATACGGCTGCTGGACCATGTCATCATTGGGAAAAGCGATTATTTCTCGTTCGAGGAGGTCTGCGAAGCTTAAAACGGTGTCGCATCCCATCGATGAACTCCTCGACCTCACTAAGTTTCTCAATCGCGCTTAAGGCGATGTCCGCCGTCCATGTGGGGAGAACTGGATATATCTGCCTCATTAGGAGCTCAAAACTAAATGCGAATCCGTGAAAAGAGGAGACGCCAATCCGCTTCCTCTCTCGACGGGTGACTTTGATCCGCGTCACCACCGTCTTGCGGATACTCAACTGCAGCTCATGCGGTGATAGCTTGTGGATCTTCGCCAGTTTCAGCCACATCAAACGGCCAGTGGTATCCAATCGGCCCGCATCCAACACAGTGTAATGTTCCATTGTTAAGATTCGACGTTTCGGCCGAATTGACATCGGGACAGAGCCCCACCGCTTTTTTTTCGGGCGCCTCTTATACAAAAGGCGTGGGGTCTTCCACGCGTTTTTTTTGGAGCGTGCTTTCTTCACCCATCTCGGAAAACCGCGCTGGGTCTCATCGAAGATCCACTGGCCGCCGGCAGTCCGCGACGCGCCCGGAATACTCGCGGCGACGCGTGAAATATGTCGTGGGGTATAACCGGTCAGGCGGACCAGGTCTGCGCGTTTCATAAGCCCGAAAAAGTGAAAAGTGACATGAACCATTTTGACACTTCAAGTAATGGTATGAAACAAGAAACTTCAGATGCGGCGGTGCCTCTTTCGGCTCAGCCGCCAATGTCCCTCGCCAAGTTTGTCGCGCAAACGGGGCTCTCGCCGGTGACGTGCTGGCGCTACCGCAATCACGGCTGGCTCAAAACCATCGTGATTGCGGGACGGCACTATGTCACCCGCGAAGCGATCGAAGAATTCAATCGCCGTGCGGCTGCGGGGGAATTCGCCGGCACACTCAAAAACCCATCGGCGGCTCGAAACCGAGCCGGCGTGTAAGTGGACTTAGCGAATCAAATCGAGCAACTGCTAGCCGAGGAGATAGCTGCCGATCTCGTATCGCAGATGCCCCTGCCCGAACCTTCAGCACCTCCTCCGGCCGCCAAACGTAGAGGAAAGATCGTGGTGGGGAAGGATGGCAAGGCTGACTTCGTCCCGGATCTTGACCCTTCCGGTGTACTTCACGAGATGGGCCTTTATTGGTTGCAAGGGTCGCCGTCCTATTTCTTGAAAAGGAACGAGGCGGGACGCCAGCGCTTTGTCGAAATGGGGGTGCGCGACGTGGTCCGGAAGCTGAAACTCCGAGGATTTCGAAGCAAAAAGGACGAGAACGACATCTCCCAGATTGACCGCATTCTGAACGAAATAACGGAGTCGCGCACGGTTGACGTTGTAGCCAGCATTGGAGGCACCCCCGCAGGCGTCTACGACCTGCCCGGTGGGCGCGTGCTGGTGCGCGAGTCCCCTCGTCTGATTGAGCCCATACCGGGCGATTTCCCCACCATCGAAGAGTTCCTGACGCAGACGTTAGGCGAGGGCTCCGTGCGGTTCTCTTGCTGGCTCAAGATTGCGTATGAGGCTCTCCGGGCCGGCCAGCGCCGCCCTGGTCAGGCACTCATCTTGATCGGGCCGCCGGATTGCGGCAAAAGTCGGATCCAGCATCAAATCATCACCGCGATCCTGGCCGGTCGTGCAGCCGATCCGAAGTCGTTCTTTTTTGGTCGCACTGATTTCAACGCCGAGCTCGTCGGCGCCGAGCATTTACTGATCGAAGAAGTACCATCTTCATCGAAACACGAAGAGCGGCTCTTCTTCGGGGAAAGGATCAAGGAAATTGTCGCAAACGATACCGCCCGGCTGCACAAAAAGAATCGGGATGCCGTGACTGTCTCGCCCTTCTGGCGACTTTCGATCAGCTTGAACGACAACCGGGAAAAGCTCCGATGTTTGCCCCCGCTGAGCGACGATCTGGCGGAAAAAATTATCATGCTCACGGTACGACCGGCGCCGGAATTCTGGGAGCGTTTCGCCGATGAACCCGATCCACGATCCGCCTTCCGCGAGGCGATTGCGGCGGAGATGCCGGCTTATGCTCATTATTTGCTTTCGCTGGCGATCCCTCCGGAACTGCTGGCGCGTCGCTATGGCGTGGCCTCTTTTATTCCGGAAGAACTCGGGGATGACATCTTCGAGGGCGAGCCTGAACACCATCTGCTCCTGCTTATCAACAAGGGTCTTAAAACGAGCGACGAACCTTGGGAAGGCGATGCGGAGGATTTGAAGCAAACGCTTTGCGCTGATGACTCGCCGGTCAAATCGTCGGCCCGCAAACTTATCGGTTCGCTGGCAAATTTAGGAACGCTCGGAATTTGGCTGAAGCACCTCTCTGTAAGGTACCCCTCGCGAATTAAGCAGGCACGGCGCAAAGCAACTGAGCGCCCCTGGATCATTCATCGGGCCCCGCCCGCCAAGGATTAGAAAATGCTACGGAACGAGGAAGACGACTTCGAGGTCTTCGTGCGCGAGAAATACGGCGATGGGTGCATCATCAGCACCGAAGATCTGAGGGCCGCGTGGGAAGAGTGGATCGAGAGTGAGCCAGACGATCCGCGTTACGAATGAGGGACTCTGACAGGATGACGGGCGTGACGGGATTTGCGCAACTCAGCCGGAATTCTTCTGCTTGTTTCCGATTGTCAGGCGGGCGGCCATGTCGGCCCGGTGGTGATCGAGGAGATGGCCGTAGACCGATCCCACGAGAACCCCGCCGTCCGAGTGGCCTAACCACAAGGAGATGGTCATAAAGTCGATGCCGGCCATCACACAAGCGGAACAAAAGTAATGGCGAAAATCGTGGAAGCCGAGGCCCGGGAGGCCGGCTCTAGCCCGCACTAGTTTCAGGCTTTCGCGGAAGCGCTTCGCGTGGACGTCGCGCGGGCCGCGTTGGGGCGAGGGAAAGAGCCACGAGCAGTCGGGCGCCCGGCGCGCGTCCATCTCGCGCAGGAGCGCGGCGAGATGCGGATTAAATTCGACGTCGCGCGCCTTGCCGTTTTTCGACAATCCATCGGCGCCGATTGTCACGATCGCGTGCTCGAAATCGACATCCTCCCAACGGATGCGAAGCGCTTCCTTTTCTCGCGCGCCAGTGAAAGCGAGAAAGCGCAGGTAGTCGGCGAACTGGACGGCGTTCTTAGGGCAGGCGGTCGTGACTAACTCCAGGATGCCATCGAATTGGCCCGGGCTAAGAAGCGTGCGCTTCGGGGGCGGCTCTTCCTCGAGGAATTTCGTCCGCGGCAGTTCGCGCAGGAGGCCTTGCTCGCGCGCGAGTTTGAGCACGTTGCGGAGAATGATCAGGTCGAGGTTGGCGGTGCGCGCGGCGACCGGCTGGCGCAGGTTCCCGCAGAAAATGCCGCCGCCCAGCCTCCGCTCGGTATGGCTGCCGATCAGCGCCGGCGTAATCCGGTCTACCCGGACCTGCCCAAAATGTTCCCGCCAGCGGGCCAGGGCCATCCGCTCACTTAAAAGCGTGGCCGGTCGTTTGCGTTGAATTATCTTATTCGCGAAGTAGGTGTCACAGTAGTCATCGAAGGTCGGCTTTCGGCCCAGGCTCGGCAGAGCATTCTGGCGCCGCTCACTCCGCTTGATTTCCACGGCCTCCTTTGCCTCGGCCAGATTCTTAACGGCCAGGCCGTCACCATTGAAGAGCGCGAAACGGCGCGCGGTCTTACGACCATCGCCACGCTCGACCCAGAGCTGGGCATAGAAGCGGCCATTGCGCTGATGGAGGCCAGGGACGCGCCGGTTGCGCGAATCGCAGACCGGGATAAACTTCGCGGCATGATTGGGTGCGAGCGGCAAACTGGTTTCACGACGTTGCATGCCGTTTCTCTAGCACAACCTCTAGCACACAGTCAAGCCCGGATGCACAGATTCAGTGTAAGTGCCTCTGGGTCAACATAGCCGGCGTGGCGGAACTGGCAGACGCGCTGGACTCAAAATCCAGTACTCGCAAGGGTGTGTGGGTTCGATCCCCTCCGCCGGCACTTCCTCGTGCTCCTAAGCAGCAGAATATCTAAATCCGCCACTTCGAGCGGCTGGAGAACAGCAAGACGAAAGTTCTCGGCACCCGAAGAAACCCAGCGATGACTCCGCGCCATCCCACGGTCAAGCCGACGCTCGTTTTGAATTTCTCCTGATCCGATAAGCGCGCGCTCTGCGGCTGGGTTTTTGCCAGGTCGAGATTCAGGATCGTCCCGATAAGGCCGAGATGCGAAAAAGCCTGCGGGAAATTTCCGAGGAACGCGCCGCTGCGGGCGTCGATTTCCTCGGCAAAAAGTCCGAGCGGGCTCGCGCACTTGAGCAGATTCTCGAGCAGCGCTTCCGCGCGGTCGAGCTCGCCTTCTTTGATGAGGTGATTGATCAGCCAAAAGCTACAGAGCACGAACGCGCCCTCCCCATTTGCGCGCTGGCTTTCGTTGCGAAAACCAGGGCGCCCTCTCCGAGATCGCGCTCGATTCGCTCGCGCGTGGAGCGGGCGAGATCGGGCGGAAGAAAGTCGCTCGTAAAAGCGAGCAGGCTCGCGGCATCGACTGCCTGCTTCTCGTAGGTCTGCGCGAGAAAGCGCGTCCGTTTTTCATTTTCACTCCGTCGGCCAAGACTTGTGCGCGAATTTCTTCGCAGACCTTTTCCAGCTCCCCTTTTCTCTTTTTCGTGAGTTCCGTCGCGGTCCCCAATCCATTCCAGGCCATCACTTTTCCGTAGGTGTAAAGGCGGCGCTCGACGGATTCCCAGACGCCGTTTTCCGGCTCCGGCCAGCGCCGCAGGAGCGTGTCGATGGAGCGGTCGATCGACTTCCGCATCGGCCGATCGATCTTGCCACCTGTGTGCTGGAAACAAGAAAACGCTTCGAGAATGTGCGCGAAGGTGTCGAGTTGCAGTTGATTGCCCGCGCGGTTGCCGGTGCGGACCGGCTGCGAATCGAAATACCCGCGCAAATGGCTGAGCTTCTCTTCCTGCGGAGCAGCGCCCCCGCGGATGCCGTAGAGAACGCCGACCGGGTCGCTCCCCTCGTCATCGTTTTCCTGCGCTTGCCTAACGATAAAGTGGAGGAACGCTTTCGCTTCCCCGGAGTAGCCGAGGCGAAAGAGCGTGTCGATCAGCAGCCCGGTATCGCGCAGCCAGGTGAAGCGGTAATCCCAGTTCGCTTCGCCGCCCGGCGCTTCCGGGAGCGACGTCGTCGGCGCGGCGACGAACGCGCCGCTCGGCGCGTAAGTCAGCAATTTCAGCGTGACGGCGCTGCGCCTAACGACCTCCTGATGCGGTCCGCGGTAATAGTTGAACAGGTTCCACTCGTGCCAGAGGCTTCCGTGATTTCCTGCCAGCGATCGATCGCGGCGAAATCAGGCGCGGTTCGTTCGTCGCTGTAATCGAGCACGGCAAAATGGCGGCTGCCCGACTCGAGCGAAAACTCCGCGACCAAATCGCTCTCTTCGACGGTGAGCGGCACGCTTGTGAAAAGGGAAACATCGACCATCGAATAACCGCCCTTGACCACCTGCCAGGCTGGTTGCCTTCGCGCGTAATCCGGCCGCGCCTGCACGGCCATACGCATGCGCACGGCGCGGCCGCCTTCGAGCGCGATCGTGCGCACTAGTTTTCGCGTCGGATGGAGCGAAGTAAAATCGTAAAAGCGCGCATCCGACCGGCGCGCGACGACGAAAAAATCCGTCACGACCACCGTTCCGCTGTCGGGGGAAACGCGTCTCGAGCACCGCCGAATTGTTTAGGTAACGCCGTGTCACTTGGCAGGGATCGGCTGGCCGGATTGAAAACGTTCCTCCGTTTTCACGATCGAGCAGCGCCCCGAAAAAAGAGCCGCCGTCGAACGCCGGAAGACAGAGCCAACCGATCCCGCCCTGCGGATTGATCAGCGCAGCGGTCTCGCAATTGCCGATGAGGCCGTAGTCTTTGATGGGATGATCGTTCATGGCGCTGATTCGGCTTTCGTTAGGCGAGTGGGAGCAGAAAGCGCGGAATTTATTCGCGCGCGCGCGCTCACAAAAAACAGGTCCTCGCAGCGCGCGACGGGCGAAAGAAGAGCCATGAGAGCAAAAGAATTGAGCCAACAACTACGCGAGGGCGAGGGCGGATACCTTGCGCAGCGGCGCGGAATCGTCGCGCTCGGGCTGGCGGCGGCCGGATCGATGGGAGTGATCGCGCTTTATCAGATCGGGATATTGAAACATCTCCCCGAGCCGGCCCTTCCCGGTTTCGACGCGGACAAAGTGGACGCGTCGGAGGAAGCGTACTCGCATTTGCAAATGGGCGACGCTTTCATCGGCCTCGGGAGTTACGCCGCGACGATGGGACTGGCCGCGATGGGTGCAAAGAATCGTGCTGAAACTCAGCCTTGGATCCCATTCGCTTTGCTCGCCAAGACCGGCGCCGATGCCGCGCAAGCCGCCAGGCTGACGGTCGATCAATGGAAGAAGCACAAGGCTTTTTGCTTCTGGTGTCTGCTCGCGGCCGCCGCCACCTTCGCCGCTCTCCCGCTGGCGGTGCCGGAAGCGCTCGAGGCGCTCCATCAGGTGCGCAAGAAACTTGATTGAGCCATTCATCGTTGCCGCGGGTCGATGAATTCCCGCCCTGAAATTTCTGTCATCATTCCGACCGCCAATGAGGCCGCTGCGCTCCCGCTCTGTCTCGCCCGGATCGGGGGCGCGCCTAACGAGATTATCGTGGTCGATGCGCAGAGCGAGGACGAGACCGCTTCGGTCGCGCGACGATTTGGCTGCACGCTGCTTTCTCTCCCGCAACGCCATCGGGCGCGGCAGATGAATTTTGGCGCCGCACAGGCACGCGGCCGCATCCTTCTTTTTCTCCACGCGGATACGCTTTTGCCCGCAGGCGCTCTTGCGAAAATCGCCGGGCAAAGCGAGCGGTTCGGCGCAGCCGGCGGCGGCTTTGCGCGTCGCTATCGTTCGCGCTCGCTCACGCTCGCACTGACCTGTCGCCTCTCCGGCTTGCGCAATCGTTTGTTAGGCTGGCACCTCGGCGACCAGGCCATCTTCGTTAGGCGCGACGTTTTCGCGCACCTCGGCGGTTTTCGCGACCTTCCGATTTTTGAAGACCTCGATTTTTCGCGCCGTCTACGCGCCGTCGGTCGCACGATCACCTTGAGCCCGCCGGTGCTTTCCTCGGCGCGGCGCTTTGCCGCGAAGGGCCCGCTGCGCACGACGCTTGACGATCTCGCGCTGACCGGGCGTTATCTGGCCGGCGCGGACCCGAATGAGCTTTGCAACGCGCGCGGCATTCGCGTAGAAAAAGGCCAGCCGAAAAATTATGAACATATTTCTTGATCAACTCGACCAGCGAATCGCTGCCCGCCATCTGCTGACTCATCCGTTTTACCTCGCCTGGACGCGGGGCGAGTTGCGCCCGGAGACGCTGGCCGATTACTCCAGGCAATATTACCAGCACGTGGCGGCGTTCCCGACGTATCTCTCAGCTGCGCATGCCGGTTGCGAGGACCAGGCGGTGCGCCGCCAATTGCTTGCGAACCTGATCGACGAAGAAGCCGGCGAACCGAATCACCCGCAGCTCTGGCGGCAATTTGCGCAAGCGCTCGGCGTCGCGCCTAACGATCTCGAAAATGTCGAGGCCTGGCCCGAGACTGCGGCGCTGATCGCAACCTTCCGCAAGATCTGCCGCAGCGGCGAGACCGGCGCCGCGCTCGCGGCGCTTTACGCTTACGAGAGCCAGATCCCGGCCGTCTCGGAATCGAAGATCGACGGATTGAAAAAGCACTACGGATTCAACGATGAGGAGGGCTACCGCTATTTCACGGTGCACATCCAAGCTGATCGCGAGCACGCGGCGGTCGAGCGGGCTCTGCTCAGGCGTGAGGTGGGACCGGCCAATGCCGGGGCGGCGACGACAGCGGCTGATCAAGTTCTCGCGGCATTGTGGGAATTGCTCTCGGCAGTTTGCCGCCGGCACGGGATCGTTTGCTGAGACTTGCGCCGATTTCTTGCGGCCCCCGCGGAGGGACGGCCTTCCGCGCGTCCAGTTTATCGACCATCTCGAGGGCCTAACGATGACCAGACTGGACATGCGGAAGCATGTCCCTCCGGAGTCGCGCGGATTCGCGGAATAGCATGGGCCGGCTTTGCTCCTACCGACCATGAAACGCGGAGACGGCGTCTATAACCTGGTCGTGATCGGCGCCGGCACGGCAGGGCTGGTGACCGCGGCCGGCGCGGCCGGACTCGGCGCGCGCGTCGCGTTGATCGAGCGCCACAAGATGGGGGGCGATTGCCTCAACTTTGGTTGCGTCCCGAGCAAAGCGCTCATTTCCTCGGCGCGCCTGCTTTATCGCATGCGGCACGCAGAGCGGTGGGGCATCGCGAGCGTCGAGCCCGATTTCGATTTTGCAGAGGTCTTCGCGAAAATGCGCGCGGCGCGCGCCCAACTGGCGCCGCTCGATTCGCGCGAACGTTTTGAATCGTTAGGCGTGGATGTTTTTGACGACGAGGCGACTTTCCTTTCGCCTAAGGAAGTCGCGGTGGGCGGGCAGAAGCTGCGCGCGAAGAATTTCATCATCGCAACCGGCTCACGCGCGGTCGTTCCGCCCGTCATCGGCGCGAGTCACGTGCCTTATTTCACCAACGAAACCATCTTCGACGGGCTCACAGAAAAACCGGAACACCTGCTCATCGCCGGTGGCGGCCCGATCGGCTGCGAGCTTGGGCAGATGTTCGGCCGGCTCGGCGTGAAGGTCACACTGCTCAACAAGGGTCCGCGGCTCCTCGGGAGAGAAGATCCCGAGGTGAGTGATTTTGTGCGCACGCGGCTCGAGGCCGAAGGCGTTACCGTGATCACGGAAGCCGAGGTCGATGGCGCGGAAGAAAGGCTCGGGGGCATTACGCTGCGCTACTCCGGGAAGATTGTCTCCTGCGACGCGCTCCTCCTGGCCGCCGGACGTCAACCGAACATCGAGAACCTAAATCTTCCGGCCGCAGGCGTGGCCTTCACGAAAAAAGGCGTGACCGTGGACGAACATCTGGAGACGACGCAGCCGGGCGTTTACGCCGTCGGCGACATTGTCGGGCATCTGCAATTTACGCACGTGGCCGACTACCACGCCCGCATCGCGATTCGCAATACGCTTGTGCCCTTCTCCTTTCTCCGAGAGAAGGTCGATTACTCGGTAGTCCCGTGGTGCACTTACCTCGACCCGGAAGTGGCGACCGCGGGCCTGACCGAGACCGCCGCGAAAAAAGGTGGGATCGCCTGCGACCTGGTCGTGCAGGAGATGAAAGAGGTGGATCGTGCCGTGGTCGAACGAGCGGAAGCCGGTTTCGCGCGCGTCGTCGTTAGGCAGGGCAGCGACGAAGTAATCGGCGCGACGATTGTCGGAGAGCACGCCGGCGAGCTCATACAAGAATTCGTGCTCGCGATGAAACACGGCATCGGCCTGAGGAAGATCGCCGCGACAATTTACGCCTATCCGACCTTCGCCAGCCTCGTCCTAAAAACCGCGGAGAAGTTGAACAGGAAACGGCTAACTCCACGGGCCCGCAAGATCACCGGATGGCTCTACCGGCGGGACCGGAAACCGAACTGATGAACTGGCTAAAAACATACTGGAAATGGTACGCGCTCGGCGCCGCGCTGATCCTGCTCTTGGCTGGGGTGTCGTTTCTGCCCGTGGGTCAGTGGGCGAAATTCTTCACCAATTGGGTGAAGCATCTCGGCGTCGCGGGTGCGTTCGTCTTCATCGTCGTCTATGCGCTGGCGGCGGTTCTCTTCCTGCCCGGTGCGATTTTCACCATCGCGGCTGGCCTGGTTTACGGGATCGCTGGCGGGACCGCGGTGGCGCTGAGCGGAGCGACCTTAGGCGCCTCGCTCGCCTTTCTGACCGGGCGTTATCTGTTGCGCAAGCGCATCGAGAGTTTCTCCGGGAAAAATAAAACGTTCGGTGCGATCGATGCCGCGATTGGGAAGCAGGGCTGGAAAATCGTCGGCCTACTCCGGCTTAGCCCGCTGATTCCGTTCAACGTCAGCAATTACTTTTATGGCGTCACTTCCATCGGTTTTCTGCCCTACGTGCTCGCTTCTCTCGTCGGCATGTTGCCGGGGACGCTGCTGTACGCCTACCTTGGTGCGATCGGTCAGGCCAGCCTCGGCGGCGGGGCAAAGAAGGGCCATAGCCCCTTGGAATGGACGTTTCTTGCGATTGGCCTTCTCGCCACCATTGCGGTAACCATATTCGTTAGTCAACTCGCAAAAAATGCGCTGAAGAAAAAAGGCGCGGCTAGGAAATAGAAGCCGGCGCGGCCACCCGCCTGCAGGATCGCTATTGCCGAAAGCACCTAGAGCGGCGGAGGCATGACCTATGAAGGTGGCGAAGAAATGATCGCACAACGACCAAGTGGGCCGCGCCGCCGGTTAATGTCCCGACCCGAGGCTATGCGGAGACACTAATTTCCGCCGCTACCCGATACCGGCTGAAGCTGACTCCGGCCTTGCAAGTCGCGGAGTGCATCTTGGCCTGCGTTTTGAACATTCCGCGCTGCCGGGGTCCCCGCTTCCACCCATCTCCCTCCGACGTAACTGCCGAGTTCGCTGGGGACCCAGACGTACTTCTTGCCGTTGATGTATTTAACCTTGCCGTTGCTTTTCGTGTCGGTGGTCACAGCGCCGGCTTCGGCCACTTGACCAGTGAGAGTCATTCCGCGAGTCATGTCCACTTTCATGGCCACACCACCTTTGGAGAACTTTCCCGCGGGCACGGAGTCTGCCACGACTTTTTTCTTCCCTGCGCTGACGACGAGAGCAAATGGGCCGCCTTGGAGTGAACTTTTGGAACTGAACTGCACCACATAGCTACCAGGCGCCAGAATCGGCGTCGCAAAGGTGCCTCTGGCGTCAGTCTTGGCCTGATAAAGGAGCTTGCCCGCGGAGTTCGAAACCATGACATCCATGACGGGCGCGGAAGCGGCATAAGTCAGCGTGGCGGCGCTGAGAAAAACAAGCAGTGAGAGCAGGAGTGAGTGGCGGAAGTCTTTCATCTTGCTCCTAGCTTATGAATATACGGAAGAGTGGCAAGAACAAGAATCGTGTTCTCTCGCGGTCCGCGCCGCGTCGCCCGACACGCACGGCGTGCTCCGCGAGTGCCCCGGGGCGAGCGACGTTCTGTCTGGCGGCACGGAAGCCGTGCGGGTTGATGCGCACCCTCCTTTGCCTCGTCAGTGCTCTCATGGAGCATCTCCTCAACGCGGGTTCCCTCGTCGTGTGCGCGGTGCGAATCTATGCAATAGCGGTTGATTTCTGCGGGGTTGGATCGAAATTTCGTCATCGCATCCCTCGCCGTCCGGAGTGTATGGGCTGGCGCGCGGTGCCTAACGATAAGGAGACAGGCGACATCATGAAACGTTTACTCTGTGTAGGAATCTTAGTCTTGGCCGGGTGCGCCAATAACAACCCGCGCCTCACCGATCAGCCGCAGTTGAATGCTGACGGGAGCCGCAGCTACAGCCATGAAGTGTTAAACAAGACTGGCCGGCAGACGCCCGCCGAAGCGTTGGCTCAGGATGATCCTTCGGTAACGGTGTCTCATCGCTGATTTCGGAGCGGTTTTTGTCTGAATCTCCGGCGCAGCGCGTGGCGGATTGAGACTTTCGCGGTAGGAGTGGGTTAAGAGCCGCGGCGCAGGACGAGCTGCTCACTGAACCTCCTAGCACTCCGCCGCCCCTCGTCCGCTGGTCTGTCTCCGTTCTGACTTTCTGACGGATCTTTCGTGCTCGTGCTCGTGCGAGGAAGAAAGCCGCGCAATCGTGGGGCGACACGCGAATTCTTCGAGATGCGCGCCATCTGGAAGGGGAGTATCAGTTTTGGTTTGGTCAATATCCCGATCGCCCTCTATCCGGCGACGCGGCGGGAGGAGTTGAAGTTCCGATTGCTGCGCGGCAGCGATCTGAGCCCGGTGAATTACAAACGGGTCGCCGAAAAGGACGGGAAGGAAGTTGCCTGGGACCAGATTGTGAAGGGGTACGAGTACGAGAAGGGAAAATTTGTTATCCTTGGTGAGAAGGATTTCCAGCGCGTCGATCTCGAGGCAACACAAACCGTCGACATTCAGGACTTCGTCGACGTCGCGCAGATCGATCCGATGTACTTCTACAAGCCATATTATCTCGAGCCGCAGAAAGGCGGCGATAAAGCCTATGTCCTACTGCGCGAAGTCCTCGCGAAGACGAACAAGGTCGGCATCGCCAAGGTCATTATCAAGACTCGCCAATACCTGGCGGGAGTGAAGGCGCAGAAGCACACCCTCGTGCTCGAACTGATGCATTTCGCACAGGAGCTTTCCGACTCCGACAAGCTTAACGTCCCGACCAAAATGGAGCCGGGAAAGCGCGAGAGCGACATGGCCCGGGCGTTGGTCGAAAGTATGACTTCCGAGTGGGACCCACTGAAATACAAGGATGATTACCGCGAGGCCCTGCTCGAGGTGATCGAGGAAAAGGTCGAATCCGGCGGCAAGGAAATCGAAGCGAAGCCGAAGGAAAAGAAGAGCTCGTCGAAAGTAATTGATCTCGTCGCGGTTCTCCAGGAGAGCCTGGCCAAATCCGCGGGCGGAAAGAAGAAACGCCCGGGCAAAACAAGTAAGCCGAGCAGCCGGAAAGCAGCCTGAAGAAATTGTTGGAACGGCTTAACTGGTTAGGCCGGCCGTCATAGCAATGGGCATGTAGGTGTTGGTGTTAATTGTGTCTGTTACAATAACAGCAACAGCCTGGCAGAGCTTGGAACATATATAGCGCGGGAGGCGGATCAAACAGCCCTCGGCTTTTTCCTCTATGTCCCGCCAAAGCGACACGTGGCCCGGCGCATGACCGGGCGTGTGCAGCCAGCGCCAGTCCGGCATCCCCGGCACGCTGCTGTCTTCGGGCAGGTAACGCAGGCGCGCCCCGACATCGATCGGCCCCTTCGGATAAAGCGGCGAGAGCAACGCCATCAGCCCGCCGCCGACCGTCGGATCGGCGGAGCGGCCATCGAGATACGGATGCTCCAGCGCGTGCGCATAGATCGGCACATCCCAGCGATCCGAAAGTTCCTTTAACTCGCCGATGTGATCGAAATGTCCATGCGTCATGACGATAGCGGATGGACGGGAATTTTACTGAAGCGCTTTTCGGCAGCGCTCTCGATGAAGCCGGTGGTGCCTAACACGCCGGCGTCGATCAACACCCATTCACGATCAGGTGCGCCCGGATGGCCAAAGAAGACGACGCTAACGATTGCGAGGCGCTTGTAAGCCACATCAGTGGTGATCTCGTGGGTGGAGTCGTCGCTTCTGGTCGCGCCGGCGATCGCAGCGGAATCGAGTGGCATTTGTCCAGCCATAACGTGACAGGGTTCGCACCGCCCATTCTGCGTGGATGTTAAGAACTGTGTTCCTGTTACCTGCCCCCTTCCATGCCCTGCTTTTCGCTTCAATTTCAAGAAAACCAAGAGGCGCTACTCTAGCTATCAGGGCGCGGCTCTCACTCACAAGTTGATTTATTCGGCATCCTCTAATGGACAACGCCGATACGGCCGATCGCGCCCATGCAATACCCGATTGCGACACGGGAGATCGCGTCATCGTTAACTTGCGCACTTAGTCGTTCACGCGCCCGGAAAAGCCGTACTCACTGGCGCATCCCTCGCGAATGGAAAATTGAAGCCCCCGCCGCAACGCGGCCCTAAAAATTCAGCAATCCACTGGGCGGTGAGGGGATCGAACCCCCGACCAACACGGTGTAAACGTGCCGCTCTACCGCTGAGCTAACCGCCCCTACCAATTAAAGGGACTATATCTCTGAGATCCTGAAAGCCGACTTCTACTCTCTTATTATGCGCTCATCCCATCTGACATGCAATCTGCCAGGCGGAATAATGGAACGACTCTGCGCAAGCAAGGCACACAGCGACCGATTCTTCGCCATTAAAGCGCACAAGGCGCTCGCGAATGCTGCACCTTAAAGCGATGGCGAAAGGAGTCACATTCACATTCAAAAAGGTGATCCAAGATTAGAATGAAAAAGCTCTTAGAGCCATCTAGCCATCTCATGATAGGGTTGTCATTCTGAGCGCAGCGAAGAACCTGCCGGATTACCCCCAAGATGGCTCGTGAGGTCCCTCGCTACGCTCGGGATGACAAGCTTCGCGGCGCATTATGAGATGGCTCTTAGGAGATTATGGATGCTACCTCACACCGACAAAGAGCACCCCTTCACTCGTTTTCTAACTGATAGAGGCGAACACACAGCTACGGCCGCGCTCTTTTGAAGTAGGTGAGCATTCCTCCGACCACACCCTCGACGTATTCGTGGAAGATGCTCGGCCTCTTTTTCCCCGCCATCGGCCGCATTCCTTCGTAATCGCCCGCCTGCACCCGCGCGAAGACTTCCCGGCTGTTCATCACATACGGTTCGAGATAAATCGTCGGGCAGCGATAGAGCCGCGTCGCCATCAGGTTGCGCGCGAAGATGTAGCCGCTCGCGCCGACCGGAGTGACGTTCCCGGTCTTGTATTGATACGGCGGCAGGCCGGTTGTTTTCGCCATCGTTAGGGCGATGGATTCCGCGAGATCGAGCTCCTCCGGATACGCGCGGCTCAAGAGCTTGTGCAACATCTCGCAACGCTCGTCATCCAGATCGAGCTCCGCCTGCAGATAAGAACCATTCACGAGCAGGTGAAGATGGTCCTTTTCCACCAGGGTCGGACTCGCCGGATCGCCCCAAGGCTCCGCATTGAAATGCAGGCAAAGCAACAGATCGGGCTGCAGATTGTAATTCACCAGGCTGGCGCGCCTACGAATTTCGCTGTTGCGATAAAAGAGCAGCTCCTCCTGCCAGCGCACGGTCTGTTCCTTCCGCGGGTCGGCCGGTCCGTCAAAATCTTCACGCGCATCGCTGATCCCGGCGCGCTGCAGCAATTGCAATGCGATCTGGCGGAAATCCGAGGGACGATAGGGCGTGAGCGGTTCCGCCTGTGCGCGCACGAACGAGACCTTCGCGCCTAACGACTGCAAACGTGGCGCGAGCAACTGCGCGACTTGCAGCGTCATGTCGCCCTCTTGGATGGGCGGCATCTCTTTGATCTTAAACCAGCGCTCCTCCATTTTCGCCCAGCTGCCGCCGAGATGCCCGGGGTCGAGCGCGATGTGGACGCCGCCGAGCGGACCTGCGCCGGCTGCCTCCGGCAAGCTCGCGAGCGGCCTCCAGGGGCGGTCGAGCGGGAGGCGGTCGGCGTCGCTCTTCGCGAAGTGCAGCACGAAATAATCCTCCGTCCCTTTGTGCGTTAAAATTCGCGCTTCATCCGGCCCCACCTTGATCAGTTCATCGCTGATTCCGTGCGTGCAATAGACGTCGTTAAGGAGATGCACGAACTCGTCATGCGTAATCGTGCTCTGATATTTCTCCAGCTCCTTCCAGTCCGGTTTGCGCCCGAGGGTGCTGAGGTTTGTTGCGACTTCGTTAGGCATTTCTTCGGCGATCGCGCGCGCCGCCGGCGACAGGCTCAGGAGCAGCACGATGAAGGCGAGAGTGAGGCGGCGGGTAAACATCGTCTTGGGATTTTAAAGTTTAATACGATGCTCGGCGATGCTCACGATTCTTTTCCTCGGCGATGTCGTGGGCGAGCCGGGACGCAGCGCGGTGATCGCGCGCCTGGCGGAATTGAAACGTCAATGGCGACTCGATTTCGCGGTCGTAAATGGCGAGAACGCAGCCGCCGGGCGCGGCATCACGCCGCGCATTACGATCGACCTGCTGCGCGCGGGCGTCTCTGTGATCACGACGGGCGATCACATCTGGGACCAGAAGGAAATCGTGCCCTTTATCGAGACCGAGCCCCGCTTATTGCGGCCGCTCAATTACCCCGACGGCGCTCCGGGCGCAGGCACCATCGTGCTCGAGACGGCAAAGGGGAAAATCGGCGTTATCAATGTGCAAGCGCGCACGTTCATGCAGCCGATTCTGGAGAATCCATTCCCGCTCCTCGATGCCGCGGTGGCGCAGATGCGAGCCGAGACGCCGGTTATCATCGTCGATGCTCATGGTGAGACGACGAGTGAGAAAATTGCGATTGGCCGTTACCTCGATGGCCGCGTCTCCGCCGTACTCGGCACGCATACCCATGTGCAGACGGCCGACGAACAAATCTTCGAAAACGGCACCGCATTCCTCTGCGATGCGGGCATGTGCGGACCGGTCCGCTCCATTCTCGGGCGCGCGATAGAGCCAATCGTGGAGCGCTTTATTTCCAATCTGCCCGCTGCGTTTCCGGTGGCGCAGGGGGAAGTGCGTTTGCGCGGCGCGCTCCTCGAGATTGATGAAACAACCGGCCGCGCCCTGCGCATCACGCGAGTGGACGAACCGGGGCCGAGCACGAGCGCGCCATCCGCGTGATTTCCGGAAGTGGGCCGCCAGTTGCGCCGAATCTTGTTGCAACCAAACTGCCCGCGCGTCCGAATCAAATGGGGAAGACCATGATCATGAAAAACTTGAATCGAAATCTAATCATCAGCGTTTTATTCGTTGGGGCGACTCTCGCCCACGCTGATGACAAAGCCGATGCCTACAAGTACGGCAAGGAGGGGATCGAAGCCGCCAAAAACAAGGAATGGGACAAGGCGATCGATCTTTTCCAGAAAGCCGTCAAGGCGCAGCCCAAAGAAGCCAATAACTATAACAATCTCGGTCTGGCCTACAAAGGGGCCGGTAAATTGGATGAGGCGGGCAAAGCCTTTTCTGGTGCGATCGAAGCGGAACCGGGTAATTACTCGGGCTATCTGAACCGCGGAATCGTTTATACCTCGCAGAGACAATACCCGAAGGCGATTGAGGATCTCGATCGCGCGGTCAAGCTCAAATCCGATAGCGTTCCCGCGCACCGTTTCCGCGCCTTTGCCTATCTGCAAAACAAGGACTACGCCAAGGCGGTAGAAGATTACAACGTCGTCTTGAAGGAGAAGGATAACGATCTTGAAATCCTCGATCGGCGCGCGTTCGCTTTCTGGAACCTGAAAGAATACGACAAGGCGATCGCGGATTTCTCAAAGATCATCAAAGACAAGCCACAGGACAAGGAGGGCTATCTCGATCGCAGTTATGTTTACGAATTGAAGAAGGACTACGCGAAGGGGATTGCTGACTGCGACAAGGTCCTAAGCCTCGATCCGAATAACGAAGACGCCAAAAATCGCAAAGTCCGGCTGGAGTACCAGCAGAAGAATGGAAACCCAACGCCAACCCCGACGGCTCGGCCGCGCCGCACCTTGCCGCCGGAGCCCGAGGCGACGCCGAAACCGAAACGGCCCAGCGGCCGTTAGGCGGTTGGCCTTCTGCGATCTTAGCGCAGGGCGGCTTCGACGTCCGACGGATCGTCGAGCAGGATCCAGGCGATCACCGAGACTGGCAGGCTTCCGTTCTTGATCAGATCATCATGGAATTGCCCGAGGCGGAAATCTTTTCCCATCTTGTCGCGGTAACGGCCTAACAATTGCATGATCTGCCATTTGCCGACGATGTAGCTGATCTTTTGCGTCGGGCTCGAAGCCGCTCCCGCCGCTTCCCCTTCCGCCGCTTCGTGATCGAGTCCGCCGGCTTCCATGAAATACTTTACGGTCTCTTCGAAGGTCCATTTGCCGGTGTGCAAATTCACGTCCACCCCGATGCGCGCCGAGCGATAGCGCGCGAGTCTTAGCACCTGACCCTGCGAAGCGGAATCCTGCGGATAAAGCCCGGCTCGCATGAGCATCTCCTCGCCGTAAAGCGCCCACCCTTCGATGAAGACGTTGTTGCCGTTCTGCCGTCGGATCTCGTCCTGCAAATGGTTTGCTATCGAGAGCTGGAGGAAATGCCCGGGGATTCCTTCATGTCCGAGGATCGGTCGCGGGTCTTCAATCGCCGCACGAATGTAGAAGTTCTTCGACTCCGGGTTGTAGGTCGGAATAAAATAAAAGCCGGTCGAGTCTTTATCGTAAAGGCCAGGAGGGTTCATGAATCCTCCTGGGCTCGTTGGTTTGAAAGCTTCCGGTAACTGCCGGATTTCGAATTTGCCAAGGTAATCGGGCAACGTCACGAGATGATGCTCTTGCAGGAAGGCGATCATTTCCGCCTCGCGGCTCTCGTAGGCTTTGAGGAACGACGCCTGATCGGGCGGGATGTTCTTGCTCCGGGCCGGATCGGGATCGGCTAGTGAAGGATCGGGCAGCCATGCTTCATAGGCGCGATATTGCGCCAGTTCCACGCGCCCGATCATTTCCACCTCGGCGGCATCGAGCGGCAGAAGAAGAACGCGGTGGAGATAGAAGTTGTAATTCGCTTCCCCCATCGGGGCGAAGGCAACCATCGACGGGAGTCTTGTCTCGAGATGATCGGCGAAGGCGTGGATCGCCTGGAGCGCGGCGTCGCGTGCCTCCACCAACTCCTTATGTTCGTTAGGCGCGAGGTCCTGGGCGAGCGTCGTCAAGCTGTCGTTGAAGAGTGGATCGATGGCGCGCGCGGAAGCGATCGCGAGCTGCGCGAAAAGTTTTACAGGTTTCTGCAAGTTCTTCTCACCCTGCCCCAGCATCGCCGGCATCGCGCGCAACCGCGCGGTCGCGGAGCGCACTCGATTTTGCGGCGTGTCGTACTCCTTCTTCAGGAGAGAAAAGATGCCGTTGCTGCATTCGCCCACATAAGTTTGCGGATCGCGGCTCGTGGAATGCCAGACGCGGTCGTCAAAGGCCGCGCCCTCGAGTTGTGCGCGGAAGAGGATCCAATCGATGCGCTCGTCCTTGGGCCAGTTGGCCGTCTGCATGGCGTTGACCTTTTGGAGGAGGCCGCGGACGTGCTGCGCCCGCTCCGCGATTTTTGCGGGCGAATAATCCGTTAGGCGATTATCCCAGGTGTGCAATCCGGCGTCGCTACTCGCGACGGGGTATTGCTCGTTGCGCCAATCGTAGAAATTCTGCGCTAATTTGTGCAGCGTGGCGATCTCGCCGGTTTTGCCGGGGTTGATGTTCTGTCTTGCGGTCGTGATCAGCGCTTTATCCGAGACATCGGGCGTGGGCTGCGGAGCGATTTGGGCTTTGGTTGATGGTGCCGTCCATATGCCCAGCGCTACGACGCACCAAAAGAGATTGCATGTCTTCACGTCGCGGATCGTAAGCGGCGTGGGCTCTGCCGAAAAGCGCAAAACGAGATCTCCGGGGAGCACGGGCTGTCAGCCCGTTGTTCGGCGCAGGTTGCGCCGAACGGCGCGGAGCGTGGTGCCTAACGAATATCTCACGCGCACAAGTTGCGCTCCGCGCAGATGCATTTGGCTAACAGCCAAACGCGAACGGGCCGCCAGCCCGTGCTCCTCAGAAAGAGCTGCGGATTCGTTAGGGGGCTTTCGCTTCCTAATCTCGCCGGCCCCGGCCTAACGAGTCACCTTCGGCCTCTCCGCCGCCGATGCGCTACTTCTTGCCTTGGCCGGGACGATAATCTTCCTCGGCCGCTTCGAAGGCTTTCTCGAGTCCGACCATGTCTTCCCCCGGACGGAGATTGTCGAACGCTTCGGATTCGCGCTTCAATTCTTCCTCCGAATAGTTTGCGGCCTTGATCGAGAGGCCAATGCGGCGCTCGACTTTATCGACCTTGATGACGCGCGCTTCGACTTCCTGCCCGACCTTAAGCACGTCCTTCACTTTCGTGACGTGATCCTCGCTTAACTGTGAGATGTGCACGAGGCCGTCGATGTCGTCCTGCAATTGCACGAACGCCCCGAAACTGGCGAGCTTCGTCACCTTGCCGGTCACGAGATCCCCGATTTTGTATTTCGTGTCGATTTCCTTCCACGGATCGTCGCTCAGCTGTTTAAGACCGAGGCTGATTCGCTGGTTGGTTTTGTCGATGTCGATCACTTCAGCTTCGACGACTTCGTTCTTTTTAAAGACCTCCATCGGATGGTTGATCTTGCGGGTCCAACTCAAGTCGGAGACGTGGATCATGCCGTCGATGCCGTCTTCGAGTTCCACAAACGCGCCGTAGGCAGTCATGTTGCGAATTTCGCCTTTGACCCGGCTGCCAATGGTGAATTTCTTCTCGATCTCATCCCAGGGATTCACTTCGAGCTGACGCAGGCCTAACGAAATCTTCTGCTCCTCTTTGTTCACGCCGAGAACGACCGCTTCCACTTCCTGGCCGACGGTGAGAATGTCCGACGGGCGCATGATGCGCTTCGTCCAGGAAAGCTCGGAGACGTGGATGAGACCTTCGACGCCGTCCTCCAACTCCACGAAGGCACCGTAGGGCACGAGGTTGGTGATCTTGCCTTTGACGCGCTGGCCAGCCGGGAAACGCTCTTCTATCTGGTCCCACGGATTCTTCTGGGTCTGCTTCAGGCCTAACGAGACCCGCTCTTTTTCCTTATTGATGTCGAGGACGAGGACTTCGACTTCCTGGCCGACTTTGAGCAGCTCGCTTGGGTGTCCGAGGCGGCCCCAAGTCATGTCAGTGATGTGGAGAAGACCATCCATACCCCCGAGGTCAATGAAGGCGCCGAAGTCGGTCAGATTTTTCACCGCGCCTGTAACGCTGTCGCCGATCTTGACGCTATCCAGAAATTTCTGGCGTTTCTCGCTCCGCTCCTGCTCGATCAATTCGCGCCGGCTGAGGACGACGTTACGGCGGTCGTCGTTGATCTTGACGATCTTGAAATCATAAGTATTGCCGACGAACTGCTGGAGGTCGCGCGGCGGGATGATGTCGATTTGCGACGCGGGCAGGAAGGCTTCGACGCCGATATTCACCATAAGTCCGCCTTTGACGACGGACTTCACTTTGCCTTTGATCAAGCCATCGCCCGCAAAGACGGCGGCGATTTTGTTCCAATTTTGGCGATACGCCGCCTTCTCCTTTGAGAGGACAACCATGCCTTCGTCGTTTTCGAGCCGCTCGAGAAGTACTTCCACCTCGTCGCCGACTTCGAGCGAATCGATCTCATCGAACTCCGCCGTCGGAATGATCCCCTCCGATTTGTAACCGATATCGACCAGGACTTCGCGGGGGCGAATTTCCAGGATGCGTCCTTTTACAATGCTGCCTTCTTTGAAGTCGGGCATCGACTTCGACATCAAATCCTGCATTTGCAACATAAACGGTGGGCGCTCCTGATGACGCGGGGATCGGTGGTTGAATCAGCGACGATAATCGCAGCTGTCCCGCAGAAAGAGCAGGGAAAGTAGCCATGTTACTTCGGCGGGTCAAATGGTGTGCACCGGAGAGGGGGCCGGAACGGCGGTTTAAAGTCCCCTCCACCCGGTTGCTTGAGCCGCTTCGACATTGCCGCGATAGTTAGCCTATGCGCCGATTCTTTTTTGCCCTTTCGCTCTCGCTGCTTTCTCTCGTCCCCGCGTTCGCTGCGCCTAACGATTCCGCGCAAGCCCAAGTCACGGAGGCGATCAAAGTGCCTAACGTTTCCGTCGTGCACCTCTGGGCGCCCTGGTGTTCGAATTGCCAGGCCGAACTTAAGAGCGGCGGCTGGACGAAGATGGTGAAGGACAACCCTGACGTAAAATTCTTCTTCGTTTCCGTCTGGGACAGGGGTGAGGACGGGCGCGCGATCCTCGCCACGTACGAGATCGCGAATCAGCCTAACGTCACCATTCTCGCCGATCCCGGTCCTCGCGGCGCCGATCACATCAAGCAATTTGCCGGTCTGCCGCTGAGCTGGATCCCTACGACGTGGGTCTTCAAAGGCGGCGATCTGCGCTACGCGCTGAATTACGGCGAAATTCGTTTTCCCGTGTTGCAACAGTTCGTGGCCGACAGCAACTCGGGTTGGGAACATTGAAGTAATCCTAACGATCAATTTGCCCGCGCGACAGCGCCTTGGCGCACAGAGGCCATCGCGAGATTGCGGTTGCCATACCTGGCCGCGTGTAGCATCTTCGCCGTCCGCTGCGCCAGGTCGGCCGGCGTTTTTTTTCCTATGGCAAACCCAGTTGAACTCGTCCCCGAGCTGCTCGAAGCCGGCGTCCATTTCGGTCACCAGACCAAACGCTGGAACCCAAAAATGAAGCCGTACATTTTCGAAAAGCGCAACGCGATCTACATCATCAATCTTGATGAAACGGTCGTGCGGCTGCAGCGCGCCACTGATTTTCTCCAGAGCGTCGCGCGACGCGGCGGCAAGATCCTTTTCGTCGGCTGCAAGAAGCAGGCGCAGGAAGCGGTCAAGGAAGCGGCCGTGGCTTGCGGCCAGTTTTACGTCAATCAGCGCTGGCTCGGCGGTACTCTCACCAATCTCACGACCATCCGCAAAAGCATTGGTCGCCTGAAGTACATCGAGGACATCGAGACTTCACCTGAGTACAAAAAGATGGGCAAACAAGAGCTGGCCGCGCTCGGTCGCGAAGGCGCGAAACTGCGCCGCAACCTCGAGGGCATCCTTGAGATGTCGCAGTTGCCTGACGCTCTAATCATCATCGACACGACTCGCGAACAAAATGCGGTCAACGAAGCGCGCCGTCTCGGCGTGCCGATTGTCGGCATCGTCGACACGAACGCCGACCCGGAAATCATCGATTACCCGATCCCGGGAAACGACGACGCCATTCGCGCCATCCGCGTAATGCTGCAAAAGCTCGTCGACGCCATCGTCTCGGCCAGCGGCGAAGCGCGTCTCCGCGAAGAAGTCGAGATGGCGGGCGTGTCCGCCTGACGGCGGAAGTTGAGAGATGAGAGTTGAGAGTTGAGAGACTCTGGCTCATCGGTTTTTCTCTCAACTCTCAGCTAACAACTCTCAACTTCTCCTCCACCTATGGAAATTAATCCTCAAGTCGTAAAGCAGCTCCGCGAGAAAACGAACGCGGGCATGATGGATTGCAAACGCGCCCTCACCGAGGCGGGTGGCGATCTCGAAAAAGCGGAAACGCTTCTGCGTACCAAAGGCATCGCGAGCGCGGGCAAGAAATCGTCGCGCGCAACCACGGAAGGCATCGTCGCTTCCTACATTCACCTCCAAGGCAAAGTCGGCGTGCTCGTCGAGGTCAATTGCGAGACCGATTTCGTGGCCAAGAACGAAGGCTTCCGCGCTTTCGTGAAAGACATCACGTTACACATTGCCGCGGCGCAGCCGCTCTATGTCAGCCGCGACGAAGTGCCGGCTGCGACGGTGGAATCCGAAAAGGCCATTTACGCCGCGCAGGTGAAAGGAAAACCCGAAAACGTGCTGACGAAAATCGTCGAGGGAAAACTGGACAAGTTTTACAGCACCGTCTGTTTGCTCGAGCAAGGTTTCATTAAAGATCCCGACCAGACGATCAAAGAACTGGTCGCGTCGAAAATCGCTGAGATCAGCGAGAACATCGTCATCCGGCGCTTCACTCGTTATTCGGTAGGCGAGCCGCTGTCCGGCGACGCCGCGACTGCCGAGGATTCGGCGCCCCCAGAGTAGCTCTTTAGACGCTTCGCTCTGCGAAGCGCGGGCCGAGCTTTCGATAGCTCTGACGGCAGCCACTCGCGCGCCTCCCAGAGCAAGGCGTCTGCAACATTGCGCCTTCATGTTGCGACGCCGACGTTTCCTCGTGCAACCAGAGCGCGCCCGGCCGCATCGCGTCGTTAGGCGTCGCGCCAAGGACTGGCGGATGCCGCCGAACACCATCTACGTCGGCCGCCCTACGGTCTGGGGGAATCCCTACGCTGCCGGAGCGCAACTGCTGAACGGCGAAAAGCTCACAGCCGCCAAATCGGTGGAGCTTTATCGGCAGCACGTGCGCGAGGTCTTCGATCCGGAGACAATCCGGACCCGCCTCGCCGGAAAAAATCTCGCCTGCTGGTGTCCGCTTGGGCAGCCCTGTCACGCCGACGTCCTTCTCGAGCTGGCGAATTTGCCGGTTTGATTTCGGGGCAGCGGAGCGCTCACCCTACAATCCCACGACCGTGAGTTCCGGCCGGCAATTAAACCGCACCGGCAACATGCAGGTGCCGATGCCGACGCCGGATGGCACTCGAGCTTCGTTAGGCGGAGCCCAGGTAGGCTCGGCAAAACGGCCGTCAATGCCCGCTGCCACAGGCAGAGCACAGAGGCCGAGTCCGAGGAATCTTCTCCGGGTCATCCTGCGCAATGCTCGTTAGTCTGGAAAAGTGAGGAGGCGAAGGTAGGCCTTGCCGCTGTCCGTGAGGTGCGCGTTCGCGCCGTGCCCGGCGACGTTTCCACGCGTCAGATAGCGACTGTCGAGCGCGCTTGATTTCAGGTAAGAGAGTTCCGCTGCGCTCACTGCTCGCGAGCTCGGCGCCAGCCGCAGAGGCAGGCCGGAGCGAGCGAAAGAGATTTCCCACGACACCGGCTTTTCGTTAGGTGGGCCATCGATCATCCAGGGATAGCGCAGCGGCAGCTGGAGGTTGGGCGTGTTCGGTATAATCACTTTGGAGAAAACCTCTTCCCGCGCGAGGAACGCCGGGATCGTGAGCGCCGGGTTCGTGTGCAGCGCGATGAAGAGCTGCGGCAGGTCGAGTCCCGTGAGATTGATCCCATTGTAAATTCCATGGCGGTTCTGCTCGTTCTTGAAAAACGTGTCATGCCACTGCTCGAAGTGATCGTTCAGCAGTAGATTCAACTCGACGTGGACATGCGCGCGCTCGCGATCGATTCCCTCGCCGGTGTGTCCCATGACGGCCAGCTTTTCTCCTTGCCTAACGACCTGCCCGGCCGCCACCTCGATCGTGCTGAGGTGCGCATAAAGACTGTAATAAGGGCAGCCGCCCCAGCGATGCTCGACCACGACGTAACGGCCGTAATTCGATGCGCCCGCGGCGCGGCTCACATACACAACCTTTCCATCTGCGATCGCGCGCACCTCGTCGAGCGATTCGCCCTGCGCGTCCCGACGGATGGGCCGGATATCCATGCCCTCGTGAAAACGGGTGTAAACCGTGCCCTCCGCCGTCTCCACTGGATCGCGCACGAATCCGTATTGACCGCCCTCCCACGGATAAGAAATAACGCCGTGAACGTTGCGCTCGATGAACTGATAGAAATCCGAGTAATGCCCGCTGAAGAGCGCGTGGTTATCCGTCGGCAACGCCAGATGGAGAGGCGCCTCCTCGGCTTGCGCCGCCATCAGGGCGAAGAAGAGAAGCGCACAGGCCGGCCGCCAGCGGCTCATTTTTTCTGCCGCCGGCCGAGGACTTTCCAATCCTTCGCCATCAGTTTGATGTCGGCCTCGGTCAGGCCGGAGGCGAGATAAATTTTGCCGTCAGAGACGCGCCGGTCCACCTGCAGCTCCGTCAACGCGCGGCCATCGACGAAGACGAAAAGCGACGAGCCACGCCGCTCCACGCTAAGCGTATCGAGCACTGTCCGGCCGTGATCATCGAGCTGGAGAAGGGCGCCGTAGCTGGCGCCGTCGGCCGAGCGATACGGATAAAAGGCTTTCACGTCGCGCTCCGTCAACCAGGCGGTCTTCTCGATAAAAACGTTCTTGCCGCTAAGTGCACGAATCGGTTGGGCAAAGGCGGCGCCGTCGTTTTCACTCGCGGCCGCATGCAGGCGGAAGGTGCAATGCGACATCGCCGGGGCGGAGGCGGCGAAGAGAAAAAGCAGTGCGCCCGCGAGTGCGTTCCTCATTCGCCGATTGATAAAGGGTTTGACACTTTTTGCAACGTCGGCCTCTTAGGTGCGATGCGACGAACGCCCCTTTTGGCTGCTCTGATTATGCTCGCCGCGCCCGCTTTTGCCCTCGCGCAGGAGCATTCCGTCTCGAAGCGAGGCTGGCTCGGCCGCATGCTTCATCCCTTCAGTTCATCGGAAAAAATTCCGGAATACCTCAACCCAAAGCTGCGCGGTCTTCAGCTCAGCGTGCAGCTTCCGCCCGAGCCGGTGAAACTCTCCGAGCTCCGGCAGCTGCCGCTCACCGTCAGCCTAACGAATCGGGGCGATCGCGCGGTCGAGCTGAATTTTCCGACCGAACAGCGCATCGAGATTTATCTGCGCGACGCCGCCGGAGGGATCGTAACCCGATGGTCGGATAACCGCGCTTTTGAACCGACGGCTGCCACGATTTTGATCAATCCGAACGAGCACCTTGAGTATTCCGAGACGATTGCGACGCGCGAACTCGCTCCCGGCAGAGTCTTCACGGTGGAGGCGTTGGTGCCGGCGTATCCCGAGCTCGACGTGAAACGCAAATCGCTGGCCGCGCCGTGAAGGGCAGATAGTGAATCGAGGGTGGTAACGGAAATCCGGAACAGCCACGATTGCCGATTTTCGATTTTCGCTTCGCGGCTCTATGGACCGCCCATCGACTGAATCTGCGAACCAATTTGAATAGTGTTTGACTTTTTTGCGGCCGGCACTGCTAAATGCAAAGATACGTTCGTAAAAAATTGAATTTGACGCCGAGCAACACAACCAGCCACTAACGAAAGCCTAAGCCGAACAGATGAACATCAGACCTCCAGAATTGACCGAGAAGTCTAGCCAGGCAAGCGAGCGCTCCGAACGATTGAGTCACGGTGGGGCTCATAGGAATTTCCACTTTTAGTTTAGCTCCTATTTGCTGGCTGGCGTTTTCGTATTTCTCGCCTCGCCAACAATATCCCGCGCGCAAGCCGCTTCGCCATATCCAAGCTGCACCGTTACGCCAACGCCAGCCGCCTCGCCGACAGTGCGCCCCGAAGTGTGCACCGATTGTGCGATCCAACCTCCGATCCCCAGCCTTCGCCCGCACTCACCCCGATCCCGAGCGCCTTTCAGCCGCCTCCTCCGGATCACACCGTCTTGCGATGGCGCATCTTTAAGCCTCTTGGGACGGGCCCATGGCCTGGGATATTAATGATACACGTCGGCGGTTTTAAGGGGGGCGACCCGTTCGGGCATTTGAGCGATATTGCAACTGAACTCACAGCTGCGGGCTATTACGTCGGAATTGTCACCTATAGGCTGGCTCCCTGCGGCCTCATCGACGGGCAAGCATGCTATCTCGACGACGCCAACTCGGGAAGGGCGCCTTCCCAAGCCCTCGATATTGAGGCAGAAATTCGCGCATTGCGCGCCGATCCTAACTGCACTGGAAAGAAGATTGGAGTCCTGGGAGGTTCTGCCGGAGGTTCGCATGCCGCTTACGCTGCATTCGATACTCGGACGTCGACAACCTGGCCGTTTTGGAACGCCACTTATCGCGCGGATGCGACCGTTTGCCTCTCGGGCAATTATAGTTTCCCGGACAGAACACCAGAATCCTATACGCCCAATCCCCTCCCCGACTTTATTAGTCTTGTCGAGAACTATACCAACACCGGGAATCTTACCACGCAGAAGCAGCTTTCGCCCCTGTATTTGGTCACGGCACCAACTCAAAGTGTACCATCCAAGCCTATATTATTCGTCAATAGCAGACGCGATCCAATGCCTTACCATCAGATCGTCGATGCTATTTGTACTTTGCAGAGTGTTGGCCTCTCGGAAGCAAACGGTGACTTCAAGACTCTAACCGTGCCTGGAAGCGATCACGCTTTCGAATATTGGGACAAGTGGGACGGGGTTAATGTCGGACCAACCCAGCTTGTAAGGGGGATGTTATTACTTTCTTCGATGCGTACCTCAAGCCATAGACTGATTCGAACTGATTCCAAAACCTTCTTTATGAAAGCGAATATGATTTCCAGTTTCGGGGTTAGAGCACCCAGTACATCCCGATTCGCGGCTGCCTTCGTCGCGTGTTTCTTACTTTGCGTTCCGAGCATTAATGCCATCTATGCCGCGAGCGGAACTTGGATTTTGAACCCGGTTAACAACGACTGGAACACGGCGGCTAATTGGTCTTCCAACACTGTACCAGGCGCCTTGGATACGGCTACTTTTGATACGTCCAATGAAACGCAGATTGTGGTCTCAGGAGGAGGTTCTGTAGATGGTATCGTCTTTAGCTCGAGTGCAGACGCTTACCAGATTACCGCTCCACCTGGTCAATTCCTTGTCCTTAACGACCTTTCGATCAACAATGAATCAGCCGAACCGCAAAGCTTTGTCGCGGCCACCGACATTTCTGGTAACTCAGGGGCGGTTCAGCTCATGGACGGCGCAACTTGGGGAAGTCCGGTGATTCTTACGGCGGAAGCGCCTGTCGTTTCTGGTGGCCTCTCCGCTGTTATCCTTTTCATCGATTTTGCCGACGCGGGTAATTCTACAGTTATCAACAAAGGCGGAGTGATTAGTGGCGGAGCCGGCGGCTTGACCGTATTTTACGACGACGCGACGGCTGCGACAGCTACCATCACGAATGCAGCGGGAACTGTTAGCGGAGCGGGCGGCGGTGAGACGGCCTTCACCTTCGAGTCCGGAGGTGAAACAGCCACCGGCGGCGATTCGGTGATTACTTCTGGGGGTGCGACAGTCGAAGGAGCCGGCGGGGGTGTGACCTTGTTCGGAAGTCCCGCGACGGCCGGCAACGCAACTTTAATCGCCGAGGGCGGGTTGAACGGCGGCGATGGTGGTTCGATCCGCTTCGAGTCTACCTCCAAGGGTGGCACCGCAAGGATAAGGATCTTCGGCAACGGCAGTCTGAACATCAGCGCGCACAGCGGTGGCGGAGTTCTGACGACCGGTTCGCTGGAAGGCGATGGCCAGGTCTTTCTTGGGTCAAGGAATCTGACTCTGGGCAGCAACAATCTGAACACCACATTTAGCGGAGTGATTCAGGATAGTGGCTCGCTCACCAAGATCGGCACCGGTACACTGACCTTGAGTGGAAGTAACACTTACGCTGGTGGCACAACCATTAGCGCTGGAACGCTCCGAGCGAATAATACGACCGGGTCGGGCACCGGGTCGCGTGCGATAAGAGTCCTCGCCGGGACTCTCGGTGGCAAAGGGATCATAAGCGGACCAGTAACAGTCGGCACCGGAAGCGGTGCGGGAGCCTTCCTGGCTCCGAGCGCCGCGGAACGCCGGCCGCTTAGGCTGACGATCCAGAGCCCACTCTCATTCAAAAGCGATGGCACTTATACTTACAAGCTCAATACTCAAAGGAGCGCGGCTGACCAGGTGGTGGCCAGTGGCGTAACGATCGAGACTGGGGCGCGGTTTGATTTCAGGGCGATAGGCGACCGGAGGCTCTCTGTCGGACAAGTCTTCACCGCGATCAGCAACACCTCAGCGACCCCTATTAGTGGCACGTTTGTCAACCTGGCCGATGGGTCCACCTTCAGCGCCGGGCGCAACAACTACCAGGTGAGTTACACTGGTGGGGACGGCAACGATTTTACCCTCACGGTCGCGCCCTAATCGCCGCTCCCGTAAGAACGCGCTGCTGACAATAGTCCTGTACCAACTAACTCAGTAGCGCCAGCCGCCATTCGCATCCAATGTGTCATCAACGTGCGCTTGTTTTCCGATTATCACCTCCATCCGCAGGGTCATCGTCACCAACCTTACTCGCAGGAGTTACTCCAACCTTGGGCGGATCACGCCCGCAGGATTGAGCTGCGCGATTTTGCCCTAACGGATCACGATCGTTATCACGCCGGAGTTGATTTCGAGGAAATTGACCGTCTCCGCGCTGCGAATCCCGACCTCAAGATTCGCGCTGGGATCGAGCTGGATAACGACCCAGTGCACTCGGCGGCCGGGCGCGAGTGGGTCGAGAAAAACTGGGAGCGGCTCGACCTTGTTCTCGGCTCCGTCCACTTCCTGCGGGGTGACTGGCCTTTCGATCACGCCGGCCAGGAAGCGGAATTTGCACGCCGCGACATCAACGAAATCTACGCCGACTACTACGAACGCATCCGCGCGATGGCGCGCAGCGGGCTGATCGATTCCATGGCGCATCTCGATCTCGTGAAGATTTTCGGGTTCCGCCCGACTAACGACTTCAGCGATGTGCTCGACGGAGTTCTCTCTCAAATTCACCAGGCAAATCTCGCGCTGGAATTATCGACCGCGGGCTGGCGCAAACCGGTCGGAGAACTGTATCCGAGCGATGAAATCATTCGGCGCGCCCAAGCGAAGGGCATCCCCTTCACGACCGCTTCCGACGCCCATTCGCATGTGCAGCAGGGGGAAAACTTCGAGCGGCTCGCGGAAAAAATGTCGCAGATGGGGATCAATGAAGTCTGCGTATTCGAGCGTCACCAACGCCGCATCGTCGCGCTTTAGCCCGCGGCCTTCCAGCGCGCTGGGAGGGACGCGCTCCCGCCTTCGCCTTGAACGGACTACGGTGCGGCGAGTCCGCGCGTCCAAAATCTGGACTCGCCGCGGCGAGTCCCTCCAGACGGCGCTTTGCGCCATCTTCCTCGCCGCCACGCCCGCCTTCGCGGCCACCGCGCCGGACGCAGTCTTCAGCCAGGTCGTTAGGCAGGCGCAAGCCGCGGCGCGCGCGCCTTGCCAGCCTAACGAATCAACGCCGCCGGAAATCTTGCGGCAGCTGAATTACGACACCTATCGCGACATCACTTTCCGCCGGCAACGTTCGCTTTGGCACGACAGCGACGAGCCATTCGAGGTGCAGTTCTTTCATTCTGGTTACCTCTTCGATCATCCGGTGCAAATCCATCAGGTAGTCGATGGAAAGATTCAGGCGGTGCCGTTCAGTCCGAAATATTTCCGCTATCCGGATTTCGATCCAGCCGGGCTCCAGAATAGCGGCGCGCTCGGCTTCGCCGGTTTTCGAATCCTTTATCCGCTCAATCGTGCGGGCCATCTCGACGAAGCGATTTCCTTTCTCGGGACAAACTATTTCCGCGCCCTCGCGGCGGGGCAGATTTATGGCCTCTCCGCGCGCGGCATCGCGCTCAACACGGGCGAGAGTATGACTGAGGAGTTTCCCGTCTTTCGCGAATTCTGGCTCTGCCGGCCGCGACCCGGCGCGCGCCAGATGCAGTTCTTCGCTTTGCTCGATGGTCCGAGCGTCGCCGGCGCGTATAACTTCCAGCTCACGCCGGGAAAAGAGACGCGGGTTGAGATCGAGGCACACCTTTTCTTCCGCAAACCGGTCGCGGCCCTCGGGCTCGCGCCCCTCACCAGCATGTTCTGGCGCGGCGAAATTGAGCCGGCTCTGCCTAACGACAGCCGCCCCGAGGTGCACGACTCGGATGGTCTCACGATCGGTGGCGACTGGCACCCGCTCCACGCGGTGGAGAAAGTGACGACGCAGGTATTTCCGCAGAACCATCCGAAAAATTTTGCTCTGCTGCAGCGCGATCGCGCACCCGCGCACTATCGCGATGGCGAGGCTAAATATGAGCGGCGTCCGAGCGTTCGGGTGGAGCCGTTAGGCGATTGGGGCGATGGCTCGATCCGGCTGCTGCAGTTGCCGGCCCAGAACGAGTACAACGACAACGTCGTCGTATTTTGGCAGCCCCAAAAACTGCCGCAAGCGGGCGATGAACTGGATTTCAAATACCGGCTTCATTGGTTTACGCAGACATCGAATAATCCGTGAGCGCGGGGCGTCGGATGAAACTCAGAAATGAATCATCCGTCGCATCTAGCGCAAAAGTGGAACGAGGCTCAGCGCCGGGCTGAAGCTTATTTGCGCGCCCTGCGTGGCGGGTTCGGTCCCGGCGAACGCCAACTTGTCGTTTCCGCCATCGCGTCGGCGCGAGGGCAATTGCAGCTCAATTACGAGGAGCACCCGGTGACCTTGGTGATGGAAGCGCTCTTCGGTTTCCTGCCCGCCGCGGCGGCTGGGATGCCGGCGATGACGCCGCCGATTCAGCGCGCGACAATGTTGCCAGAGCCGATGGAATTCCCCGTGCACGATTGGCTGCGCGGCTTCTTCCGCCGGGTCGGAGGGAAATAATCCGCCGCCATGGATTCTTTTCGCAGCCGCGTGGCTGAGTCCACGCCCGGCTATGCCGACATTGCCGGTTGGACGCACGCCGTCTCCGAGGATAAGCACGAGCGGCGCTGGGCTTTCATGTTCCTGATCGGACTCCTCACGCTCATGGCGACCGCGTTTGAAGCGAGCCTGCTCGGCGCAGAAGGCTGGACGCCGGTGAACATCGCGCTGCTCGTTCTCTTCCTGTTGCTCTTCACTCATGTCGCCATCGGGTTTTGTCAGGCCTTCTTTGGATTTCTCGTCTCGATCGATCGCGCGCCGGCAGCCGCGGCGCAGGAGAGCGAGGAGCAAGAGTTCCAGACCTTGCCGGTGACGGCGGTCGTCGTGCCGATCTTTAACGAAGAAGTCGCCCCGGTCTTCGCGCGCTTGCAGGTGATGCACGATGCGCTGCGTTCGTTAGGCGCGGTCGAGCGCTTTCAATTTTTCGTCCTGAGCGATTCGACCGATCCCGCCAAAGCGCTGGCCGAGAGATTAGCCTGGGCCCGTTTCGTCGAGGAAAGCGGGAGCGCCGGTCACGTTTTCTATCGTCGCCGCGCGCTTCCCTTGAATCGCAAGAGCGGCAACATCGCTGATTTTTGCCGGCGCTGGGGAAGCAAGTATCGCTACATGATTTGCCTCGATGCCGACAGCTTGATGAGCGCGGCCACGCTCATCGCGCTCGTTAGGCGAATGGAGCGCAACCATCGCATTGGAATTCTCCAGACCGTCCCGCAAGCCATCAACGGCGCGACGATCTGGAGTCGCCTGCAGCAGTTTTCGATGTCGCTCTATGGCCCGATCTTCGCCGCCGGCGCGAACTTCTGGCAGCAGGAAGAGAGCAATTTCTGGGGCCACAATGCGATCGTTAGGCTTGCGCCCTTCATGCAGCATTGCGCGCTGCCGGAGCTGCCTGGGCGGAGCGCGATTGGGCGGCGCCCGATGAGCCACGATTTTGTCGAGGCCGCGCTCATGCGCCGCGCCGGCTGGGAAGTGCACCTGGCGGATGATCTGCGCGGCAGCTATGAAGAAACACCTCCGACCGTGATCGAACACCTGAAGCGGGACCGCCGCTGGTGCCAAGGCAATCTGCAACACTGGCCGCTCGCGCTCGCCCGCGGCTTCCAGCCGATGACGCGCTTCCATTTTCTGCACGGCATTTTTTCCTTCGTCGCCTCTCCCCTGCTCCTCCTCGTCCTCGTCCTCGGTTTCTACAAAAACCTCGCGCCCGCGGGGGAAAGCGACGGTGTTTTCGCCGACGCCGCCCGCGCGCAAACCGCGCTTGTTCTGTTCGGCTTCACGATGCTTTTGCTCCTGCTGCCGAAATTTCTCGCGCTCGGCCTCGCGCTCTGGAGCGGCCGCGCGCGCGAGTTTGGCGGCGCCGCCAAAATGATCGCCAACGCGGGCGCAGAAATTATCTGCTCGGCGCTGGTCGCGCCGGTCTTTCTCTACTTCCACGCGAAATTTGTCCTCTTCAGCCTGCTCGGGAAAAAAGTCGAGTGGCACGCGCAGCAACGCGGTTGCGCAGGCGGCGTGGCCTGGCAGGAAGCGCGCGAAGGTTTCGGCCTAACGACCTTGTTCGGGATCGTCGTCAGCGCCCTCACCTGCTGGTTGACGCCCGAATATTTTCTCTGGCTCCTGCCCATCATGCTTGGCTGGCTCCTGGCTATTCCGCTGGCTGCGCTTCTCGGAGATCGGGAGTTGGGTCGCGCCGCGCAACGCATAGGGCTCTTCCTTGTTCCGAGCGAGCTGCATCCCGCGAGCGAGGTGCGAGCGCTGGCGCGAGCCGAGCGCCGCCACGACCTGCGGACGGGAAGCGAGGTTGCGATCGTCGCTCTGCTCGATCCCAAGCTTCACCAGGTCGCATCCTGCCTAACGAGTTCGGCTGCGTCCGACTTTCATCGCCGTATCTGGGTAACGCCGGAGGCGGATCTTCCCAAGACGTGGCGCCGCGCCCTCGCGCAACTCTCCGGTACGACTTAGGCGGCCAGAGAGATATACGGAAAGTAGGCCTACCGCGATGCTGATTTGACTCAGGCCAGGCGCTTCCCGCAGCTGACGCGGATCCGTCAGCCCTACAGACCAAGGCCACTAAGGCCGGGCATACCGCCGGTGATTTTGGACATCTCGGAGCCGGCCAGTTCCTTGCCCTGGCTGATAGCTTGTTGCACGCCACTTAGGATCAGGTCTTCGAGTATCTCTATGTCTTCAGGGTCGACGATTTCTTTGGCGATCTTAATCGATAGGACGTCGCCCGCGCCGTTCGCTACCACCGTGACCTTGCCGCCGCCGGCGCTGACTTCGACCGTCTTATCCTCGAGCTCGGCTTGAGTCTTCGCCATCTGCTCCTGCATCTTCTGCGCTTGTTTCATTAGCTTGTTCAGGTTCATAGGTCAGGTGGTTACGGATTTGATTTCGCCTTTGAATATCTCCAGGGCTTCTTTGATTAATGGGTCGTCTTTGAAAGTTTCGATGGTCTCGTTAGACTTGGATGGCTGTGGCGGAGGGATTGTAACTGCTGGCGGTGTCGCGGGCAGGCTTGTGTCCAGGTTGAGCTGAACCGTCCAATCCGTGCCGGTGAGCTCTTTAAGCAGGCCTTCCAGGAAGCTGCGATTGGTTGGCCGGGCGAGTGATTCCATTACGGTTTTCTGGTCCGGCGCGAAGCCGAGGAGGAAGTTACGCCTGTCGGTTCCGAGGAAGCGCGCGGTGTCGATCCAGTTCTTGATCAATGGCCGGCGCTTGTGGACCAGTTGGACCGCTTGTGGCCAAATGGTTGAGACGTCGGTCGGCGGCGGCGCGAAGATGTCCTTGGCCGGGGCCGAGAGTGGCGTAGGCGAAAGCGAGGCTGTAGGTACAGGTATAGGTGTAGGTGGGGCAGGGGAACGAGCAGGAGCACGGTCAGAAACAGGAGCGGAGGCAGAGTCGCCACAGAGCGCGGTCAGCTGCTCGATCACATCGGTAAGGGTGATCTGGCCTAACGTTTGAATGGCTTTGATGACTGCCACTTCGAAGTGCAGCTTCTTGTTAGGCGCCCACTTCATCCGGCCTTCCGCGGCGGCGAATTGCTCGATCAGGTCGAGGAGCCGATCGGTCTCGATCAGGATGGCTTCCGCGCCTAACGAGGATTGCAGTTCCGGCGCGGTTTCGTCGGCGAGTGCGTCGGGCTTCACTTTGAAAACGAGGAGGTCGCGCAGGTGCGCGATGAGGTCGGACATGAGCTTCATCATCTCCTTGCCCGCAGCGGCTTGCTCGTCGAGGAGGGCGAGCGCGGCGGCGGTCTCGCCGCGCAAAATGTTTTCGCTGAAACCGGCGACGGTCTGTTCGCTCGTAAATCCGAAGACGCTGAGGACATCGGCTTCCGCGATTGTCTCGCCGCAGAAGGCGACGAGCTGATCGAGCATCGATTCGGCGTCGCGCAGGCCGCCATCAGCGCCGCGGGCAATGGCATGCGCGGCGGCGGGCTCGAGCTTTATCTTTTCGTTAGTCGCAATGAACTGGAGGTGTTTCGCAATGAGATTGGCCGGAATGCGGTGCAGGTCGAAGCGCTGGCAGCGGCTCAGGATGGTCGGCAAAACTTTCTGCGGCTCGGTCGTGGCGAAGATGAATTTTACGTGCGGAGGCGGCTCCTCGAGCGTCTTGAGCAGGGCATTGAAGGCCGCCGGGGTTAGCATGTGCACCTCGTCGATGATGTAAATTCTGTATTTTCCCCTGACCGGCGCATAACGAACATTCTCCGTCAGCGTCCGCACTTCTTCGACCTTGTTGTTGCTCGCGCCGTCGATCTCGAGCACGTCGAGGCTGTTGCCGCCGGTGATTTCCTTGCAGCTGTCGCACACTCCGCACGGCGTGGTGGTAGGCCCGTGGATGCAGTTGAGGGCTTTGGCCAGGATGCGCGCGGTGGAGGTTTTGCCGATCCCGCGCGGACCGACGAAAAGGTAGGCGTGGGCGAGGCGATTCTGCTCTACCGCGTTCTTGAGCGTGCGCGTGACGTGCTCCTGCCCGACTAGATCGTCGAACGTCTGCGGCCGGTATTTTCGCGCAAAGACCTGGTAGCTCACGCGCTCAATCTAGTGCGCGGGCCGCGACGCGAAAACAGAATTTCGGGAAGATGCACACGATTGACAGACTAAGCGTGTGATGGATTCCAGACCCACGACAGCATGAAATGAAAAGGTCTGTGGGCGTGCGCTGTCCTCCGGGCATCCAGCGTTGCGCACTGTTTACACGCTCAGAGAGCGGACGCTCCAAGAAAGCGGCTGACACAGCCGCCTCTACGCTTTGGTCGCTTCCTTCGCCCAGGTGTCCCGCAGGGTAATGGTGCGGTTGAAGATGACCTCGTTAGGCCTGGAATCTGGATCGAGAGAAAAATAGGCGAGGCGCTCGAATTGGTAGCGCAATTCCGGTTTCGCATCGCCTAACGACGGCTCGCATTTCGCCGTCAGCACTTCGAGCGAGTGCGGATTGATAAAGGCCTTGAAATCGCCCTCCGCGTCCGGGTCGGGCACGGTGAAGAGCCGGTCGTAGAGGCGCACCTCGGCCTCGAGCGCATGCGGCGCGCTCACCCAATGGATCGTGCCTTTCACTTTGCGCTGGGAATTCGGACCGCCTGATTTGCTCTTCAGATCGGCGCTGCAGCGCAGCTCGATAACTTCGCCTAACGAGTTTTTCACAACCTCGTCGCATTTGATGATGTAGCCGTATTTCAAACGCACCTCGCCCCCCGGCTTGAGCCGGAAATATTTCGGTGGCGGCGTTTCCATGAAATCCGCGCTCTCGATAAAGAGCTCGCGGCTGAAGGGGATCTTGCGCGAGCCAGCGCTGGGATCTTCCGGATTGTTAATCGCGTCAAGCTCTTCCATTTCTCCTTCCGGGTAATTGGTGATCACGACCTTGAGCGGCCGCAACACGGCGAGGCGGCGGAGAGCCGATCGATTGAACTCCGCGCGGATGGCGTGTTCAAGCGCATCCACTTCGGTGAGCGACGGGTATTTCGTGATCCCGATGTGATAGGAAAAGGCGCGCAGGACGCTCGCGGTGACGCCGCGCCGCCGCATCCCGGAGATGGTCGGCAGGCGCGGATCATCCCAGCCCCTAACGAGCCCCTCGTCGACCAGCTGCTTGAGTTTGCGCTTGCTCATGACGGTGTAGGTGAGGTTCAAGCGCGCGAATTCAATCTGTTTCGGCCGGGAATCCGGGAGCTCGAGCGCCTCCAGAATCCAATCATAAAGCGGGCGGTGCACCTCGAACTCCAGCGTGCAGAGCGAATGGGTGATGCCTTCGAGATAATCGCTGAGGCAATGCGCGAAGTCGTAGAGCGGATAGATGCACCACGCGTCGCCGGTGTGATGGTGCGTGGCGTGGCGGATGCGGTAGAGCACCGGATCGCGCAGCCACATATTCGGCGACTGCATGTCGATCTTCGCCCGCAGCGTGCGAGCGCCATCGGAAAATTCGCCCGCTTTCATGCGCGCGAGGAGATCGAGATTTTCCGCGACCTCGCGCTCGCGGAACGGGCTCTCCCGGCCGATGCGGCGGTATTCATCGGTCTCTTCCGGCGTCATGTCACAGACGTAGGCTTTGCCTGACCTAACGAGCTGGACGGCGTATTGGTAGATCGGCTCAAAGTAATTCGAAGCGAAGAAAGGTTGATGGTCGATGCTCGCCACAGCGTAGCCCGTCCAAGGCAGAGGCGGGATGGTTGATGGTTGATCGAGAGCGGCTTTGGGATTGAGATTCTTGTCGGCCCAGCCATCGATCAGCCAATGGACGTCGGCCATGATGGAGTTGACGTATTCCACCTCTTCTTTCGCGGGGTTGGTGTCGTCCATGCGCACATTGCAGAGACCGCCGAACTCGTGCGCGATCCCGAAGTTGAGGCAGATCGCTTTGGTGTGGCCGATGTGCAGGTAACCGTTCGGTTCGGGCGGAAAACGAGTGTGAATTTTCGTGTGTTTCCCGCTGCGCACATCGTCTGCAACGATGTCGCGGATGAAGTCGGAAGGAGGCTCGTTAGGCGGAAGCGGCATGCGGATCGGGCGACTTTAGCAGAGGGCGCACGGCGCAGCCAACCGCAGCCGTGTAGCGCGGGTGTCTCACCCGCGAAGGCGCACGCAATTCTGCGCCCTCGGGTTCCGCGTCCGCGGGTCAGGAGACCCGGGCTACATTAGCCGATGCGGAAATTTCATACGCTGGCGGATTTGCGCGATTGGAAGCCGGGCCCAATCCGCCTCGGCCTCCTCGGCGATCCGGTGGCGCACTCGCTTTCACCCGAAATGCAAAATGCCGCGCTCGCGGAATGCGGCTTCGCTCCGCGTTACGCGCGGTTCCGGATCTTGCCTAACGAGCTTGGGGAAGCGCTCCGCTTGTGCGCGGAGCGCGACTTTATCGGCGTCAATCTTACCGTGCCGCACAAGGTCGCGGGCTTTGCGCTGGTCGAGGTCGAGGATCAGTTCGCGCGGCAGGCTGGCGCCATAAACACAATCCGCTTCGAGGAGGGGAAGCTGTTCGGCACCAACACCGACGGACCCGGTTTCGTGCGGGCGATTCGCGAAAGCTTCAATGTGGAGCTGCGCGATCTGCGAGTGCTAGTGCTCGGCGCGGGTGGGGGCGCGGGACAGGCGGTCGCGGCCACTTGCGCCCTCGCCGGCTGCCCGGCACTGACGCTCGTGAACCGCGACTTCACCAAAGCGCAGACACTCGCCGCGCGCTTCCCGCATCGGCAAATCCTGGCTGTACCGTGGGAAGCAACTTCGTTAGGCAAAGCGCTTGCTCAAACAGACCTGATCGTGCATGCGACGCCGCTCGGCTTGCAGCCTAACGATCCCGCTCCCCTCCCCTGCGAGCTGCTCGCCCCCTGTCATCTCACTTACGACTTGAACTACGGTCCGACCGCGTTCCTCGCCGCTGCCCGCGAGGCGGGCGCACGCGCAGCATCCGGCCTAACGATGCTTCTCCACCAGGGGGCGCTCGCTTTCGAGTTCTGGTTCGATCGGCCGGCGCCGCTCGCCGTCATGCGGCGCGCGCTCGGCTTCTAGCAGGCCCTTCCAGCGCAGCCGGGGCTGGATTTTCCCGAGTTTCTCGTGCATTGTCCAGACCTTCCTTTTCGCGATGTTCAAGGTGCTCTTTCTTTCCGTCCTCACTTTCCTCGGCGCTCAGCCGCTTTTTGCTTATGTCCTGGAGGGGCAATCCTGGACGCTCAATCGCACCGTTGCGATGCAGTTGTCGCTCGGCCAGGCGCGCCCTTTGCTCGACGGCTTTTCTTCCTTCAACAAATCCGCCGCCGACGTTCTCGGTATCTGGAATTCGCATCTCGCGCACTTAACTTTCGCGCCTGTACTCAATTCCCCGGTCGTGCCGAGCGCGAGCGATTACGAGATGTCGGCCGCTTTCTCGAACACGATTTTCGGCGACACGTTTGGCTCCGGCACGCTGGCGGTGACGCTGATCTCCGATCGCGCCGGGGTGACTTCGGAGACCGATACGCTTTTCAATTCCGCCTACCAATGGAACTCCTACACTGGCCCGCTGCGCCCCGGTATCGAAGACTTTCATCGGGTGGCTTTGCACGAATTCGGACACACTGTCGGGCTCGATCACCCTGATGAAGGCGGCCAGACGGTCGCTGCCATCATGAATTCGCAGGTAAGCGACGTCTACCTTTTGAAAGCCGACGACATCGCGGGCGCGGAGGCGCTCTACGGGGCCGGGCCCGACGTAACCTTCGCGATCGACGGGCCAATCCTGGCCAACATTTCCACCCGCGCTCAGGTCGGGAGCGGCGACAATGTGCTCATCGGCGGTTTCATCGTGCAAGGCGTGCAGCCCGCCACCGTCATTCTGCGCGCGATCGGTTTTTCCCTCAGCGCACAAGGCGTCGACGGCGCGCTGCCCGATCCGGTGATGACGGTTTACGATTCAAACCAGCAGCAGATCGCGAAAAACGACGACTGGGTTAGCAGTCCGGACGCGAAGAAAATCGCGAGCTATCACCTCGATCCGCCGAACAGTATCGAGTCGGCGTTGATCCTGACGCTGCAGCCGGGCGCTTACACCGCAGTCATCGAGGGCTATTCCGACGCGACGCAGGCGGCCCGACCCGGTATTGGGTTGTTTGAACTCTACGACCTCCACACCACCGGCGGACGCGCGGGGAACATCTCGACGCGCGGCCAGGTGCTCGGCGGTGACGATGTGCTGATCGGCGGATTTATCGTCGGAGGGACGGATGCAAAGCCGGTCGTGGTGCGTGCGCTCGGGCCGTCGTTAGGCGATCTGGGCGTGGCAAATGCGCTTCCCGATCCGATGCTCGAGTTGCACGACGGCAATGGGAGCCTGCTCCAGTCGAATGACAACTGGGCTCAAGGTGTCGATGCACAGGCGATCACCGATGAAGGCTTCGCGCCGAACAAGGCGAAGGAGGCCGCGCTCCAGGCTACGCTCAGTCCCGGGAATTATACGGCTGTCGTCAGTGGCGTGAACGGCGCGAGCGGGATTGGTCTTGTCGAGATCTACGACATGAGCCCAGCGCCTGGGTTGTAAATGCTGCGCACTTTGAAGCGCGGTGGGCGGCGGGGCGTGCTCCCACTGCCCGCGCGTCCAGTTTCTACTTTGCACCTACACATACACATACACCCCAGCTTGGCAGTGTAAGTGCAAGTTAACGTGTAAGTGCAAGTCAAAGCCGGGACCTGCGGTAGCATGTCCCTGCCGGGGCTACGTGCCGGGTGCAAGTTGCTTCGCGCGCGCCGCGGCCGCTTTCACCGCTGCGCTGATTCCGTTCGCACTGCCACGCTCTTCCATCACCGCCAACCCAGCCGCCGTCGTTCCGCCGGGAGTGATCACCATTTGCCTTAATTCCTCTGGCGCCAGTCCGCTCTCGAGCGCGAGCTGCGCGGCGCCGCGCACGGTCTGCGTAGCCAGACTTAACGAGACCCCCGCCGGCAACCCGCAATTCGCGCCGCCCGCGGCGAGCGCTTCGATCATCGTGTAAACGAACGCGGGCCCGCTCCCCGCCAGCGCGGTTACGGCGTCAATCTGGTTTTCTTCTACTTCCACGACCGTCCCGATCGCCAGGAAAATCTCCCGCGCCAGCTCCAGGTCCAACTTTGTCGTGCGCGCCCCCCGCGCGATCGCCGTGGCGGCCTGGCAAACGGCGGCCGGCGTATTCGTCATCGCGCGCATGAAACGCGCTTTCCCCTCCCCTTCCATGCTCGCCACGCCGACGCCGGCCGCGAGTGAAATGATCAGGCGATCCTCCGTCGCCGCCGCGATTCCTTCCACCACCGTGAGCACCACCCCCGGCTTCACCCCGATCAAAATCACTTCCGCTCCTTTCGCCACTTCGGCGTTCTCCGCGGCTAGCGATATTCCCAGCTCCTCGCCTAACGACGCTCGCGCCGATTCGTTAGGCTCGCTCACCAGGATCTCCGCCGGCGCGCAAAATTGCGCCCGGAGCAGTCCGCGCATGACCGCGCCCGCGAGCTTGCCGCCGCCGATGAAACCGAGCCGATACCGCAGGTCGTTGGTTTGTAAACTCATAGGGTGCGCTAATATTAGCTGATGGTGAGCCTCGCTGTAAATTTCGGCCTCGACCTGGCTGAAGAAATCAAGGCTCTGAAGCGCGAGCGTAACGCCGTCATCCTCGCACACAACTACCAGGTGCCGGAACTGCAGGACATCGCCGACTACGTCGGCGACTCGTTAGGCTTGAGTTTTCAGGCGGCGAAAACGGATGCGGAAGTTATTCTTTTTTGCGGCGTCCACTTCATGGCCGAGACCGCGAAGATCCTTAACCCGACCAAGAAAGTCATCCTTCCCGACCTCGACGCCGGGTGCTCGCTCTCCGAGTCCTGCCCACCGGAAAAGCTGGAAGCATTTCTACAACAGCACGCCGGCAAAAATTACTACGTCATCGCTTACATCAATTGCAGCGCCGGGGTCAAAGCCCTCTCCGACGTCATCTGCACAAGCGGCAACGCCGAGAAAATCGTGCGCGCGGCGCCGGCCGATCGCAACATCCTCTTCGTGCCCGATCAGAACCTTGGCGCATGGGTGATTGAGCGCACCGGTCGCAAAATGGATTTGTGGCAGGGCAATTGTTACGTTCACATCGAGTTCACCGCACGCAGCATCAGGGCGATTCACGCCCAGCATCCGCGAGCACCGGTCGTCGCACATCCCGAATGCTCCTACGCGGTGCGGCTGCTCGCCGATGAAGTTTGCTCGACGGAAAAGATGATCACTTATTGCCGGGAATCGCCCGCCAAAGAGATCATCGTCGTCACCGAAGCTGGCATGTTGCATCGACTGAAGAAGGATGTCCCCGGCAAGCTCTTCATCCCGGGGCCAACCGAGCGCTGCGCCTGCGCCGAGTGTCGTTTCATGAAAATGAACACGTTGGAAAAAGCGCACGCCGCGCTGCTCAATCTCCAGCCCGAGATCATCCTGCCCGAGCCGCTCCGCCAACGGGCCGAAGCTCCCATCCTGCGCATGCTCGAGTTAAGCCGGTAAGGATAAGATGAATCTCACCCGACTAATAGAGATAGACGATACTCAATTAGGAAGCCAGGACAGGGCTTGGTCCTATATCTGCGCTTGAGTTACGCCGCCGCCGCGCCGGTGTCCAAAGAGGCTCAAAAGAGGGCCAGTCATGATGGTCGTGACGAGGGCCATGAGGACGAGCATGCTGAAGACCCGCTGCGACAGGATATGCAGTTCATAGCCGAGATTGAGAGCGATGAGTTCCATAAGGCCGCGGGTGTTCATTAACGCCCCGAGTTGAAAAGATTCCCGCCATTTCATGCCCGTGAGTCGAGCGGCCAGGGAACTTCCGCCCAGCTTGCCAATGGTCGCGACGGCGATAATGAGCAGGCAAATCAACCAATCACTGCGATCGTGCAAAAGTCCGATCTCCGTGCGCAAACCCGAGAAAGCGAAGAAGACCGGCAGGAGTAAGACGGAGCTGATGTTCTCGATGCGCACCCCCAGCTTGCCGCGAAATCCGCTCGCCGTGGGCATGATGAGACCGGCTACGAATGAGCCGAAGAGGGCGCGAATTCCCAATAACTGGGTGCAGAGCGCGGAAGCCAGGACAATAGCGATGACGATTGCGAGGACGCCTTTCGATGGCTTCGGTCTCTCGAGAGCTTCCCGTCCGAGCCAACCAGGAAGATTCGGCTTCAGCGCAACGAACATCACTGCGACGAAGACCAGCACCATGCACAGGCAAAAGATGGCGGACCTGGAATCGGCCGACCGCGCGATCGCCACGACAAAAGCGAGCAGGCCCCACGCCGTCACGTCACCCACGGCCGCGCAGGCGGAAGCAATCCGGCCTAACGGCGTTTTGAGTATGCGGCGGTCCTGCAAAATCCGCACGAGCACCGGAAAGGCGGTGATACTCATCGAGATCGCGACGAAAAGAGCGAACGGCACGAAAGGCGCGCCGGTTTGGGCCAGCCGCTCGTAGAGGAGACAGGCCACCCCCGCTCCCAAGAGGGACGGAATGGCGATGCTGGTGTGGCTGATCAGGATGGCCGCGGACGCTTTCTCGCGCAGCTCCACCCAATCCATTTCCATGCCGACGGCGAACATGAAAAGGCAGACGCCGATCTGACTCAGTAGATGCAAAGGCTCGAGCGACGAAGGGGCGAAGACATATTGAAAGGCGCCGGGCGCGAGCAGCCCAAAGAGCGAGGGCCCGAGTAGGACACCAGCCATCATTTCCCCGACGACCGCGGGCTGTCCACAACGGGTAAAAAGCCAGCCAACTGAATACGAGATGGTGATAACGGCGAAAAGCTGCAGGAAAAAACGGCTAAGCGGATCCTGCGCGTTCTGGAGCAGGCGCTCCTCGACAGAGAAGCCCAGTGAAGCCTGGGCACTCGATACCTTATGCTGACTTAGCTTGCTTGCGACGGGATTACCGGAGTAGCCGGGGACAGGTTGATGCCGGCCGAAGTGCAGGATCGTTATGAGACCCAGGGTGGCGGCCCCGATGATGAGTAGATAGAGCCACACCGTCCTTTGCATGAGTTACAATGCCACACGAGCCGTTTGCCTCACCTTATGAGAGGCAAGCAGCCGCCTGGCAATCGTAGTCGGCTCCGACGTCCTAGACAACGAGTTCCGCGATGCGCTCTTTGTCGCGCACCACCATCTCTTTGAAAACTTCCTCCCAACGGCTGCTGCAGGTGGGTTGCACGAATTCCTCGCGATCTACGACCAGCTTCTTGTAGCGCCGGAAATGCGTTGGATCCTCCAAAATCTGGAAGAAATCGTCAAACTTTTCGTAGTTCTCAAAGAAGTCTCCTGAGAGCATATAATGGCCCGCCGCCATCGCGCTCTCGTGGTCCTTATGGGTCCGTCCATCCGCGCCCGCCTGTGCCCACGTCACGCTATGCGGATTGTAGAAAAGCTTGATCATGCGGTGCACGAAATTGTAGGCGCCAGTGATCTGCTTGTACGCGGTCTCCATCGCTTCGTTCTTGCCGTTCACTTCTCCGGTTAGCTGTTTGTGGATGGCTGCAGAGACCAGCGATGAGCTCTTGATTGAGAGAAAGACGCCGCTGGAAAAAATTGGATCGATGAAGCCGCGGGCGTCTCCCACCATCGCGTAGTTGGAACCGTAGTGGTTTTTGACTTCATAAGAATAGTTACCGTTGATTTGCATCGGGATGAGCATCTTGCTTCCTTCGAGCAAACCTGCGACGAACTTCGACTGCATGAGCTCCTGCAGGCAAAGGTCTTGCTTCCAATCTTTCGAGCCGCTATCTCTGAGCTTCTTCTGCTGGTCCTTAATGTAGGAGTTCTGGGCGACGAAGCCGGCGGTGATACGATTCTCACCTAGCGGGAAGACCCATATCCAGCCCTTCTGCTCTAGCCCCATGTAGATGATGATGGAGAGACCTTCCTCCAGGCCGCCGGCCAGCTTCACATCGCCCCAGTGCGACCAGATCGCGGTCCGGTCGAGTTCTGCGCGCGGTGTCCGCCAGCCGGCTTTGGCGCCGACGAATGCTTCGCGCCCGCTCGCGTCGATGAGAAAGCGCGCCGTGTGAGTGCTCTTCGCGCCCGACGCATCAAGAGTCGTCACTGAGACTTGATCGGGCGCGCTCGTGATATCGGCCGCGAGGACGGAAGTCTCCTCGCGCACGTCCGCGCCGTTTCTGGCCGCGTTTTTTAGCAGAATGTGATCAAACTCCCCGCGGATCACCTGGAACGAGAGATAAGTCTCATCGTTGATCACATGGTTGAAACACCAGGTCGTCGAGATATTGCCATCGCGATCGATGAATCGAACACCCGGCTTGCGGACAAAGTTTTTCTTCAACTCGTCGATGACTCCTAGGTCTTCGAGGAGCGAGTAGCAAAACGGCAGGAGCGATTCGCCGACATGCTCCCGAGGAAATTTCTCGCGCTCGAGCAAGAGGACACGATGTCCTTGTCGGGCGAGCCAGGTTGCGGCGGTGGACCCGCCGGTCCTCCTCCGATTACGATTACGTCGTGCGATGTGGTGTGTGGCATAAGGTATTTGGCTGGCGCCCGCCGGACGCGGCGGGGGGGAATGATGGATGAGACAGTTAGATGGCCGAAGATGATGTCAAACTTTTGCCGATTGGAATATAATCAAAAGTTATATTCCCGCCTGCCGTCAAGGGAAATCGGGGCAACGACAAAGGTCGTGCTGCCCGGGGGCCGCTTCGCCGATTCTTAAACCCGGCTCTCCGCCAGCCATTCCTCGGTCGTTTCGACTGAGGAATCAGGCGCCCACAGGGCTGCGCGCTCGGGGTGATAGCGCGACCCGATTGGAATCGAGTAATCGTCCTCGTGTTCGTACTGGCGCTCGCGCTTAAGCATTTTGCGGAAGGTAAGGATCGCCTGGGAAGGCTGATGCTCGGTCGCGTAGACTCGGCCCGCGAAAGCGTCGATCAATTCGCCGCGGTAACGCCGGTGGACAAAGGTCGCGAAGGCGAACGGCTGTTCCCAGAAGAGGTCGACCATGTCTTCGAGGTTATCGATGCCCTGCTCGCAGAAAAGCATATGCTCGGCAAAGGGATTCTCGTCCTCGCGCCGCTCACCCTTGAGATAGGAAAGGATATGCGGGATGGCGAACTCCGCCTCGCGCATCGTGGCCGAGAGGCCGAAGGAAAAAATCGGATCGATGAAGCGGTGAGCATCGCCGATGCAGATGAACCCCTTGCCGCAGAAGCGCCGGACCTGGTAGGAATAATTTGGGATGACTCGAACATTGTCGACGAGCTTGTACCCGGTCACGCGACGTGCGAGATCGGGGTTGATCTGCGGCAGGTACTCGAGGAAAAACTCCTCCGGCGTTTGCTTCGCTTCCACGAACTTCGCGCGCGGCACGACGAGCCCGATGCTGGTCACCTTGTCATCGACCGGGATGAACCAGGCCCAGTGATATTTCTTCTGGTAGAAAATAATGGTGTTGTCCCGGGCGTGCTCGCCCGAAGTGCCGGAGTCGCGCACGGCGCCGGTGACGTGGGCGAAGAAAGCGATTTGTTTATCGTAGCTCCCGACATACTTCGGCCCGGTCACTTTCTGGTTACCGAGGAAAGTGGCCATGCCCGAGCAATCCAGGAGAACGGTCGATTCGATTTCCTCAGTCCGGCCGTCGGGGTGGCGCATGGTCACACCACGAACTCTGCCATCCTCACCGAGAAGGGCTATGGTGGCGGTGCCGCGGACGATTGTAGCCCCACGTTTTTCGGCCTGATCCAACATCATGCCATCGAAGTCGCTCCGGCGAACCGACCAGGTGACGCCCGGTTCCAGCTCCCATTGCGCGTTGCGCGCCGAGACCGGGATAAACCAGGAGTTTTTGCCGCCCTCGCCGAAGACACGAACGCCGTGCTTCACCGGATATTTCCGCGCGTGCATTTGCTCCTCCACACCAAGCCGTCGCAGGACGGCGGCGGCTTCACCGGTCATTGATTCGCCAATGTGGAAACGAGGAAATTCCTCCTGCTCGAGAATGATAGGCTTAAGGCCCTCTTTCAGCAGGAACATCGCGGCGGCGGAACCGCCCGGCCCGCCGCCAATAATAAGTACGTCTGTTTTCATGTTTTTTCCGTTCGATTCCACAACAAATTACCCTTTCCGTCAAAGCGAAAGGCAGCCCAAGCCGCGCCTCCCGCTCCTGAAGTAGCGGCCTTCATGCCAGCCACTTCACTTCCGGCGACGAGGGCGGCACTATCTGCGGCATCTTGATAAATACAATAGTCTCCGGAAACCCCTTGCAGTGCTCACGGAAACAGTGATAGGCTAATCAGCCACACCGATAGACGCTCTCAATTGGCGTTCGACTCTTCCAGATCTGCCGGCGCGGCGCTGGAACATCGGTAGCACCTATATGAATAACCACGAAAATAATGTTGTCATCATCGGCGGCGGCCCTGCGGGTTCCGCGCTCGGCTGTTATCTCTCGAAGGCTGGGATCAAAAACACAATCTACGAGGCGGCCAACCATCCGCGGGACCATGTCGGCGAATCAATGGTCATGTCTTCCGTGCGCGTCTTCGACGAAATCGGCTTCCTGCCCGTGATGGAAAGGGAAGGCTTCGTCCGCAAGTACGGCGCCTCCTGGCACCCGCCCATCGCGAAGGGAGAGGCGGCGATCGCTTTCAATGAATTTCCGCAGGAGAGTATTCGGCAGGACTACACCTACCACGTGGATCGGAAGAAATTCGATCTCCTTCTCCTGAAACATGCCGAGAGCCTCGGCACGAAGGTCTATCAGGGAATCGGCGCGACCAAGGTGTTGTTTGACGAAAACAATTATGCCCGCGGGATCCAGATCAAAGTAGCGGGACAGGAGCTTGAGGTGCCGGCCCGAATGGTCGTGGACGCCAGCGGCCGCAATACTCTGCTAGGCAAACAACTGAAGGTGAAAAAGACCGATCCGATCTTCGATCAATTCGCCGTTCACGCCTGGTTTGAAAATGTCGACAAAAGCCAGGTCGATTCCTCGGAATACATCCACATCTATTTCCTGCCCGTGCAACGCGGCTGGGCCTGGCAGATTCCTATTACCCACGAAGTTACGTCGATGGGAATAGTTGCCGAGAAAGAGGTCTTTAAGGGCGCCAAGTTGGGACCCGGCGAATATTTTGACAAATACGTCGCCTCCAACCCCGATCTCGCCCACGCCATGCGCGACGCCCGCCGGGTGAACGAATTCAAAATGGAAGGCGATTACAGCTACAAAATGGACACCTTCGCCGGCAACGGCTTCGTTCTGATCGGCGACGCCGCCCGCTTCGTCGACCCGATCTTTTCCTCGGGCGTCAGTGTCGCCCTTTACAGCGCGAAATATTCCTCCGAGCGGATCGTCGAAGCCTTCAAAAGCGACGATTTCAGCGAGGCAAACCTGAAGCCCTACGAGGTCAAGCTGCGTTCCGGGATCGACATTTGGTACGAATTCATTCGGCTCTACTACAAATTGCTGCCGCTCTTCACTCACTTCATCAGCTCGAAGGAGCATCGGGTGGAAGTGCTCCGGCTTTTGCAGGGTGAAGTCTTCGACCGGCGCGAAGTGCCGGTGCTCGATGCCATGCGCAAGTTCATTAAAATTGTGGAGACGACGCCCAATCATGTCTTCGCTGGACAGCTCTCGGACATTCCCATTGACTAGGTGGGACGCGGGCCCCGCCTGCACAGCGTGAAACTCGCGCCGAAGTTCGGCAGCCAGTAAGCCTTGCTCGCCGTCCGGCAGACGCGGGATCCATTTCTCTCGATATCCGCGCCATCTGCCTCATCCGCCGTCAATTCTTTTTCTGCGCTTCAGCTTCACTGTTCGCCCATCGGCGGGAGTTTCTCCCGGTAGCGAGCTATGAGCCACGGGAGCTTGCGTGCGCTCCAGAAGCGCGGGATGAAAACCGTCGGCTGGGCGAGCGAACGAAAAAACCAGCCAGCGTAATATTTGTCGGCCCAATCGGGAATTCGGACTTGGTCGCCGGTGAGAAAGCCAAGCGCGGCGCCGATGCAGTGCACGGCCGGGCGGTAATCGAGTCGCTCGAGAAGATATTGGCCGAGCTTGTCCTGAATCCCTCCGCCGATCGCAATGACGATGTGGCGCGGCCGCCTTTGCCTAACGACTTGAAGAAGCGGTTCGTCTTCGACCGGACGTCCGTATTTTGGCGCAATGTAGACGCTCTCCGCTGCCGCCAGAAGCTGGGAGCGCGGAGATTGATCCTGTAGCGTGCGCTCTCTCAGCGCAAGAAAGTCGAGCAGCTTTTCACGCGAAGCTTCCGTCGCCACGACCCAGAGAGCCGCGCCGGGCTGCCTAACGGATTGATGCTCGAGCAGGCGCTTCACATGCTCGAGCCCGGAGATGCGCGGGACGCGTTCGCCGGTGAAGAATTTCCAGAGCAAAACCATGAAGCCGCTGTCGGCGATGGCGAGATCGGAGGCGAGGAGCGCCCGCCGATAATCCGCGTCGCGGCAAAGATTGATCAGCGAGGGCGCGGCCGGCGCAACGAGCAATCCGCCGGTCCGGGTGATTTCCTCAACTGCTTCGCGCGATGTCCCGCCGAAAAAATCAATTCCCAGAATCCGATGACGTGGCGGCATCACGCGATTTACAGCAGAACCAATCATCAGGCCGTAAAGAAATGGAAAAAATGAGACCGGGCTTTCCAAGCAGGAACCGAGGAAAAGGCGGAACCTCGACCGGCGCGATTGCTTACCTTCCCTTGATGGCGGCTATATTCCTTCTGGAGAGGCAGGCGAAGAAGTATCGATCATGCGGGTGACAAGCCGCCTCTACACCTTTCATTCTTTCTTCTGTATACTTCGCGCTCCTTGCAATCCACCGCCCTCGCCGAAAACCGCGTGCGCTCCTCTCCAGTCTCAGGATTAAGGCTCGAGGCCATTCTTCTTCTGGCCGGGCTCGCGATCGTCTGGTTTATCCTTTGCCGGCAACTGAGCTACGAATGGGCCGCGAACGAGCAATACAGCTACGGCTGGTTCGTGCCATTCTTCGCCGCTTTTTTGTTTTGGCTGCGGTGGGAGGAGTGGCGGGCGGCCGAAGATCAGCGGTCAGCGGTCGCGCAACTGGAGGCGAGGCCGGGATTTCGAATGAGCGGTGAGTCCCTCTTAACCGGATCAGCTTTTCAGTCTTTCAGATTCTCAGCCTTTGTGATGTTCCTCCTCTTCCTCTTTTTCCCCGTGCGGCTCTTCGAGGTGGCCAACCCGGATTGGCGGCCGCTTAGTTGGATCCATGCACTTGTTGTCGTTAGTCTGACACTCGTTGCGATACGGTTTTGGGGCGGCAAATCGGCCGTCCGGCATTTCGCCTTTCCGGTTTGTTTCATCCTTGTCGCGGTGCCATGGCTCACACCGATCGAGGCGCCGCTCGTGCAAGGTCTGATGCGGCTGGTGGCCTCGGTCGCGACCGAAACGCTGACGCTTTTGGGGATTCCGGCGCAGCTTGAAGGCAGCCTCATCCGGGTGAGCAGCGGGGTCGTTGGGGTAAGCGAAGCGTGCAGTGGCGTGCGTTCCCTGCAGACTTCGCTCATGATCGGCTTGCTCTTCGGCGAGCTGAAGCGCTTAACGATTGTGCGCCGGTTCGCGCTCGTCGGCGCGGCGCTCGCGATCGCACTCCTGGCGAATTTTGCGCGCGCCTTTTTCCTCGTCTGGATCGCTGCGACCAAAAACCTCGCGGCGGTCGAGGGCTGGCACGACCTCGCCGGGTATGCGATCGTCGGCGTCGTCTTTCTCGGCACGGTCGCAGTCGCTGCGGGACTTGGCAGGACTTCGCACACCGCGCACGCCATTCCCGGCGCTCCGCCAGCCAGCTCTGCGGTTCGGCAAAATCTCGCCTCATCCCGCTGGCGACACGCCCGCCCCTACACCTTCGCCCTTCTTACTCTCCTCTATCTCTTGCTCGTCGAAGCGGGCGTCGAGGGCTGGTATCGCTGGCATGAGCGTGCGCTCGTCCCGGCCCCCCGCTGGACCGTCAAATGGCCCCAACAAAGCCCCGGTTTACATGAGCTGAAGATCGACGAACACACGCTCGATATGCTGCGCTTTGATGCGGGGCGTGAAGTGTCGTGGTCAGTAAAGCCGCAGGGTGAAGATGGCTTTGCGCCGGGCTCTTTGGCCGAACATTCCGCAGTGGCTTTCCTCTACTTCTTTCGCTGGGAACCGGGCACGGCCACAGTGCTGCGCGCGCGCGCGCATCGTCCCGATATTTGCCTGCCCGCAACCGGATGGCGTCAGGTCGGAGCGCCTGGCTATCGGTCTTATGCCGTCTCCGATAATTTCGCTTTGCCTTTTCGCCTCTTCCGGTTCCAGCGCGAAAGCGGCGATGGCCGGATGATTTATGCGGACGCGTTTTTTTGCCTGCGTGAGGATCGCGTTCGGGCGGAGGACGCGGGGAAGGCGGTGACACCTTCCAGTGACTGGAGTATCGGCGATCGCTGGATGGCGGTGCGCTCCGGCTTACGCAATCCTGGGCAACAAGTGCTCGAATTCGCGCTGGTCGGAAGGCGCGGCCGGAGCAAGATGGAATTGGAGGCGGATTTCGCGAAGCTCGTGCCGGAGCTGGTTCGAACATCGGCCGTAAAGCATGCGCAGCGACGGCCGGTCTTTGAAAACTGAAAAGTCGAACGACGAACCACTCGGATGGCACAGATGTCCGCGAGCAAGATAGGAGCTGGGAAAGCTGATCCTTACATCCAGTAACCCTAACGAATAACTATTCATGCTTCCCGAAGACGAATTTCCTTCTCTCATGCGCAGAGCGCCAGAGACAACGAGAGAAGCGCCGCCATCAATTCACTCGCCGGCGAGGCCGATTATGCACTGCTTTTAATGTTACCTTGTTCTTAGCCCCGAATTCTTTGCCTCAAGCCAACTGCGTCACCATTTTGTCTTTCCTGCTTTCCGCCGTTCCTGATTGAACCATTCGTGTCGTCATGAGCCGCTCCGACGATTTCCTGCTCACTGCCGAGGAGCTGCCCCTTCGCCGGCAAAAGCCGGGCGGATCAACCCCGCCTCCGGCTTCTGTCTTGGAAGCAGTAATTCCCCTTGGGAACTCTCCCGTCTGCCCCTGAAGTCTGATTCTCGTTCCAAGGTGTAACTTCCGATTTCTGTCTCCCCAGGTTCCTACTTTGGTTATCCCCCAGTCCGTCTCGGGTTCCCACGTCCGGACTTGTCCCTCCAAATTCTCTCCCCGATTTCTGACTTCTGATCTCTCTTTTCCGCCCCTGTCGCGGGGCCGCCAAAGTAAATCTAAAAATCTGGATCATTTTGTTGACGCGGCGTCGGGACTTGTTTTCATCCGCTCCGTTCCCAAATCCTAACGAATCCAGATATCAACCCCCCCACTCCCCATGCCCCATGCCCCCAAAAATTGATCCCTGCGCGACCCCGCCGCCCGAACATTCGACCTCTTTTTTGCCTGTTCACAACCACCGTGATCCTGATCGCGCTCGCGACTGCACCGCAAAGATTGTCTGTTTCGAACTCTGAACGATGGCGAGCGCGGACTGCCCTTTCAGGCCTGAACTTTCGAAGTCGATCTCTGCCGTCTGTCCTCCCCTGCCAAAAATATTTCGAAAAATTGCAGTTGACGCAATCGCGCTAATCTGTTCCCATCGGCCCGATTCAGGAAATTCCCCTAACGACCCCCATGCCACCAAAAAATCGATCCCTACGCCACCCCCCGCGCCCGGACCTTTGACCTCCTCCTTTGGCTTCTTGTGATTTTGGCGATCATCATCGCGATTCGCACCGCGCCACAACATCATTCTTCTAGCCCCAACGCCTTCACCAGCGCCTACCTCAATAAGCGGTGAAGCTCACTCCGCCCTTCAG
>JACDGM010000099.1 GCA_013815325.1 Chthoniobacterales bacterium
TCGGGATGTGCTTCGTGGCAGGATCAACTTTGAGACGGCGCGTGGCTTCCCAGCCATCGAGGACCGGCAGACTCATATCCATCAAAACCAGATCCGGCAGGTGCGTTTGCGCCATCTCGACGCCGCTCTCGCCATCCAATGCGATCACCACTTCATACCCGCGTCGCTCAAGTCGGCGCGAGAGCATGTCGCGATTCATCTCGTTGTCTTCGACTAACAATATCTTCGCCATGCGCCTAATTCTTATGGCGTGCGGCGCAGTTGCTGACGAGATCGCGCACTTGTTTCAACAAGGCTTCGCGAGAGTCTCCCGCCTTCTGCAAGATCGTCTCGACCGAACCACTGAGCCGTTGCCGCTCCTTCGCGGAAAGGTCTTTCGCCGTCATCACTACGATCGGGATGAAGCGCCACTCCGGGCGTTGCCGAACGCGATCTGCAAACTCAAAGCCATCCATCTCCGGCATCATCAGATCGAGCAAGATAAGGCTGGGCCGCTCCTGCTCCATACACTCCAGCCCCTCGCGACCGTTCTCAGCTTCGCTTACTTTCCAGCCTTCCCTTTCGAGGATGTTGCGCGTGATCGCGCGAGTCGCCGGATCATCCTCGACCATGAGGACGGGGCATGGCGGATTCGCGCAGGTGTATTTTTTGAGGATCTGCGAGAGGCGCTGGCGATCGACCGGCTTTGTTGCGTAATCAGCAGCGCCGAGCGTGAAACCCCGCTCGGGGTCATCCAACATCGTGACCATGATAACGGGAATGTCGCGCAAAGCGGCGTCAGCCTTGAGCGCAGCGAGCACGCTCCAGCCATCCATGTCGGGCATCATCACATCGAGCGTGATCGCAACCGGCCGTAATTGCCGCGCGAGCCGCAACCCAGCGTCGCCGCCCGCGGCCGTCCGCACGGCAAAGCCTTCTTTGCTGAGAAAGCGCTGCATCAAATCGCGTTGCACCGGATCGTCGTCGATCACGAGCACGCAGCTGTCGTCCGGAGACGACTGGCCGACTTCGCCTGCATCTCCGGCCTCCGCTAGAGCTACGCTGTCATCGACCACAGCGGCAGCTTCCGCTTTCGTTTCGCTGACGATCGCAGGCAGCTTAATTGTGAAAACGCTGCCCTCGTTAGGCACACTCCGCACCGTCACGTCGCCGCCCATGATCTGACAAAAACGCCGTGTAAGAGCGAGGCCCAATCCGGTGCCGCCGAACTTGCGCGTGGTCGAGGCGTCGGCTTGCGTGAAGTCTTGGAAAAGCTTGCCAGTCTGCTCGGCACTTAACCCGATGCCAGTGTCGGTCACACGAAACACAATCCACTCACCGCTTCCCATCCGCTCGCGCTCGACCTGCAACGTGATTCTGCCGTCTTGCGTGAACTTCGCCGCGTTCGAGAGGAGGTTAAACAAACCCTGACGCACCTTGATCTGATCGGCATGCATCACGCCCAAATTCGCGGGGCGCTCGATGTGCAAGGTGTTGGCATTTTTTTCCACCATCTGACGGACCGTAGAAGCAACCTCGTCGATCAAGTTTGCGATATCGAAGCTTTCCAAGAAGAGCTCCATCTTGCCGGCTTCGATTTTCGATAAATCGAGGATGTCGTTGATGAGCGCGAGCAAGTGCCTGCCTGCGCCATTGATCTTCTCCAGGTCTGCGCCGAACACATCCAACTTCCGTTCGATCGCTTCCTCCTGCAGCATCTCGGAGTAACCCATTATGGCGTTGAGCGGCGTGCGGAGCTCGTGGCTCATATTGGCCAAAAAGGCGCTCTTGGCGCGGTTCGCCTGCTGCAACGATTCCTCGTAGCGCTTCCGTTCGGTCACATCGCGCGCGGCAGCAAATACTCCCTGTAGCTTCCGGTCGCGGTCGTGAAACGTGCTCGCGTTATACGAGACGACAGTTTCCTTGCCGTCCCGGGCGCGCGCCGTCAGCTCGTAGTCGCTCACTTTGCCTTCGCCCAGGACCAGCTTGATGCCCGCTTCCGCGCGATCCGGGTCAGTGAAGTAGCCCTTGAATGGCGCGCCGATTAGCTCATCGCGCGTGCATCCAGTGAGCGCTTCCATCTGTTTGTTTACGTCCGTGATGATACCGCGCGGATCGGTCGTGATCAGGGCGTCGATGTTCGATTCGATCAGCGAACGAGTGTAGAACTGCTGATCGCGCACACGTTGATCCAGCAGCAGTCGCTCTGCTTCGACCTGCTTCCGCGCTGTGTTATCGGTCCCGATCAAAAGGTAACCGATGATCTCCCCTTGATCGTCACGCAGCGCCGTGACCGACACGATCGCCGGAAAGCGACTCTCATCCTTGCGGATGTAGGTTAATTCGTAGATGTCCTCGATCCCGCGGGAGGCCTTAAAAACCAATGCCTCAAAGCCCGGTGCGATCCTGGTCCCCAGCTCCGCGCTCAAAGCTTTAGCGCGCGCGATCACTTCCTGCGGATCAGAAATATCGGCCGGAGTAATTTTGTTCATTACCTCCGCGGCGGTGTAACCCAGCATGCGCTCGGCGCCGACGTTGAAGATTTGAATAACGCCCTTCTCGTCGGTCGCGATGCTGGAGAAGTTGGCGCTATTAAAAATCGCGCTCTGCAAGGCGCCGGCTTTGAGCAGCGCCTCTTCCGCCCGCTTGCGCGCAGTCACGTCTTCCATCGCGAGGACTAACAACTCGCCGTGATGCCCTGCCTCCAGCTTGCGCGCGTTCAGCAGCATCACGCGACGCCCGATCACGGGGAAGGTGTGCTCCAGCTCAAAGTCATTGAAGACCGAGCTCTTCGGCACAATATCTTCGAGCAGAGTTCGCAGGCTTGGGATATCCCACTGGCCGTTGCCCAACTCGTAGATCAGCTGGTTCTCGGTCTCTTCGGCAGAGACCTGAAACGCTTGGTAAAAGGCGCGATTACCGGATCGCACCCGCAAGGTCGTATCGAGAATCAAGAGCGGCTCGCGCACCGTATCGACGATGTTCTGCGCGTAAGTCTCGATCGCCTTTAGATCTGCTTCCGAGCGTCGCCGCTCCGTCACGTCCTCCATCGCCAGCACGAGCAACTCGGCATGACTCCCCGCGCGCAGCTTCCGACCATTGAGCAGCATCACGCGCCGACCGATGCTCGGGAAGGTATGCTCCAGCTCGAAATCATTGAAGACGGAGCTCGTGGGAATCACATCTTCCAGAAGTGTGCGAAGCGCAGGGATGTCCCATTGCCCATTGCCTAACTCGTAGATGAGGCGGTTCTCAGTCTCAGCAGGAGAGACTTGGAAGGTCTGATAGAAAGCGCGGTTCGCACTGCGCACGCGCAAGGTCGTGTCGAGCATCAAGAGCGGCTCGCGGACAGTATCCACGATGTCCTGCGCATACATCTCGATCTCTTCGACTAAAGGTATCATCAGCTGCCGCCGAAAGGCGGGCTAACATAAGCGACGGTCGCCCTCAGCGCAGCGGATACTTTCGGAGCCTTGCGGCGATTGAGGCGGCAGCTTGAACGCTACTTGGCAGCGACTCCGTTTAGTTGCATCGCGTCCCCCAGATGCGGGACGAGGCGCTTCGTGAATTCGACAGAATCGCCAGCCGACAGGTGCGACCTTCGGGGCACGTGAAGCTCGCCCGCTGGGGGAAGTCTTCGAAGTAAATGCCGGGCGCGGCGGTTTGCTGGAGAAGCGGGTCACAAGTTTGCGCGCGGGGGTTGAATTTGTTTTCGTGCTCCTTTAGCGGACTGGTGACGGGGAAGCGGACGAAGACAATTTTGCCGCCGCGGGCGCGGAGTCTGTCGACCGCGGTTTTGGTGTCGCGATAACGTTGTTCGACGGCGGCGTGCATCTTCGCGCCGAAGGCTTCGAGCGGGACGTAGCTCGGCGGCGGTGGTGGCGTGAAGAGACGCAGCCGTTGGCTTTTCACTTTTTCCTGCAAGGGATCGGGCTCGCCGGCTTGCGCGACCATGCCGGCGCGGCGTTCGCAATCGATCGAGCAGAAGTAGGGCGGCGTGCGCGACGGGACTTGCGCGTAAGGTCGATCGGGGATCGCCAGGTCTTTCAACAGCGCCGCCATCGTGAGGTCGTCCTGTTTCAGGAAGGCGAAACTCTCCTCGAGCGGGATGGAAATTTCGTGGCTGACGCGCTGCGCCCACGTCTATCCGTGATAACGGTGGACCGCATCGGTGGAACGCGCGAGCGGCGGGCCCGCAGGCACGAACATCATCACCGGCACGATGCTGGCGATGACGGTGCCGTGGAAATGCTCGTCGTTCGAGAGGTCTTCGAGCACCGGATAACCGCAGCTGCCCGCCAGCGCGAGCTGCACCAGGCGCGGGAGTCGCCGATGATGACGATCGATTCGGGCTCGACGTGCCGGCGCGCTTCGGCCCAGAGCTCTTCAGTGTCGTTTGAGAGTTGGCTCGTAGCCTAACAAGCGGCAATACACTTCCCACGCCGCGGTTGCGACGACCCCACGGCGAAGGGGGCTGAGTGCGGTCAAGCGTTGGTCAGCTGGCGGAATCCTCCTTCAGCTCAGCTGGGTCATACCACAATACTTCGCCTGCTCCCTCAGTCGATGTCTGCTCGCGACAGTGAGCTCATCGACATGCGATCCTTTTACGAGCGTCAGCGACCGGCGTTCTTTTCCGCGATGGTCCTGCTTTACGCGGTATCGATGGTCGTCACTTTCGCAGACCGAAACAATCTCGAGAGTTTTACCGCCTGGAGATTGGATTATAGCAGACGTGTTCATAGCGTCGATGCTGGTCGCGGCGCTGCCGACAGGTTGGGCAAGGCAAGTTTCACTCCAGTGGATGGCAGGCAGCCTTACCTTGCTGTTAGAAATCTGGTTTTTTACTACGTCTTATGTTATGCCCACCTAGATGCGTCCATCGATTCGGCCAACAAACGCCTAACCGGGCGATGCAGACATGTGGTTAAGTCAAGTTAGCTCTTGATAGTTGCATAGGTTTTCTTGCTGTTCCTCTCGAACCAAATCCCCTTGCTTAAGGGTAGCTTTTCAAGAGGTAGAGTTTTTGTTCGATAAAGGCGGTTTTGCTTTGGTAGCCCAGGGCTTTGAGAGCGGGGACGCCTAACTCGGTGGCGAGTTTGCCGAGCTTGGTCTGGAGGCGGGCGCGCGGTTCCAAAGCGCCGATGACGTGGCCGCTCAAGACATGCCAGATGGCGACGCAGAGTTTGCGCGCGACGGCGACCGCGGCTTTGTTACGGCCGCGCCGCGCGGCCACGGCCAGGCCCCACTTTTGCAAGGGGTTGGAGACTTGGAGGACCCGGCCTAGACATGGAGCGTCGGCAGCTTGCCAACCGCCGAGCGGAGCGTCTCCACCTCGTGGTGAGTGTATCGAACGTTCATGTCAGCAGATGCATGCCCAGTGAATTTCTGCCGCACTTCTATAGGAACGCCGGCATTTGCCATGATGCTTGTCAGCGTGTGGCGGAAGCTGTGGAAGGAAAGCGTGTTAACGGTCCGACCCGCTTTTCCCGTGCGCTCCCGCGCCACTTCGCCTCGGACCTTCGCTCGCTCCATGATCCTTTTGAAGGCCATCGAGAGGCCCGACTTTCCACCAGCTCGCTTGCCGGCGAGTGCAGGGAACACAAACGCCTTGACGTTGTCTGGTGCCGGCAATTCGAGAAGAAAATCGTGCAGTGAATCGTGCATCGGAACCTTGATACGCTGGCGTGTCTTGCCAGCGCGGAACGCGATCCACTTGTTTTCGAGGTCAATTGATTCCCAACGCAAGTTGGTAACGTCCTGGAGCCGCCCGCCCGTGTAAAACGCGACCATTATTACGCCCTGCCAGTCGCGCGACGTGTGCGTAGGTTTCCCGACTTTGATCTTGGCAGCCTCTTCCAGGATCGCGCTTACCTGATGGAGATCGAAAGGGTGCCGGGTCGATTCGTTGTCGGTCTGCAGCATCTCGATCGCCTCGGCCGGGTTGTGCGTGATCAGACCTTGTCGCCGCGCAACGTTGAAGGGCATGCGCAGGTGTTTCACCGCAAAGTTGCAGGTTCGCGGATGTTTCCCGGCTTCAATCTCGGCGTCGCGAAACCGCTGAATGTCGCGCGGAGAAATCTGGTTGATGTTCCGCTTCGCTCTCTCTCCTAACGACTGGAGAAAGCTTTCGATCGTGTGCTTGTATTTCTTTGTCGTGCCTTCAGACTTCGCGACCTCCTTTCCTTTCAGCCAGTCCCGCAGCCACCCTTCGGCGCTGTAAAAACGCAGGGGTTCGCCTGTCGTCTGAAGAACGATTTCCGAAATCAGTTCTTGAACACGAGATTCTGTGAGACGACCGGCTTTCGATTCGCGGGAGGCATATTCCAGGGTGCGGCAGAACACCATCGCCTTCTGGTGGTTGGTCTGCTTCGTTGATTTGAAACCGCGCTTTCCGCTTGGCAACCGATATGCGCAATACCAGAAAGGCGATTTGCCCCGCGGGTCCTTATGAATGCTAGCCATAGTCATAAATTAAATCATAACGTCCCACGGTGTTCAAGCACGTCTGCTAATGTGTTCTGTCATAGGTAAAATGGAGGTACCGAAGGGACGTGGAGCGACATGAGGGTTCGATTCCCTTTGCCCGCTTTCCCCTTTTTGAAGACGGCACCGAAAGGGGGGGCGCCGCGTTTCGCAGATGGGTGCGTAACCTGCTCCGAAGTCTATTTCCACTTTGCCGAAGCCGAAACGCCCTTATAATGATGAGCGGAGCGTAAAAAGGGGGATCTTATGACGCTCGCCTTTCTTCGCCTGGCACCGCCCGAAGTTTCCATGAAAACAACCTCTCACTCTTGTTCCGCTAACTGGCGCGACCTGGCCACCTCCCTCCGTTTTTCAGTAAGCCTGCTTGTGCTGCTCGTTGCACTCGGGTTATTTTTGGCGGTATCTGCGTTGGCACAGAGTGCGGAACCAAAGTGGCAGCCGCAAGCCGGCGAGCATATCGCGCGGACACGCGATGGCGAATCGATCTCCGCTGGAATTCCCAGCGAAGAGTTAACGGGAAGCGCAGTCGCCCAGCCAGTCATGGCTCCAACTCGCAGCAGCTTTTTGGCGAGTTGGAAGTATGCAAGCGAAGCCAGGGGTTACCGCCTGGATGTCTCGGTTAGTCGCTCCTTTGAAAGTTATGTGAGCGGTTATCGCGATCTCGACGTGGGCAATGTCACGAGTCGCATCGTTAGCGGGTTGGCTCCGGGCAAAAGTTACTATTATCGGGTTAGAGCATACAACTTACTCGGAATAGGCAGCAGCTCGGAAACACTGACTACAGCGACGGCAACCAGTTCCGGCCTGGTTATCGACCCCACCTTTGACAGTTCGATTCTCGATAACCCGAGATCGGCGACGATTCAGACATCCATCACGCAGACGATCGCGCTCTACCAGTCACTCTTTAGCGATCCGATTACAGTCTCGATCCTTTTCCGCTTTGCGGCCACCCTCCCGAATGGGACTCCTTTTCCTGCCGGCGAAATCGCCCGGAGCAACTTCGTTGTCTATCCAATTACGTGGAGCTCGTATCTTTCCAGTTTGCGCTCCGATGCCACGACGGCGGATGACGCGAGCGCAAACTCCAGCCTGCCGCCGAATGCCTTGTCCTCTAACATCGTCCCTTCGAGTGCGAGCGGCAGAGCTATCGGGCTAAGTACGCCAAAAGCGATGTTTGCCAACGGCACGGTAGCTGTTGGCGGGCCCTACGACGGAATTGTTACTCTCAATTCGAGCCAGCCGTTCCGCTTTAGCCGGCCGCCCACCACCACCGAGTTTGATGCGCGGCGTGCCACGGAGCATGAGATGGATGAGATCCTTGGTCTTGGATCCCACCTGAACTCCACACCATCCACGAGTGATCTTCGCCCGCAGGATCTGTTTACCTGGGCTGCCTCCGGCAACAGAAACACGACAGCCATCGGATCTCGTTATCTCTCGGTTGATAGCGGAAACTCTAACATCGTCAATCTCAACCAGGGGCCGGGCGGCGACTTTGGGGACTGGCTAAGTGGTGTCTGCCCGCAGGTCCACCCCCGAGTGCAGAACGCCTTCGGTTGCAAAGGTCAGGTCTCGGACGTCGCCGTCTCCTCGCCGGAAGGGATTAATCTCGATATCATTGGCTATGACCTGGCTCCGCCGGGTCCGACGCCGGTTCCAGTGCCGGCTACTTTCGGCAATATCTCGACCCGCCTTCGGGTGGAGACAGGCGATGACGTCCTTATCGGCGGCTTCATTGTTACTGGCACTCAGCCCAAAAAGATTATCGCTCGCGCCATCGGTCCCTCCTTGCCTGTCACTGGGAAACTGCTCGACCCTTTCCTGGAGTTACACGGTCCTTCCGGAGATTTGATTGCTTCCAATGACAATTGGCGCAGCGACCAGGAGGCGGAGATCCGCGCGACCGGGATACCGCCGGCGAATGATAGCGAGTCGGCTATTGTCATGACGCTGGATCCTGACTCTTATACGGCAATCGTGAAGGGTGCGCAGGGTGGGAGCGGAGTTGCGCTGGTTGAGGTTTATGACCTGGATTCAAGCGTTGATTCGAAACTGGCAAACATTTCGACGCGCGGATTGGTGCAAAATGACGACAACGTGCTCATTGGCGGTTTTATCGTCGTCGGCACGGAGCCGGCGCAGACCTTGCTCCGGGCGATCGGTCCTTCGCTTCCGCTCAGCGGCGCACTCGCCGATCCCACGTTGGAATTACACGACAAGGATGGGACGACCATTGCCTCGAACGACAATTGGCGCAGCGATCAAGAGGCAGATATCATCGCCACCGGCATTTCTCCGAAAAAGAACGCCGAGTCAGCCATTCTCGTCGCCCTCGCCCCGGATTCCTACACCGCGATCGTCCGCGGCAAGGACAACACGAAGGGCCTTGCTTTGGTCGAAGTCTACGAGTTAGACAATTGACGGGAGTTACGGAGCGACCGTTAAGGTGAGATCGTTGCCGTCGCCGCCCTCGTAGCTCACTTGGAAACTGTTGCGGCCGGCGGTGAAGGTCGAACCGGCGGGCAGGTTGGCGAAGGCGCCGCTGATGAGTGTCGCTGAGGTGTTGCTGATCGCGGTAAAGACCTGGCCCGCGCTCAGTCTCTTATTACCGATGGCGATGAACTTGAACTGCGCGCCGCTCTCGATCGTTATGCCGCTGGCTACGACCTGATCGGCTTTGGCTTTCTTGCTGTTTAGCGTGCATGCGTAGGTGGCATCAGCTTTAAATGTCAGCGCGCTTTGAATGGTAAGTGCGGCCGGTCTGCGCGCGCCTTGTCCCGGAGTCAGAAAAGCTCCCGCCCCACTCCCACTGCCGACTGTTACGGTGCCCGCGATGATTCCTGTGCCGCCCAAGGTGCCGGCGTCGACCTTGACCGCTCCAGTGCCGGTGGCAGAGCCAGTCGCGTTGTTCAGCTCCAAAGAACCAGCGGTGACTCTGGTCGAACCCGGATAAGTATTCGCCCCAGTCAAGGTCAACGTCCCGGCTCCAAGTTTCGTCAAGGCGCCACCGCTAACTTCTGACGAGCCTTCTTCGATGACTCCGGAAAAGGTTGTGCTCAGATCATTGCTGCCGACGCTCAGGACGTGGTCGAAAAGCTGCACCACCCCATCTCCTTCCAACGAGCCCACCGTTACTCCTCCCTTGTGCGGCGCCAAGCTGAGAAAACCATTGCCGAAGAGTTCGACGCGCGCCGTGTCGCCGCTCGAAGAATCCCAAAAGACAATCTGACCGCCCCCGCCACCATTGATTCCAGAACTGGCAATCAAAGTAGCATTACGAGCATGTGATTTAAGAGTAAAGGTTGTGGAACCGCCTGGCGCTCCGCTGACTGTGCCGCCACTACTAATTAAGATCGCATTTGCGGCAGTCGCGCTATTGAAGAACACGGTCACACCGGCGGTCCCGCCGCTCACAACCCCGCCTTCGTTGATAAACGTGCCATTGCCGGCGCTGGCAGTGGCAAGGAAATCGGTAACGCCACTGTCAATGCCAACCACTGGGTTAGCCTGGTTCGTAAAGGTGGTTAGACTTCCCGCTGACGCAAAGCCATCAAAGCCTATTCCACCTTGGCCACCAGCAGCGTCAGCCGCCGCCACAAAGTTCTGTACGATGCCAGAGTCATTGCTGATCCCGGCGCCGGTAATATTCAACACGGAGAAGTCGCCCTTTGGATTCGAAACTATTGTATAAGCATCCCCGCCTTGGCTAAAGACAATGCGATTGACTTCAGTAAAACCCGAAACCGACAAGTCAGTTGTACTGGAGTTGCGGAATGTAGCCGTATCAGCCGATCCATTAGGCACAGTGGCCGGCGTCCAGTTGGCGGCAGTGTTCCAATCGCCGTTCAGTGGATTGAGATCCCACATGGCACTGCCGGCGCAGAGGACCTGAATTGATAGAGTTAGAATCAATCCTGCCAACAAAAGGCGCGTGAGGCCTGGTTGAAGAAGGCGCGAAGGTACAATGGCATAGGCGCGGGATATATTGTTGTTCATCGCTTTGCTTGTTTCACTTGAGGAATGCAGCGCCTCACGGTTGGGGGGGATTGGAGCGGAGTTCCTGGAGTTCATGAATCGTGTCGTAGCAAATACATTTTGCGGTGTCACGCTTTTATTCTTGCGTGATCTGATGTTTCTTGCTTCCGTCTTCCCATCCGATTTTGTTCCGTCTTCCGGGGTAGTGCGACGATATCACGTGCATGGAGGGCTAGGACCTGGATGAATCCGCCTCGCCTGCGGGCTGCGTTACGGCCCGAGGAGAGTCGCTACGCGCGCTTTCTCTCTTATCTGGAATTCGATCCCGCGGATTCCAGACGTGCCGCCGGAAGACTCCCGGCGGCGACGGGCTAACAGCCCGTGCTCCCCGGAGTTCGTTAGGCGAGGCGGGTCGTTAGGCAGCGCGGCTTGCTACTTCTTCAGCAAATCGAGCACCGCGCTCGTCGCTCCGATCACGCCAATCCTGATCGTTGGCTCCGGCACGGGAGCAAACTTCGGCGAGTGCAGGCTCGGGAGCGACTCACCGCCCTTTTCACTTGCCGCCAGTTTCTCCGGTCGAGGAAACAAGAGGCTTCGCCCCTACGGCACGACCGTTAGGGTGAGATCGTTGCCGTCGCCGCTTTTGTAGCTCACCTGGAAACTGTTGCGGCCGGCAGTGAAGGTCGAGCCATCGGGCAGGTTGGCGAAGGTTCCGCTGATCGGGCCCGCCGATGTGTTGCTGATTGCGCTGAAGATCTGGCCCGGGGTCAGCTTCTTGTTGGCGACCGTATTTAAACTGAACTGCGCTCCGCTCTCGATCGTTATGCCGTTGGCTACGACCTGATCGGCTTTGGCTTTCTTGCTGTTTAGCGTGCACACGTAGGTGGCATCAGCTTTAAAAGTCAGCGCGCTTTGAATGGTAAGTGCGGCCGGTCTGCGCGCGCCTTGTCCCGGAGTCAGAAAAGCTCCCGCCCCGCTCCCAGTGCCGACGGTCACGGGGCCGGCGATTATTCCGTTGCCGCCCAAGATCCCGGCGCTGACCTTAACCGCTCCAGTGCCCGTGGCCGAGCCAGTCTTATTAGCGACCTGCAATGCCCCCGCGCTCACGATTGTTGCACCGGTGTAAATACTCGCCCCACTCAAAACTAAGGTTCCGGTTCCACTTTTGGTAAGGGAGCCACTCCCAGACTGGCCTTCCAAAATCACCCCGGAGAATGTCGTAGTAAGATTACTGCCGCCGACCACCAAGTTTACGCTTCCGAGGTTGATTAGTCCGTCTCCTTCGATCGAACCCAAGGTCAAGACTTTGCTTTTTCGTACTGTCAGGTCCAAGAGGCCGTTGCCGACGAGTTCCACCCGCGCCGTATCGCCGGTCGCAGTATCGAAGAAAGCGATCCGACCGCCGTCGCCCCCATTGCTACCGCCATTAGCGATCAAGATGGCACTGGCAGCGCGTGAGTTCAGGAGGAAGCTGGTCGAGCCACCGATCGCTCCGTTGACCGCGCTGCCATCATTGATAAATACCCCTTGGGCGGCGGTCGTCTTCGAGAAAAAATTCGTTACGCCAGATGTTCCGCCACTGATCACCGCCGCCTCGTTGATAAAGGTCGCGCTGCCTGCGCTCGCGTCGTCGACAAAAGCTGTGACGCCACTATCCTTTCCTACGATGGGATTTGCTCTGTGAGTAAACATTGCAAGACTTCCCGCCGTCGCAGTGTTGACCAAGGTTATCGCTCCCTGTCCGCCGGCCACATCAGTCGCAGCCACAAAAGTTTGGACGATGCCGGAGTTATTCCTAATTCCCGCGCCGCTAATTGTAAGGAGGGAAAACGTACCTTCGGGGTCGGAGGTGACAGTAAACGCGCTGGCGCCCGGGCTGAAGACAATGCTGTTCGTTTCGATAAAACCTGAAAAAGACAAAGCGGTAATACTAGATCTGCCGAAGGTGGCCGTATCAGCCGGACCATTAGGGACAGTGGCCGGTGTCCAGTTGGCGGCATTGGTCCAATGGGTGTCCACGGGGTTGAGATTCCAGGTGGCACTACCGGCGCACAGGGTATTAATCGTGAGAGTTATTAGCGACGTTGCCGACAAAAGGCGCCCGAGGTTTGATTGAAGGAGGCGCGAAGGCACCTTGGCGCAACTACGGGGTGTATAATTGTTCATGGTTTTGATACGGTGGAAGGTGAATTGGCCAATAGATACACTGGTGAGAACAATTTTTGGTCGCTTGGACTTGCTTTATTTGTGTAGTTCGTCATATCGTACTTGAATTGATCCATCGTTCCCGAGATGAAATACTCCCTGATGCTGGAAACCACCGGGATGCACCAGCATAACGATGGGCTGGCTGCCATGGCCTAAAATTATCACTTTCTCGCAGGCGGCGCCGGGAAGACAAAACCACGTACCACCATCTGGAGACGCCACCGTGGCTGCAACCGGCGGCGCCGTTTCAGCCTTCATTGCCCCGAGGCTAGCGAATGAGAGAGAGAAAGAGAAAGAGATGAAAATCGCGGGAATTAATTTCATGTTATTCCGGGAATTCAGACTTTTATGAGGATCGGTGGAAAAACTGTCAAGCAAGAATCTCAACCTTTTTTCGTTAGGCCGAAATTGCTCGAACTGTCTTCCAGGCATGGCCACCGAGTGGCGACTATCATGGGCACGTGGAAGGCCAGGAGATAGATATGCTAAAGAGCCCGTGAGTTGAGCGGGCGACTGGTAGGCAGCGCGGCTTGCTACTTCTTCATCAAATCGAGCACGGCGCTCGTTACTCCGATCACGCCGATCCTGATCGTCGGCTCCGGCACGGGCGCGAATTTCGGCGAGTGCAGGCTCGGGAGCGGAGTTCCCGTTTTCTTGCTCTCCGCGATCTTTTCCGGAGCGACCGCCCCGATATGAAAATCGACCGCGGGGA
>JACDGM010000100.1 GCA_013815325.1 Chthoniobacterales bacterium
CTCCCATGGCGTGCCTTCCTTTCCGCCTTGCGGCGGTCGGTCTTGATCAACCGGGAAGGTACGCCGCCTTCGTTCTCACGCCCATCCACAACATCTGGGTATAGCTCCGAATCCCAAGCACGTCGAAATTCGACCTGGGGTCGGCGTCCTGGCGTTGCTCAGCTCGATGAATTACAAGCCCTGGTATGCCGTCAGCGAGCTCGTCGACAACGCCCTGGCCAGCTTTCTCGCCAACCGTACGCGACTGGCAAAGAAGCCGTACCGTCAGGACTACGTGACCGTGAAGATCAGCTTCGATCGAGGTGCTGGAGAGATCGAGGTCTGGGACGATGCTGGCGGCATCGCAGGGATCGACGTCCCGCGCGCCTTTCGCCCTGCAGAACCCCCGCCGGACACGAGTGGTCTGGCTCAATTCGGTATAGGGATGAAGAGCGCGGCCTGCTGGTACTCGAACTACTTCGTAGTCACGTCCACCGCACTTGGCGAGAGCGTACGCCGGACTGTGACCTTCGATGTCCCGAAGATTGTCGACGGCCACATCGAAGCGTTGCCCATAGGAATTGCCAAGGCCTTGGATGAGGAGCACGGGACGACGTTGACAATGTCTCAGCTGAACCGTCCGATTCCGACGGGTAAGACGCTCGGCAAGGTGCGTCAATATCTCGCGAGTATTTATCGGCAGTACCTTCGAGACGGAGTGCTCGTGCTTGAGGTTGGGGAGAAAGGCCTCGCTTATGAGGAGCCTGACATCCTCCGTGCTCGACGTTGGGACGACGCCGAGGGAAGTCGGACCAAGCTATGGAGAAAGAACCTTGAAATCTCGCTCCCTTCTGGCAAGGAGGTGACGGGGTGGGCCGCCCTACGAGCTAAAGGCTCGACTTCCGAGGCGGGCCTTGCCCTTCTCTTCCGAGGGAAGGTCGTCGTCGGTGCGGGTGGCCCAGCAGGCGACGTGGAGGGACTATTTCGGCCCCAGCAGATCTTCGGTGCACCGAATAGTTTCGTCTCCCAGCGTCTCGTTGGTGAGCTCGATGTTTCGGCGATGGATGTTGCCCACTCGAAGGACGCGATCCTCTGGGATGGCGAAGAAGAACAGTTTCTGGACGTCCTGAGGCAAGCGCTCGACAAGGGCTCGAAGCCATTGCCGAGGATGGCGCTCAATTACCGGGCGACCGAAAAGGGCCCCGCGGTTGACGAGGAGCTGAGCCGCGCCGTCGAGGCGACGCTCACTGCGGCGGGAGAAAGCGGATCGGACGATCCGGGCCCGCCAGAAAACAATGATTCACCTCCAGCGGAGACCAAGGACACGATAGGGGGCAAGTTCAGGCTGCCGGTCTCCGGCTCCGATATCGAGATCTCATTCTCGGTCGTAGTAGGTTCCGGCCGGATTTGGGTCCGCGTCCGCGACGCTGACGGGGGTCACATGATTGAGGTGGATCGCGCCCATCCCTTCATGCAGTCCTTCGCACATCTTCCCGGCCAGGAGGTCGAGCCGGTGCTCCGGCTTGCCGCGGCCCTGGGAATAGCCGAGATCGAGGCGCGACAAGCCGGCGTCGCGGATCCAGGCACGGTGCGAAGCAGGCTCAACCACCTGCTGCAGGGGCCACTCGCGCACACGACCATGAACGAGATCGAGGAGGCAGGTAAGTGATGGAGCAGACCTGGCAGCCCCAAGCGGGGCGACTGACCGAGAAGCTGCTGGCGGAGCAGGCGCTTCATGAGGGGAGCAAGGACGCCCTGCAGGCGAGCGCGTTGCGCACCCTGGGACGCTGCGGGGATCCCCGGGTCGCTGGTGACCACCGGGGCACCCATCTCGTGGTGGGCGAGGTTCAGAGCGGCAAGACCCTTGCCTTCACCACTCTGATGGCGCTCGCGAGGGACAACGGATTTCGCATAGTGATCATCCTCGCTGGGACGAAAACCAACCTGCTCGAGCAGACTGTCGAACGCCTTAAACGGGATCTCCTCGACGGTAGCGGGGGTCTGAATCCGTGGCGAGCTTGGGTCAACCCCGATGTCGCGGCGGCGGAACAGATACGCGATGTCATCAGCAAGCCGTGGGATCCGAACGCCGCTATCGACGGCAGCCAGGCCGCCGTTTGCTTTGTGCTTAAGCACGGCAGCCGGCTGGGAAAACTCAAAGTGGCCCTCGAATCGATCGAGGACTCGGTCCTGCGGCAAGCTCCAGCCCTGATCATCGACGACGAGGCGGACCAGGCAAGTCCTAACCTCGATCACGAAGCTGGCGAACGCTCGCCGATCTACCGCGCGATCACCGACCTACGAGCGGCGCTTCCGCGCAGCGACTTCCTGATGTACACGGCTACCCCGCAGGCACCGCTGCTGGTCGAACTCGAAGATGAGCTTTCACCTCAAACCGTGACCGTCCTAGATAGCGGCCCAAACTATGTGGGCGGCAAAGAGTTGTTCGTCGACGGCTACTACAACTATGTGGAGTTGATTCCGGGTAGCGAGTTGGCTGCGGCGCTGGAACCCGAAGGTCCGTCTCCGGCGCCGCCAGCATCGCTGCGCACCGCCATCGCCACCTTCTTGCTCTCGCTCGTGATCGCCCAGCAGCGCGAACGGCCCCGGCCGCTGTCGATGCTCATCCATCCTGCGGCGGCCCGAGAACTCCACCACCAATATGCGGCCTGGGCCCGCCTGATCAGGGACGAGATCGCTGGCAAGCTCATCGATCCGGCAGACGTCCTTTTCACCGACGCTCTCACGGCGGAGCTTCGGAAGCCATATGAGAATCTGGCCGGCACTGTCGACCCGATCCCGCCGCTTGAGGAGTTGGCGGCAATGATCCCGGCCTACGCCGGTCAAGTGGAGATCCGCGAGGTGAACGCCGGCAGTGAGCCGATCAACGGCTGGGGGGCGGCACCTGGCTGGATCTTGGTGGGCGGCAACAAACTCGAGCGCGGGTTCACCGTCCAGAACTTGGCCACCACCTACATGCCTCGGGGAAGCGGTGTCGGGAACGCCGACACCATTCAGCAGCGGGGCCGTTTCTTCGGCTACAAGCGTGAGTACCTCGATATCTGTCGGGGCTGGTTCAACGCCGAAATTGCTGCGGACTTCGCCGACTACGTCAAACACGAGGAGAGCTTGCGCGATGCCCTTCGAGTCCTCGACCATGACGATCTACCGCTCTCGTCCTGGCGGCGCGAGCTGCTGCTCTCGCCGCAGCTAAGGCCGACTCGCACGCAGGTAATCAGCCTGCCGACCTCGCGGTTGGCGATCACCAGCGACGACGGTTGGTTTGGTCAATCGCACCTCTTCGATCTCGTGGCGGCGAAAAGCAGCACGGACGTGGCCAGCGAGATGTTTGCCGAGTTTCGCCTTGATGCCACGGCAGAGACCCTGGACCCACGTGGTCGGCACCGATCGGCGCGGGTGCCCTTAACTCGAGTTCATGAACTCCTCGCTGCGTGGGGGACGATCGGGTCGGACGTCGATCGCCTGCTGGGGGTCGGCCTGCTGATCGGGAAGGCGGTCGAGGACGGGGTCACCTCCGAATGCCTCCTTGTCTTCATGGACGGCGTTGAGTCCCTTGCCGGCGAACAAGGCAGGCGACGGCGCAAAAGAGAGCAGCGCGGAGGACCCGCGAGGACCATCAATATCTTTCAGGGCCGCGACCCTGGCAACGGATACCCGGGAGACCGGGCGATCTTTGACCCGGATCTGGTGACGGTTCAGTTGCACGTGCTGAACCTCTTCGAGCGGGACGATACGGCTGTCGCCAAAGGCGTCCCAGCGATCGCCGTTCATCTGCCGCAAGCGGTCACGACCCTGATTCTCCAAGACTGAAGTGGCGCCCTAACGGCATCCGCCTCAGCTCGTAAAGTCGTGCATCTCGTGGTGGACCGTGTTCCCGTCATCGACCTTTTTGCCGGTGCCGGAGGACTCAGTCTGGGTGCGACTGCCGCGGGGTGCGAGGTCAGGCTCGCGGTGGACAACGATCGCGTCTCCTGCGACACGATGGAAGCGAATCCCGCCGCACTCGGGAACGGATCGGTTCTCTGCGCTGACGTCGCCGAGTTGAGCGGCCAGGGGCTGCGGGAGATGGCGGGTCTGGATGCCGCTGATCCCCTTCTCATCGTAGGCGGGGCACCGTGCCAACCGTTCTCAAAGGCCGCCTACTGGGTCGAAGCCGGGGACGAGGCCGCCTACCGAAGGTCTCGTGCCGCCGGCGACGCGGTGGAGCGGCCGGCGCCCCCCGAGTTCGCGCGGCCGGATGCCCGTCGGACGCTGGTCGAGGAGTTTTGGCGGCTGGTCGATGAGGCAGACGCCGACGGCTTTGTCTTCGAGAATGTCCGCAGCATCACCCATCCCCGCAACCGACCTGTGCTCGAAGCGCTGGAAACGGCTGCCGATCGGCGCGGTTACAAAACCACGTTCGCCGCTGTCAACGCGGCCGACTACGGAGTTCCGCAGCGCCGCCAGCGCGTCTTCCTTTTTGGTTCCAAGCAGCGCCACCCGGATGCCCCCGATGCTACCCACGCCGCTGCCGAGATGGCCGAGGATGAGGGCAAGGTCCCGCACGCGGCTGTGGGTCCGGCGCTCGCTCCTTACGCGGGCGAAGACTTCTTCGAGCCGGAGGAGGTCGTCGAAGGGCGTTGGGCAGAGCACCTGAAGACAGTGCCCCCGGGCGGGAACTACAAGGCTCATACGGCCTGGGGTGGCCACCCGAACCCGACCTGGGAGACGGAGACTCGCTACTGGAACTTCCTTCTCAAGCTCAGCCCTGAGCTTCCGTCCTGGACGGTCAATGCCTCGCCCGGTCCTTGGACCGGACCATTTCATTGGGAGACGCGCCGGCTGCGGACGCCCGAGCTTGCGGCGTTGCAGACCTTTCCCGACGGATATCGGTTCGAAGGTACGCGCCGAGAGCGAGTCCGCCAGATCGGCAACGCGGTCCCGGTGCTGCTTGCGCAACGGATGGTCGAGGCTGCGGCGTTGGCTCTCGACCTTCGAATCGAGGGCCGCCAGCTGGCCGCCGCATGAAGGCGGTCAGCCTCTTTTCCGGCTGTGGCGGACTCGATCTCGGCCTCGAGCGTGCCAGCTTCGAGGTCGTCTTCGCTTCCGATCTCGACTCGTACTGTGCCGCCAGCTATGAGCTCAACTTCCCAGGCGTCCCGTTCTATGAGGGCACCGCAGGCGACCTGAACCGAGAACTGCTGGCGCAGGTCTCAAAAGGAGCGACGCTCGGTTCGATCGATCTCTTGGCGGGCGGGCCGCCCTGCCCGCCATTTTCGAAGTCGCGCTTCTATCGAACCGACAAGCCGCGAGGGTTGGAGGATGCGGTCGGTGAGGAGACGATCAACGCGTATCTCACGGTGCTCGCCGCGGTGAGGCCGAGGGCGTTCATCCTCGAGAATGTTGCCGGGCTCGCCTACAAGGTCCACGAAAGCGCGGTCCAGCTGATTCTCGATACCGCCGAAAGGTTGGGGTACGCGATCTCCAAAGAGGTGATCAACGCCGCTGATTACGGGGTGCCGCAGATGCGTGAGCGGTTCTTCGTTGTCGGGATGCTTGAGGGCGAGTTCGAGTTCCCTGAACCCACTCATGCCAAGGAGCCGGGCAGCACCCCTGAGAACGCCCATCGGCTGCCCTGGGCTACTGCGGGCGAAGCGATCGGCGATCTGGACACGGAGGAGAATGCCGACGACACCGGGCACTTCGCCGGCGGCAAGTATCACGACCTCCTCGAAGAGATCCCGCCTGGCGACAACTATCTCTACCTCACCGCCAAGCGGGGCCATCCGAACCCGCAGTTCGAGTGGCGCAAACGCTACTGGTCGTTCCTTCTGAAACTCGGGCCGGACTTGCCCTCGTGGACGATCCAGGCGCGTCGTTCGAACAACATGGGTCCGCTCCACTGGCGCAATCGCATCCTCCGCATCGAGGAGGTCATGCGACTCCAGACCTTCCCAGACGATTGGAAGCTCACCGGGACGACCGAGCGCCAATGGCGGCAGGTCGGCAACGCCGTGCCCCCTCTGCTTGCCGAGACCCTGGGTAGCGCTCTGTCGGACCAGCTTGCCGGGCTGGAGGCCTATGAGCCCCAAGCCGCCTGAAGAGGGCGGCGATCGGAGGCTGACCCGCCTTCCAGAGGCGAACGAATTCTCGCCTGGGCAGATCGACTTGCCGGACTTTCTTGTCGCCGTGAATAGGGCGGAGGGGGACAGGGATCGCATCGTCGAGGCGGTTCGAAGGAGTTTTTTCGCCGATGCCGCTGCCAGTCGATCTGACCCTGAGGAGCGACTCCAGCAGCAGCGGACGCGGGCGTACAATGCTGTTCTCGGAGCCAGCAAATACGGCCTCGTCGCGGGCGACTTCGTCGGGTTGACCGCCTTGGGCGTCGAGGCCCTTGACGCCGAGAGCGATGACGAGCTTTATCGCCTTCTGGCCCGGCACATCATCAGGGACCTCGGCGGTTTCGAGGTCTTGGTTGCCGTAAAGGAGATGCAGGCCGCAGGGATCGAGGTGAACAAGTCGAGCCTTCAGGAGTACCTCGAACGGTTCGCGGGGCTTGAGCTGCCACGGGCCACGACGCATCACATGAAGCTGCTCCAATGGCTGCGAAAAGCTGGCGTCCTTCCGGGCCGAGGCTACGTGGTCTCGGATTCAGCAGTCAGGGAGATTGCCGATCTATCCATCGACGACGCGGAGACCTGGGTCGCGCTGACTCGTGAGCAGACGGCGTTTTTGCGGGTCCTTCGAAGGATGACGCTCGTCGAAGGACAGGACCAGATCCCGGCGAAAATGATCATCGACTCTGTCGTGACCGAGTATGGCCCGATATTCGAGAGGCCGGACCAGCTGTCCGCCAGCGTCCTGAAACCGCTGGCGAGCCCTGGGAACGCATGGATCACACACACGATCAGCTCATCCGGTCGAGGCGGGAAGTCCGGATTCGTTTCGGCCACGCCGAAGCTGCTCGAGGTCGAGGTCGATCTACTGCCCGAAGGTGATGGACTGGGTATTCCGGCGGACCTCAAATCCAAGCTTCGAACCCCGATCGATCAGGTCTATGAAGATCTGAAATCGCCTGATACCTACGTGAAGGGCGTCGCCCTGGAGCTGCTCGCCCTCAGGATGGCCCTGGATCTCACGCTCGTCCCGATTCGGCTGAGAGAGCGAGGGTTGACGACGGGCGGGGCAGAGGTCGATCTGATCGCGGAGGGGGCTCATCTTCACTTCTCCCGCTGGCTGCTGCAGTGCAAGAACACCGCATCGGTGGGCGTTGCGGCCCTTGCAAAGGAGGTCGGCATGGCCGTCCTGCTGAAGGCCCACGTCGTCGTGATGGTGACGACCGGAAAATTCTCGGCTTCCGTGCATTCCTACGCGAACGAGTTGGCCGCGACCGGGAGCCTTCAGGCGGTCCTGGTGGACGGCGCGACGCTTGACTCCTATCGGCGAAGTGGACCAAAAGCGCTGAGGGGCTTCTTCCACGATTACGCCGGGGAGACCTTGGCGCTGAAGCGCCCGCAGGTGGTCATCGACGCCGGCTCGGGAGGACCCGAAGGATCGTCTGAGCCGCCTCTTGGGGGTTCTCGTGCTCCCAAAATCTGATGACCGTCCAGCCGCCGGACTCGAGCAGGTCGTCGTAGCGCCGATCTCGATCTCGGTTACGGGCCAGCTTTGCGTCCCAATACCGACTGTTCCGACGAGGTCTGTTCCCGTGGTCCGGACACCCGTGCCAGAAGCAGCCATCGACGAAGACGGCGACCCTGGCGCGCGTGAACACGATGTCAGGGCGAATCGCTCGAGATTGCTTTGTCAGTCGTATGGGGTGATCAACGCGATATCGGAGACCCAGAGAGAAAAGGGCCGCCCGCAGAGCTTTCTCCGGCTTCGTATCGCGCCGGCGGTTGCCTCGCATGGTTGCGCCGGACGGCAGCGCTAGATGCCTTGGGCGGAGGAGGCAGTTTGGCGATGCCAAGAATCTACGCGTGGGGCAACAATTGGGGCAAAGTGACCCATGTATTTCGGCCTATCTCAGCCAAGGCCGATTTTACAAATTTGGCTTGAGAACTAGCTTTGCGCAGTCCTGGCAATGCCCCAGATACGGGCTCATACCCCGAAGGTCGCAGGTTCGAATCCTGCCCCGGCTATCCGATAGGGCTTGCAAAGCAGGCCCTTACTCACGTTCAACCTCATTTTTAAGGCGGCGCGTACTAACCGGGAGCTAAGCTCGCTTGTGGTGTCGGATTCCTCGGACACAGGACGAGAGAAAGCGCCGATCTTTCAAGCCGGGCTACTTTCTGCATGCGGGGCTGGAGAGCCGAAGTAATCTGAGGGCGGTCCGCCTCGTCTCAATCGGGTCACATCAGCTCGGGGATTCGGCTCCTCAATCCAGGGCCCTCCGTCCTTTCAATCCACGGCTCGCTTGGTGGCGGCCGAACCGTCCGACTCGATGCCCATATTTGTGATTTGTGCCTTCTCCCGTACCAGAGCGCAACCGCAAGGTGTACTTCGTCGGAGCCGGTCTCTCGTGCGCGCTTGGCATGCCGAACACCGCTGCGTTGATAACGGACGTAAAGCGGGAGCTTGAGGGGGACGCATGGCGCCACAGCGCCGGTCTTGAGGATGACCTGACCCGCGCCGTCGAGGCCTTTTATCCTGATGGCGGGGACACCGGCTTCACTCCTGACGCAGTCGATTTTTTCTCGGTCCTGCACAGCTATGTCGAGGTCTGTGCTGGGTTTCCCGGCAGCCTGCCGGAAACTGCCGACTTCTTTCGTCGCCTCAAGTTCGGTATCGCCAACCTTCTGGTCAAGCGACTGAAGGAAGCTGATCCGCACCTGGCGGCTGGCTCGGAGTACCTCGATGAGGTGGTGCAGCCTGGTCACATCGTCGTGACCTCCAACTGGGACTTCGGGATCGAGCGCTATGCCGGGATGCGAGAAGTTCCAGTGCGCTGGCGTGGGCGCGGTACCCGTACCGGAGAGTTGGTTGTCCTGAAGTTGCACGGCGCGATCGATTGGACCCTCGGCTCGGAGGCTCAAATCGGGCGGTTCGGAGCGCTCGAATTCTCGCCGCTCAGCGAGCAAGCATTTGGGCCGGGCTATCGAGTCTCCCTCCCGAGCGGTAAAGAGCGCGAGGGAAGTGTCCTGCGGATCAAAGCGCTCGAGGAATGGGGATCCGCGTGGAGGCGGATCTCGAGCCGCACCCGAGAGCCCTACATCGTCACCATGGCACGCGGTAAGACGGGTGACCTCGGCCCGTTGCGGGAGATCTGGCGCGACGCGTACGAGGCCCTAAGTCGTGCCCAGCGCTTGGAGATCGTCGGCTATTCGCTGCCAGACGACGACGTCGAGATCCGCACCATGCTGAGGGCGGCGGTTAGACGGGGCGAGGGGCCCGAGCAGATCATCGTGCGAAATCCAGCACCAGATGTTCACGTGCGCTTCCGACGTTTTCTGCGACGCAAAGTTGAGTCGAACTACCTTCCGGTCGACGCGGTCTGACCTGCCTCGAAAGAGCGAGATGAGTACGAACCTCGATCCAGAAGAGTTCCTAGCGCTCAGCAACCAAAAGGCGGACGACTGGCGCGAAGTCACGGCGATAAGCGCGTCCTTCCTTGCGATTGCAGCAGCCTTTTTCACCGCCGGCATCTCGAAGAATTCAGCTTGGATCATTGTGATGTCGCCGTTGCCGTTGCAGCTAGGCGTCCTACAGATGACCCGGAATGCGCGGATACAGCTGCAGCTGATCACTTATCTCGCTGCGTTTACGCCATATACCGGAAGGTCCTGGGAGAAAGATGTCGCCATCGTCCGTCCACGCTTCTGGGCAGAGGCGGAGGATGGGAGAGTGGCGCGGAAGCTCCGGTCGTCGAAGTCAAAAGGCGCCCAAACGCTTGCCAGGCACATCACTAACCCTTCGGGCTGGGACCTCTGGATCGTGATTTCGCTTCTCGTCGGACTCGGAGTTAGCGCGGTTCCCCTCTTCCTCGGTCTGGACGACGATCTCGACGCCTTCGTCGTTGGCCTATTCGTACTTTCCCTGGGGGCGTGGGGTCTGATCCGTGACATTGCTCGCATCGAGCCGGAGCGCGAACGCTGGGAAGCGCTCTGGGCTCGCTACCGGACGGAGAGCCAAGACTCGGACGCAACCGGCAAGGAAGCTTCCTCTGACTGATCCAGCGCCAAAGGTAAGCGTAGTGGTACCCGCTTACAACGAGGCCCGTCATCTCGGGCGCTGCTTGGCGTCGCTCCGATCCCAAACCCTCGTACCTTGGGATCTGATTGTCATCGACGACGGCTCACGTGACGAAACCGCCGACATCGCGGCCGCGCTAGGAGCAACAGTGATCCGGACCCCTCACCGTGGTCCAGCTCATGCGCGCAACCGTGGTGCGGCGGTGGCCCGCGGCGACATCTTGGTGTTCGTCGATGCCGACATCGTGTGCTCGTCGGTCTACCTCGAGAACTTGATCGTGCCGATCACTCGTGATGGTGCCGTCGGCAGCTTCTCCAAAGAGATCTACATCGGCAATCTCGCGAGTCGATGGGCGCGAGCATATGCGGTGATCCGTCGCTTGGCGCTGCCCCGGTTGCTTCCGGATAGCCACCCGGACCAGTCGAGTAACTACCGAGCGATTGCCCGCCAGCCCTTCCTGGATGTCGGCGGGTATGAGGAAGTTGGATATGGCGAGGATATGACTTTGGCCCCTAAGCTGGGCGAGTTGGCTGTCGCGGCGCCGAAAGCGCTTTGTTGGCACTACAACCCGGACTCGCTCTGGGAGATTTTCGAGAACGCACGTTGGATCGGTCGCGGGTACGACATCGGCCAGGTCGACAGCCCGTGGATCGCGAACCTTCCCACCACTGCGTTGGTGAAGGGCGCTTGCGAGGTCGCCAGAGGAGCGGATCTGGCGATCATTCCGGCGCGGTTCGTCTACAGCTTGGGGATTTTGGCCGGGCTCGGCCGCCGCGCGACCAGACCGGATCGGCACTGGAAGTGACCGTCCCTGCGCCAGCGGCCAGCGTCGTAATCCCGGCTTTTAACGCTCGTGACGTGATCGGGCGAGCGCTTGAATCGCTTTATGCGCAGGAGCTGGACGGGGCTTTCGAGATCATTGTCGTTGCTTCAGGGGGTGACGGCTGTGCGGACTACCTGAGAGAGCACCATCCCTCGGTCCGAGTTCACGAAAGTGAGGATCGGATGCTTCCCGGCCCAGCCCGAAACGCCGGGGTTCGAATGGCAGCAGGCGAGGTGATCGCCTTTGCATCCGCCGACACGCGGGCTCAGCCGCGATGGCTCGCCGAGCGCTTGCGACTACACCGGGCAGGCTGCGATCTAGTCGGCGGATCAATCCTCAATGGGACCCCTACGAGCTGGGTTGGCACCGCCGGTTATCTCATGGAGTACTCGGCGCTGTTGCCCGTCGAGGGGCTCCTGCGCCAGCAGGACGTCGCGCATGCGCTTTCCTTCACACGTTCCGTGTTTGAAATCGTTGGCGGGTATCCGGAGGACATTGCGACTGGAGAGGACACGATCTTCAACCAGCGTTGCCTCGCCGCGGGAATGCGCCTGGGCTTCGCGCCTCGAGCGGGTCTCTATCACGACAACCCGAGAGCGCTTCACGAGTTCCTCCGCCATGCCGCGGCCCATGGTCGTGGCCTGGCACAGTGCATCGAGCGCTACGGACTGGCGACGTCATTCTCCGATGCCGATGTTTGGTCCCGGCGGGGACGGGTTGCGGCCACCTCCAGATACACGGCACTAGCTCTGGCAGCGAAGTACCGCCGGGTTGCCCACCACGCGCCGCGCTTCCTACCTGCTCTCTTGGCATGCACGCCCCTCATCACCGCGGGTTCGGCAGCCACCGCGTGGTCGACCCTGAACCAGTTGCGCCTGGACCAATTGAACGCACCGGAGAAGATGGCTGGATGAGGTTCATTCCCGGTGGCCCGATGCGTGTCGCGTTTCTGTCACATCGCCGCCGCAGTCCGGCTCCTCAAGCCGAAGCCCCACGTCCTTTCAAGCCGAAGGTCGCGGGTTCGACTCCCGTCGGGCGCATTCCGTTCTTCGCCGCTTCGTGCCGGTTTTAGGCTCTGACAAGGGATAAACCTCCCCTCACTGTTAAACCAGCCTTCCGGGCTCTTCCGCCCGATTCCACCACCTGCCGTGGGTTGCGTGCTACATCGGTGCTACATCTTGCCGCGGGATCTGTCGGCGGCCAGGCGCCCTGAAGAGCCGCGTCCGGCCCCATGCAGCCCAACTTGCGTTAGCGCGTGCCGCAGCCTCGCTTGAGCTTGGGCGTCAGTGCCAGGACCAACCGGTTCGTGTCAAGAGCCGGTGATGGGTCCGGCAGCGCGCCACCCACGCAGTTCCTCGCTCCGCAACCGCCCAGCCGCGCAGCATCCCTCTGCCTGCCGAGCGGCTCGACCCATACCCCACAGCAGGAAAGTATCTGAGTTCTAGAGAAGTACCAATCGACGAAGGTGCCGATCGGGGGAGGACCATGGAGGGAGCTGCCGTGATCGAAGCGGACTCAGTACGCAGCATCACCATTTGGCGAAAGAACCAGTCGCCGAGCGAGCTGCAAGCAGGCGGGAAGGTCTCAGGAACGCCCTGGTTTGACCTTCCGAGCGGTGGGGACGCCGAGAGGCTGATGCCCCAGCTCGCCGCATCTTGTCCGGGACTCACGATCGAGATGCTCGAGGACCTCCTTACCCCGGACGATCAGCCCGAGGGCGTCACCTACGCCAATGGTCAGATCAAGCTCGCCTCGACCTTCGCCGTCGAGGCGCGGCGGCTGGAGGGCAAGCGCGAGCGGGGCAAAGCGATGCGCTCCGGGGTGCTCGTATTTCAGCCAGTCGAGCTCCTCGCCTCCGATCACTGGCTACTTACCTGCTGGCACCCGATCCGAACCTTCGTCGGGGCTGAGAAGATCTCGGAGGGCGCGGCTGGTTCCCCCGAGGAGATCAGCAAGGAGGTGTGCGAGGAATGGATCTCTCTCGATCATCCCGGCGGTGTCAACGCCGGTTGAAATCTGACCCCTTTTGGCCGGTTTAAAACTGACCCCCCCTTGGTCCCAGGCGAAGCCAGCGGATGTCAGTGAAGGTCCCGCCTGCGTAGGCGAGCCCGTAGGGCGAGGCGGGTGTGCCGAGCATGACGTTGAGATCGGAGGTGGAAGTCCTGACCTGGAGCCCCAACAGGGGGAATCCAACATCGATGAGGCAAGGGCGCGGCCCGGAATTGACCGGGCGGCACGTCGGCGGACG
>JACDGM010000195.1 GCA_013815325.1 Chthoniobacterales bacterium
CGGCCGAAACGGCGAAGCCGCGCAGTGAAAAAAGTGAGTGAGCCAACCGCGATCGCATGAGGACGGAGGTTGCCGGGAAAGTCGATCCGCGAATCAAATATCCGTCTTACAAATCGTTCGACGAGTTCATCGATGTCGAGTGGTTGAAGTCGCTTGACGGGTATATCACCGAGCGGATCGAGCGTCGTCTCGCCGAGCAGAAAGACACTCAGTTTTATACAGGGCCTTTCCGCTTGAACGATCAAGCCGCCGACCGTCCCGGCTCCAAAATGGTCTACCTCTCGCAGTCGACCGTGCCGGACGACTACTATAACCTCGACCAGCCGAAGCTATGGGAGCCAGCCGCTGCTGCAACCGAGTTCTCTGAGCTGATGGATTTCATCGCGACGCTCCCGTTCAAAGCGACTGGCCGCATGCTGATTATGTACGACCCGGAAGGCCGCGCAGTGACGGCGCATCGCGATCACATCAGCTACGACCTTTGTCACGAGTTCATCTGGTTCCGCACAAACCTGCGAAAGCCGTTCTACCTCCTGAACGAAAAAACCGGCGAGAAGCAGTACGTCGAATCGCACAGCGCGTGGTTCGATAGCGTAAACCAGTTCCACGGTGGGGACGCGCGCGACGGGCTTGCCTTCAGCATCCGCGTGGACGGCGTCTTCAGTGACGAATTCAAAGCGCACATACCCGTCCCGGAATACAACCGCGCCTCCATGCCGTCACTATGGGCGTGCATATCCGTCTAAATACGAAGGTTCAGATTTTCACAACCAGCTTGAGATCGTGCGGCGAATCCCCGGCACACGGCAGCAGATCAACGCTGCCACAACTCAAACTCAACGCTCCATTCTATGTATCATCACATAAAAAAACTCATGTTCACCGTTCGCGTCGGCCAACCGGAGCCGCGTTTTGGGAATATGCTGCTCGAGCAATTCGGCGGTGCGAACGGCGAGTTGGCCGCCGCGATGCAATATTCGATCCAAGGGATTAACTGCGAGGACATGCCTTGTAAGGACCTGCTCATGGACATCGGCACCGAAGAGCTGAGTCACTTGGAAATAGTCGGTACCCTCGCGCGGATGCACCTCAAGCCCATGAAGACGGATGCCGACGCGGCAGAATGCGACCCGCTGGTCGCCATCGCTGGCGGCGGGGGCGTGACCTTGTGTAACTCGATGGGCGATGCGTGGACTGCCGACTATCTGAAAGTCACTGGTGAATTGGATGTCGACCTTCGCAGTAACATCGCGGCCGAGGCGCGAGCTAAGATCGTTTATGAACGCCTGATCAATTTCTGCGACGATCCAGGAACAAAGGAAGCGTTGCAGTTTCTCATGACGCGAGAGATCACCCACATGCGTGCTTTCATGCAGGCGCTCGACAGCCTCGGCAAAGCGCCGCTCTCCATTGGCCTTATCCCACCGACTCCCGGCATCGTAGATCAATACTACAATGACTCGACCGGCGAGGGCGACGGCGGCGAGGTGGATACGACCGGCCCGTGGAATACAGGAATTGAGGTCGTGGAAGCGCCAGCGCTCGCGGAGTTCCAGGTCCTCAAAGCGACGCCCACGACAGCTCAGACGACGCTCGACCGCAACGGAAAAAAGCCCGCGCGTTCTGATTCAAAAGCGCACAGCGCGAAGCGCCGTCGCTAAGACCGAGCAGCTAAGGCCGCATCTCGTCATCGAAGAGTTTGTTGTTGTAGCCGGGGGCGATGACCAGGCTAATGAGAGTGAGATCGGAATTGCGAAAAAGGGTCGCTACCTCAAGCGTGCCGCGACCGGTGCTGCGGCGATGGCGTCATCGAGGGCGTGGATGTCGATGGGCTTGGTGAGATGGACGGAGAAACCGCTTTGCCGGCTCCGTTCCATATCTTCATCCGTGCCGTAGCCACTCAGGGCGATGCCGGGAAGTCCGTGCGCGTCGCGCAGGTAGGCCATGAGCAGGTGGCCGTCGCCATCGGGCAGGCCGAGATCGGAGATCACGAGATCGACGCCACCCGCGGCGGCGATTTCGCGCGCGCCCGCCGTGGTCGCGACGCCAGCGACACTGTGGCCGCGACGCTCCAATAACTGCACGAGAGTGGAACGGGTCTGCTCGTGATCTTCCACCAGCAGAATGCGCCGCGGCTCCGCCGGAAACGCGGCGCGGGCTGCGACAGGCGGCGGATCATTCAGGGCGCATAACTCCGGTGCCTCGAGCGGGAGCTCGATCTGAAAAGTTGCGCCGCGGTTTCGTCCCTCACTTTCGACTCGGATACAACCCTTTTGCACCTCGACCAGCCGGCGCGTGATGGCGAGGCCGAGCCCAATGCCGCCAAAGCGATGTGCGCCATCGTGCTCCTCCTGGGTGAAAGAATCGAACACCTTCTCCAACATCTCCGGCTCGATGCCGACGCCGGTATCGGAGATTTCCACGACCAGCATTCCTTCCTTCTCCGGGGGATTGCGCGTCCGGATGGATATGGCGCCGCCGGCGGGAGTGAACTTGACGGCGTTCTTGAGCACGTTCCAAAAAACCTGCTGCGCCCGCACGGCATCCGCCTTGATGCAATGATGTGGCGCGGCAAGGTCAAGCGTCACTTCGATCTGCTGCTCGCGCACGTCCGCGCGTAGAATTTCGAACGTCTGGCGCAACGCGGTGTGGGCATCGATGGGTTGAAGTTCGAGCCGCAACTTGCCGCCAGTGATGCGGGTGAGATCGAGCAGGTCAT
>JACDGM010000101.1 GCA_013815325.1 Chthoniobacterales bacterium
CATTTACGATGTCCGCCGGCTTGTGCAGTTCAGGGTCGAATATCTCAAGCGACAGCAGCCATGAACATACGCGATGCAGGGTTCGAACCTGCGATTTGGTGATCGATAAACATTGTCTACATGGCCGGACATCCGGTCGCGACCGAGTGGGCGGTTCAACAACGCCAGTCGCATGTAGCCCGCAGGCAATGCTGCGGCGATTCCGAAGCGTTTATTCAGACCAAACAGACTGGTGGGTCATGTTGTGTGCTAACGAAAACGCGCGCAGCACTCCATAGACTTGCTGCGCAGGGAGTTCGTCTGGGATTCCATTCAGCTGTCGATCGATAATCAGCAACGGGCGATCCTCCGCCGTTTCAGGCACGCGCCCATGCGAACCTTTGACCAGCGTCGCATCGAGAGGGATCACGTCTAGTAGCGTCCGGAAACCGAGTTTCTTTTTCAGCAAGAAAGTGGCGATCCTTGCCGGCGGGAACTTGATCGCTGAATCGATGAATAACTCAGCGGGATCGTAACCAATCTTGCGGTGAATATCGACCGTACGCGCAAAGTCCGGCGCGACAGCGCTGTCGAGCCAGTAGTAATAGGTGAACCAGCTTCGCCGATCAGCGACAACCACCAGATCACCGCCGCGCTCGTGCGCGATGCCAAGCGCCGCTTGCTCGTCGCGACCGAGCACGGACTGGACGCCTGGTTGCGACGCCAGGATTTCCCGCGCCGCCGTCAGCAACGCCGCATCGTTTGCATAGACGTGCGCGATTTGATGATCTGCGACGGCGAACACTTTGCTTGCGCCGCAGTCGATCATCTCGAGGCCGAGCTCGTCCTTAATGGCGATCCAACCCTGCTCGCGCAAAATGCGGTTGATGTGAATCGGCCGATCTACGTCGCTAATGCCGTATTCGGATAAAACCACGACATCGATGTCGCGCTGCTGCAAATATGCAATAAGATCACAGAGCAGTTGGTCGAGAGCTTCCAAGTCGCCGGCGATCGCTGGATTACTCGGGCCGAGCCGTTGTAGGTTGTAGTCGAGGTGGGGGAGGTAAACCAGACTAAGCGTCGGCCGGTAACGCTCTTCGATCCATTTTGCGGAGTCGGCGATCCACTGGGATGAGGAGATGCCAGCGCCGGGTCCCCAGAAGCTGCGGAATGGGAAGTCGCCGAGGTCTTTCTTTATTGCAAAACGGATGTCGAGCGGCGCCGTATGGATGTCGAAAATTTTGCGACCGTCCGCCGGATACATTGGGCGCGGCGTGATCGAATAGTCGGCGGTGGAATACATGTTATACCACCAGAAGAGCTTCGCGCATGTGAAGCCGGGCACGATCTCGCGCAACTCCTCCCAGAGCTTTCGCCCGTGCACGAGGCGGTTCGATTGCTTCCAAAACTGCACCTCGGCGGACTCGCGATCGTACCATCCGTTGCCGACAATCCCGTGATCAGACGGATTCAACCCGGTCAGATACGTCGACTGCGCGGTGCAGGTGACCGCCGGGAATGCCGGCACGATAGACAGGACATGGCGGCTCGATGCAAACTCGCGCAGCCGCGGCATTCTCTGCACCAGCCCGGCAGTGAGACCGACAACGTTCAGGACAGCCTTGCGTTTCATTCGTGCTCGGCCAAGGGCTGGTCGCGCTCACGCAATTCTTTGATCGCCCGCAAAACACCTTCCGGCGAGATCTCGTGCACCTCGAAGCCGCGTCCGACTCCTTCGAGCAACGTGATCGTCAACTCGCCGCCAAGATGCTCGCGAAATTCTTCGAGGCCCCCGAGCAGAGCACGTTCGCTCTCCGCGTCGCCTCGCAGAAGCTCGGGCCCGAAAAGCGCGAATCGCAGCTTGCGAATCAGCGCGAGAATCCTTTCCGCGTCAGCCGGACTGAGGTAGCCTGCGTTTCTGGAGTAAATCACGTCGAGCGCGATACCGATCGCGACGGCTTCGGAATGGGTGATTCTAAATGCCGACAACTGCTCCAGCTTGTGTGCGGCCCAATGCCCAAAATCGAGCGGCCGCGCCGCGCCGAACTCGAACGGATCGCCGCCCCGGCAAATGTGCTGCACGTGCAGTTCTGCGGACCGGTGAATGAGCCGGTGCATCGCTGCTGGTTCGAAGCGGTTTAATGCATCCGCCATCGTTTCGATTTCGCTGAAAAATCCCGCGTCGCGAATCAGGCCGACTTTCACTGCTTCGATGTAGCCGGCCGACTTCCGTGTGTCGGGAAGGAACCGGAGGAACTCGCTGTCATTGATTACAGCGAACGGGGGCGTAAACGTGCCGACGAAGTTCTTTTTTCCGAATGCATTGATTGCGTTCTTAACGCCGACACCGCCATCTGCCTGGCTGAGCGTGGTCGTAGGAAAGCGGATGTGGCGAATGCCGCGGTGCGCGGTCGCGGCAGCAAATCCGACGACGTCCAGAAGCGCGCCGCCGCCGATCGCAGCAACGTAGGAATGACGCGAGAGGTGGTGCTGCTCGATGCGAGCATGCAGTTGCTCGATCGACGCGTAGTGGTTCTTCAGCAACTCGCCGCCCGGGAGTTCGACCGGCGCTGCAACCAGTTCCACGTCGGGTGAAGCGGCGAAATACGCCCGGATCTCTTCCGGCAAACCAGGCATCAATGCGACAATTGGCTGTTCGACGACCACGAGCAGCTTCTCACGCGCATTCCGTTGCCCGGTAAGCAGCAATCGCCTGAGAAGTGGATTCGCCCGGCTGAAGACGCGCTCGGTGAATAGCACGTCAAATCCAAACGGAACCTGAAATTGGCACCTGATAGTGGCCGCTTCAGTCATTCAATTAGGTAGCGGGAATGAATCGTTGAAACAACAGTGCGGCGCAAAACAAGGTGGCAAAAATCAGCCAGATCGCTGACGAGGTCGACGACACCGCCAGCAGGTCCACGAGCACGATTCCCGCCAGCAACAAACTGACCGCGCGGCCGATGCAATCGCGCCCGGCAATCATCGCCCAGCCGATGCAGAGAATCAGCGGGAGACAGCCAAGCACCGTGGCGACCGAGTGGTTGAGGGCGAGCGCGCTAATAACCGGTGCAAAAAGTAGCAACCAGAGATGGCGCGAGATGGCTGCCAGTTGTCTTTCGCTGCGGGCAAGATAGCTGAGACCCGCGACGTAAGCGCCAAGCGCCGCCGCGAAGAAAAGCGCGCGCGGAGTGATGCCCGCGAGACCGGCCGAAGCTGCGGTTAAGTAAAGCAAAAAGCGGCAGCCCGCCATGAGCAGCGGCCCCGTGCGGATGCGTTTGTGCGTCCAATTATAAACGACGATGAGCATCGTTAGGGCAACCGCAAACATGCCGCTGCGGCCGTTGATCCTAGCGATTAAAACGACGCCCACGATGAACATTGCCGCAGCCGCGATCATCACCGCGCGCCGGCTGAGCCCGCTGGAAACGATCGGACGTTCACGCCGGAACTGGGCGTCCCAATCGACATCGCAGACATCGTTTAAGAACATCCCGCCGGTGTAAAGGAGAGTGCTTCCAAGGAAAAGAAGGAGCAGCGCTTCCGGCGTGTTCCAGCCGCCGAGCCAGCAGCCGGCGATGCAATTCGACCAGATCGTGGGGAGATTGGAGATGCGCCCAACTAATAGCCAGGCGCGCAGTTTTCCGGTCGGCGCTAGAGAAGGGCGCGGGCGGCTAATTGCGGCAGAATCCATTCGTATTCCCGAACGAGTTGATCGATGACGCTCGCGCTCTTCAACTCCGGCGGCAACACAGCCCAGGTATAGGTTTCCATTTCGAGATGGTTGCAATCGCCTGGTCTTACCGCCAGCCAGTCGAGCACATCCGCCGCCTGATCGATCGTAGTACTGAGTCCAGCAATCGGCGGGGCGTAAAGCGGGACGTGAAAATGAATCCGCCATTCGTCGGCCGGTTCGTTCTTTTTGAGTGCAACCGGTAAATCCTCATAGCGCAGAAACAAACCTTGGTGTGTCCGTGCGACGACTTGATGAAGGTAAATGTCTTCGGCGAATGGCCGCAAATCCGCCAAGCTGGACTCGTTAGGCGTGGCCCGCAGCGCGGAGCTCAGATGGATTTTGCTAATTCGGATATTTTGCCCACGGAATGCCGTGAGGCTTTCTTTTGCCTCCTCGAATTGAATCGCAAAGTGGCAGGCATCGTAGTTCACACCCAGGTGCAAACTGAGGCGCGGATCGCCCGGCCGGCGGTCTGCCATTCGCGCGAAAAACGCCAGAGTCTCCTCTGTGTTTTCAAACAGCCCCAACGGCTCCGGTTCAACGCCGAGATGCAAGGCGTGCCCGGTACGCTCGCTCAACTCAGCGATGTGATCGATGCAGCGCCAGAAGTTTTCCACGATCGCATCGATCTGGCTGCGGTTGCGCACGAAGCCTTTGAACGAGCCGGGCAACGTGCTCACGCTTCCTTCCATCCCGTCGGGCAGAAGCGCGGCGAGGATGTCGAAGAGGCGATTTGTGAAATCGAGTCGTGCGGGCGAACCCCAGTCGGGCGCGAAGACCTGCTCTTTAACCCGTCCGCCGTGGAACTGGCCAAACGGGAAGCCGTTGAGGGTGAAAACGTAGCTGTTTTCGGCCGCAAGCCAGCGGCGGAAATCGCGCAGCGTGTCGGGATTGGCCAACTCGCGGGAAGCTTTGTCGCTGAGTCGCAGACCAATCGCGAATGGCTGATCGCGGCTGACGCGGTCGCGCACGGCGAGCGTGTAGTTCTCAAGCGACGCTAAGCTTTGCGCCCAATTTTCGCCCGGATGAATGTTCGTGCAGTAAGCGAGATGAGCGCCGCGGTTGAGCTGCATCTGTCTCGCTCAACCGATGGAAAACTTCGGCGTCTGGCTCAAAAAGCGCAGCGGATTGCCGAAAATGAGGTTGTCGATCGCCTCCTCCGAATGCCCTCGTCGGCGCATTTCCAAGGCCGTCTTCGGCACCGCGAGCGGATCGCTGTTGCCCCAATCGCAGGCGCAATTCAGCCAGAGCCGCTCCGCGCCGAAAACTTCCACCATGTCGATCGCGCGCGGCGGTGTGCACTTTGATTCCGGGTAAAGCGTGATGCCCGCCCAGAAGCCTGCGTCGAGCGCAAGCCCGGCGGTGTGCTCTTCCACGTGGTCGATTAACACCCTGCCCGGCACGATGCGGCGGTCGTTTTTTAGAATATCGACAATCAAACGCGTGCCCTTCAGCTTGTCCTCGAGGTGCGGCGTGTGCACGAGGATCATTTGTTCGCGGCGCGCAGCGAGATCGATATGCTTCTCGAAGACGGCGATTTCGTTGCGGCTGTTTTTGTTCAAGCCGATCTCGCCGATGCCGAGGACGTTTGGGCGATCGAGAAATTCCGGGATCATCGCCAGCACCTCGTCGGCCAGCTTCACGTTCTCGGATTCCTTGGAATTGATGCAAAGCCAGGTGAAATGCGGCAAACCGAACCGCGCCGCACGCTTCGGTTCGTGCTCCGTTAGCTGCGAAAAATAATCGCGAAATCCTTCAACCGATCCACGATCGAACCCCGCCCAAAATGCCGGCTCGCAAACCGCGCGGCAACCGGCGACGACCATCGCGGTGTAATCGCCGGTCACGCGGCTAACCATGTGTGCGTGCGGCTCGATGTAACGCATCAGGAGGGATATTGCGGCCAGGCGCCAGATGCGCCTTTTGTGGTGGCGACTGCGACTGGTTCGGTTGTCGGATCGCTCAAGGTAAGCAACACCGCTTTCGCCTTTTCGGCTTCTCCCCCCTGCAGATGGGATAACGCCGCGCGGAAACTACGCACGCGAGGATCGTGCTCGCCCGCGCCCGAGCTGCGCTCGATCCGATCAAGAAACGCGGCGAGATCGATCAGCTTCGAGCGCGCATCAGCAAAGTAGAGATCGAGAATTTCCGTTTTGGTCATCATGGGAAATGAGCGGCGATCAGCGCGCCAACTTTCATGAGCAGGTCACGCTCCTCTTGCGTGAATTCGTAAGGAACCGGTTTGGCGATCCCGAGAACGCCTTTGAGGGCGCCATCCGCCCCGATCATGGGAGCAGCGACCGATCCTTCCATCTTCGTGTCGCGCGCTCCGGCCCGCACTACTCCCGACGTGTCGGTTTGCAGATTGCAAACTTGCACCGGTTCTCTGCGTTCCGCCGCAATACCAGCCATGCCTTTTCCCAACGGAATCGTCGTGATCTTCGCCACGACGACTTCCGGCAGACCGCTTTGAGCAGCAAGTTCGAGAAAACCGGACTCTGCCAGAAGGTGGACGGTCCCAGCAGAACATTGGAAGTGGTGGAGCAGATCATCCAAGATAGACCCAAGCCGCGTGGCGGGCTCGTCGCGCTGCTGCAGCTTCTCCGTAACGACTCCCAAAACTCCATCCGGCCTTCCGCTGCGCAGCATAGACCTATGTTTCACGTCATCGCGCTCTCGGCAACTATTCTTGGGTGAGAGTAAAGTTAAATCCCGGAGCCGCGACGATGCGCCACTCAGGATGGCCGTACTTTGGCTTCTCGCGGCTGTAGGCCCGGCTCTCCCCTCGAGTGACTGACGATTTAACGCGTAATCGCCACATGCCGATGCCGGCGAGAATGGCGAGTGCGTTCTTCGTCGCAGGCCCACTGCTCTATTGGGGCCGAGTGCCTTAGATTTTCATCCGCACCTGCTACTGACGGAACCTTATTTGTTTGCTCCGTCGGCTCCTCTCACGGTACTATTGGCACCTGATCATCCCCTTTTTAAACCCGCCGCTTTTGATTAGCGAAAAGGGGTCATGCAGCGGCTGAGCTAGCGCACTCTTACATGCCAAGTTTCATTTTGCGTCTTTAATCTGCGAAGGATCTGTGATGACTATTTCTAGATCTCTCCCATACAGCATGATCTTGCCTTTGACATGCACTTTTCGGCCTTCAAACTGTTTCGCCATTGGAAAGGCTGACGCGACAGGTGAGGGAATAAACACGGTAAGTGGCGGTTTGGAGTGATGACTCCCCATGTCCAAAGAGATGTGACCGCTGCTCGACTGATGGACGCCCGTGATTTGATCAGTAATGGTTACAGACTCGCCCACATGGTGCGGAGCCTCTGCCGCGGGATAATCTTTCGGGTCCTCCGCAAGTGCGAGCACCGCGACCCCAAAAAACACTGCTACCGACCATGGGCGCATGAAGCATGAGGCTAAGGCGCTCGCTCCCGCAACACAAGGTTAATTCTGGAGGGGCATCCTTTACCATCGCATTGACTTCAGCGATCTGCTTTCGGCGAGGCCAGGGAGTCGTGGCCGAATTTGGCCAGCTCCGTACGTTTCGTATTGGTCATCGCGAGCTCCGTCACGGCGACGGCAGATTCGTGGTGATAAATCATCTCCTTGAGAATCCTTCTCCCCTGAGCCCTCTCAAGGTGTACCGTCATCCCGTCGTGGTGATGCTATCCCATCCCTGGTGCATAAGTGAATGCCGGGACGTTGGGTAACGATTTGACGCTATGACCCAGCTTCCTAGAAGCCATGTTTGCATGGCAAATGATTGTTGTGCAAAGGATATGCGCGATGCAGGGTTCGAACCTGTACCCTCGCTGGCTCCGCATCAACGACTTACGGAAGGCGTCTCATCGGAGGACCCACCCGTATTCGGAAACGGGTGCGAGGTCGAGGAAGTAATTCGAGCTTGGCCGCGACTTCCTGAATCTTTCCGCGCGGCAGTGTTGGGAATCGTGAGGGCGCATGAACGCAGCCGATCTGCTTAAGCTGGTTCTCGCGGGCCGGTTCGTCCTGGTCGGGGAATATCGAGGCGGACGCGCGGAGCTGCGCGGATTCGTGGATCGTAAAACCGGACTCGCAGCGTCCTCCGTGATCGTTAGCTACGTCGTCGAGTGCGCCATCAGCGGCGACTTCGACATGGTAAAGGTCAGCCGCAAAGCGCCAGAGGCCGTTACCCTGCCCGAGCAGGTAGAGATAACCCTAACGAAGGGGAAGCGGTACGCTTTCGAAATCGAGAGCCTCAGCAAGGAACGAGGTTTGATTGCGGCCTGGCTGGGATCGCGTGAGCCGCAGCCGTTAGAGGAAGATCGAGGGATGCAGTCCCCGCCGGAGGCGGGGGCTGCGCCCTAATCTTGTCTATAGACCAACATCTCCACAGACACATGACCAGGAGCAAAGCAGCCTACCTCTTCGCCACTCAGACACTCGGTAAAGAGAGCCTGTTTATGTGGACGTTTACTTTCAAAGATGTCCTAGACATCAAAGACACGCGCAAGAAATGGAATCATTTTCTCACACTGTTAAAGCGAAAGTGGCCGAACCTTTGCGGACTGCGTGTGTTCGAACTGCATAAAACACACGGTCTTCACGTTCATCTAGTCACCAATCGGTGGATAGATGTCATCGAAGCGCGAAGCCTCGCGACAAAGGCTGGCTGGGGACGAATTCACGTTACACGCATCCCGGCAGAGCGGGCAGCCTATCTCGGGAAGTATCTTTCGAAAAAGAGGCCTGAGTGTTTTCGGCACTGGCGGCTGTGGGCCGGATTCGGAGACTGGGAATGGACAAAAGTTAAGGACGTGGTGTTCGAATCGCTGTTCTGCAAGATTTATCGAGCCTGCAAAGAGTGGCAGGGTTGGACGGGCAACGCGCATTTTTTCGAACGTTTGCGATTCGTGCACTGGCTGGAACGGCGAACAATTGAAGAAGGGTGGGCGGACGGATTAGGGCCCGGAGGAAAGCCGTTCTGGATGTGTGTGAACATTGAGCTTCAGTGCAGGGATTCCGCGATGGAATGCCCGTTTTAATGCACAGTGCGAAGGAGTCCAAAGCTATGCGATAGGTTTCGCCGATATGTGTTCGCTGGACTTTGGTCAAGGGCTGCCGTTGAACTGGCACCCTTCCCGGTTAACCTCCCCGATCATGTCTGAAGATAGTCTTTTGTGGTTGGCGCGCGTTATCGGGTTGGTCGGCCTTGTTTGTTAATTTTTAGCAGCGAATGAAAAAGACGCTCGCTCTTATAGGTGGAGTTTTGCTTGTCGCCTTACTTGTTTGGGCTTTTACGCACGGAAAAGTTGAACGAGTGGCTGAGGCCGAGCGAGAGCGACCGGTGAATGCGCCTTCGCGCGTTTCGGTTGAACACAAGGAAACGATCGTTTCGCTCGATCCTGCTACACAACAGAAGAGTGCCATCGCCGTCCTCGCGCTGGAGTCCACGATGCATCGACCCGAGCAGCGCGCTTACGCGCAGGTGCTCGAGATACGCGCCTGGAGCGACGCGCGCAATGCTTACCTCGTGGCCAAAGGAGAAAGCGACAAGGCGCGCGCGGGCTCCGAGGAATCGCGCTCGGATGTGGAGCGGTACCAACTTTTGCAAAAGGCCGGGAGCGCCTCGGCGGAATCGGTTCTGGAAGCCAACATGAAAGCGCGCGCTAACCAGGCCACCGCGCAACCGGCAGATGCGGCGGTGCGACTTTTGGAAAGCTCAATGCGCGAGGCCTGGGGAGAACCTCTCGCACACTGGCTTATGGAAGGTTCCCCTCAGCTCGACGAACTCGTCAGCCAACGCAGCGTGCTGATTCAAGTGAGCTTGCCTGCTGCCGTCAGTATCGACCACCCGCCGCCCGCCGCGACGCTTCCCGGAGCGGATCGAAGCCCGGTTTCCGCGCAATTGGTTTCCACGACGGCGCGGGTAGATCCGCGATTCCAGGGTAGCATCTTTTTCTACATGGCCCCGCGCGCGGAACGCGGCCTTTTCCCGGGTTTGGTGACGACGGCCTTCCTTCCCCAAGGCGAGCCGCAGGCCGGCGTCGTTGTGCCAAGTGACGCGGTAGTCTGGTGGCAGGGTCGAGCCTGGGTTTATGTCCAGATGGACGCGCAACGTTTCGCGCGTCGTGAAATTCCCACCGATGTCCCGGTCGCGAACGGCTGGTTTGACAGCCAATGGATCAAGGCCGGCGAGCGCGTGGTGAACAAAGGCGCGCAGCAACTTCTTTCCGAAGAATTCCGCAGCCAGATCGAGGCCGGTGAGGACAAGAAATAGGCGAGGTGTGCCCTTGCTGAACTCACGTTGATGCTCACTGCGATCGTTCGTTTTTCGCTTCGTTACCGCGGCATTGTGACCGCGCTCTCGTGCATGCTCGTGGGTTACGGGCTCTACACGCTCACTCGCGCCAAGTACGACGTATTTCCGGAGTTCGCGCCGCCGCTCGTTGTCATCCAAACCGAAGCGCCGGGACTCGCGCCGGAGCAGGTCGAGGTACTCGTGACCCAGCCGATCGAGAATGCCGTGAACGGTGTGGCAGGGATTGAGTCGTTACGCTCCGGCTCGATCCAAGGGCTTTCGCTGATCACGATGGCGTTTGATCCGGGCGTCGATATCTATCGCGCCCGCCAGGTCGTCGCGGAACGACTTTCGGCGATCGCTTCCCTTCTTCCGCAAGGCGTTCAGCCGCCCGCCCTAACGCCGCTGACTTCATCCACCAGCGTGGTGCTCACGGTTGGCCTCAGCTCCGACACGCGATCTTTAATGGATTTGCGAACGATCGCGGATTGGACGGTGCGACAACGGCTGCTCGCCGTGCCGGGCGTGGCTAATGTCACGGTCTTCGGCGGCGAAGTCAGGCAATTACAAATTCAGGTCCGCCCCGAGCAGTTAATCAAATTCAACGTCAGCCTCAATGACGTGCTCGCGGCGGCACGCCGGGCGACCGGCGTGCTCGGTGCAGGTTTCATTGAGAACGCGAACCAGCGCATCGTCCTGCACACGCAAGGTCAATCACTCACGAGCGGGCAGCTTGCCGCCACGGTGCTGCTCCATGGCAATGGCGGCAACGTCACGCTCGGCGATGTGGCGCATGTCGTCGATGCGCCGGAGCCGCCGCTGGGCGCCGCCGCCATTGGCGGAAAACCTGGAGTGGTGCTTGTAGTCTCCGATCAGTACGGCGCCAACACGCTTCAAGTCACACAGGAGGTGGAAGCGGCGCTGGCTGAATTACGGCCCGCGCTCGCGGGGGAAAAGATTACGCTGCGCGGCGATTTATTTCGTCCCGCGAATTTTATCCAGACCGCGGTCGGCAATGTCCGCTCATCGCTCATCTTGGGCGCGGTGCTGGTGATTGCGGTCCTGCTCTTGTTTTTGTTCAACCTGCGCACGGCGGCGATCTCGTTCGCTTCGATTCCGATTTCATTGCTCGCCGCGGTCATCGTTTTGGAGCGCTTCGGTTACAGCCTCGACACCATGACGCTTGGCGGCCTCGCCATCGCCGTCGGCGTGGTCGTGGATGACGCGGTTATCGACGTCGAAAACATCCTGCGCCGCTTGCGCGAGAACCGCACCGTTTCTCAGCCCCGCCCGGTCTTCCAAGTGGTGCTCGATGCCTCGATTGAGGTGCGGAATCCGGTGGTTTACGCCAGCTTCGCGGTCGCGCTTGTTTTCGTTCCGATCCTAACGATGAGCGGAGTGGCGGGCCGATTGTTTGCGCCGCTCGGAGTCGCTTACATCCTTGCCGTGATGGCTTCATTGCTCGTCGCACTGACGCTGACGCCGGCGCTCTGTTTGTCGCTACTCGGTGCGCGACATCTGGACGAAAAGGAGCCGCCCATCGTGCGCTGGCTCAAAGCTCGCTATGGAGCGATTCTGGCGCGGATTGAACGTCGCCCGCGCACCGTGATCGCGGCAGCGGCAACGCTGACATTATTAGGCCTAGCGGCGCTGCCTTTCTTCGGGGGCGGCTTTTTGCCGGAACTGCGCGAAGGCCATTTCATCATCCACATGACCGCCGTGCCGGGCACTTCGCTCGCCGAATCGTTGCGTCTGGGAGGTCGAGTCACCGCTGAACTCTTGACGCTGCCCGCAGTGCGCTCGGTCGCCCAGCGCGCGGGTCGCGCGGAAAAGGCCGACGACGTATTCGGCACCCAGGACAGTGAGTTCGAGGTCGATCTCAAACCGCTCAAGGGGGACGCGGCCGAGTCTGTCCTCGGCGACATTCGCAAAGTGCTGGCGCGATTCCCCGGGGTAAATTTCGCGGTCAAAACGTTCCTGACCGAGCGCGTCGAAGAAACGTTATCGGGTTACACCGCGTCGGTTGTGATCAACATTTACGGGACCAGCCTCGATCTGCTCGACGCCAAAGCGCAGGAAGTCGCCCGGGTGCTTAACCAGGTCCGCGGCGCGACGGAAGTGCAGGTCCAGTCCGCCCCAGGATCGCCGCAACTGGAGATTCGTCTCCGGCCCGCGGATTTAGCGCTCTGGGGCTTTGAGCCGATTGATGTCCTCGAAGCGGTGCGCACCGCTTACCAAGGCGCTGAAGTGGGCCAGGTTTATGACGGCAACCGCATCTTCACTGTGGCCACGATTCTTGATCCCGCCGAGCGAAACAATATCGCTGCCCTCGGCGCGCTCCCGCTCCGCAATGGCACCGGCCCTTACATCCCGCTTCGACAAGTCGCCGATATCTACGAATCCGTCGGCCGCTACATTATTCTGCACAACGGCGCGCGACGCGTCCAAACCGTGACGTGCAACGTGGCCGGCCGCGACGTGAACTCGTTCGTGGCCGCCGCCCGTAAACAAATCGCGCAAGCGGTCTCCTTACCGCAAGGCAGCTACATCGAATTCGGAGGCGCGGCCGCGGCGCAAGCGCAATCCCGGCACGACCTACTGCTTCATTCCCTTCTTGCGGGCCTCGGGATCATTCTGCTGCTTTCAGTCGTCATGCGCGGTTGGCGCAATCTGATCTTGGTCTTGGTCAACCTGCCGTTCGCGCTCGTCGGAGGAGTGCTCGCGGTTTTCGCCACCGGCGGCTGGGTCTCAATCGGCGCGCTCGTCGGCTTCGTCACGCTCTTCGGCATTACCTTGCGCAACTCGATTATGATGATCTCGCATTACGAGCACCTGGTTGAAGTCGAAGGCATGACGTGGGGCTTGGAAAGCGCCATGCGCGGGGCATCCGAACGCCTCACACCCATTCTCATGACGGCGCTCGTCACCGCGCTCGGCCTGCTCCCGCTGGCCGTCGGCGCCGGCGATCCCGGTCGCGAGATCGAAGGGCCGATGGCGATTGTGATCCTTGGCGGCCTGATTACATCCACGGCGCTTAACCTTTTGGTGCTGCCGACTCTCGCGCTGCGCTACGGCCGATTCACTTCCGTCCCGCAAGGCG
>JACDGM010000102.1 GCA_013815325.1 Chthoniobacterales bacterium
CGGTGGACTCGACATCGGGGAATCCCGAGACCGGACGACTCTCGCGATCGTCAAGCGTATCGGTGACAAACGCTCGCTCATCCACCTCGAGTCGCACAAGCTCACCGACGACAAGCTGCTCGACGACCTCGCTGCCAAAGCGATCGGCGTCTACCATTGCCAGCGTGTCGCCATTGATAAGACCGGTCTTGGTCTGTTCCCATCGAAGCGAATTAAGCAGGTCTACGGCTCCAAGATTGAGCAAGTCGACTTCACGAGCGGCAGCAAAGAGGACCTAGCAACCGGTCTCTACGACGCGGTGCAGGCCGAGGAGATTGAGCTACCGGCCTCGTACCTGTTCAACGGGGTCGACGAAATCCCGCTGCTCCGCGACGACGTGTACGCCATTAGACGGCTCGTAACCGCTGCGGGTAACGTCCGCTACGATGCCCCTCGAACTGCGGCAGGTCACGCCGATAGAGCGTGGGCCCTGATGTTGGCGATTCACGCCGCGGGCAAACAATCCAAGATGTTCGCGGCGCTGCAAGCCGCCGTTGCACGACAACAACAAGGCCGATGACCGACGAGGAGCAAGCCCCCGCCTCGGCTTTGCAGGCGGGGGTCCACCAGGCTGCCCGTTGCGAGAGGGGACCTAAGTTGGCTTCTTCTGCTCCTGCACGTAGCGCTTCAGGATCTCGATCGGTGCGCCGCCCGCAGAAAGGATGCAGTAGCTTGGAGACCATAGGACGGCCTTGCCTCGATAGGCTGCCACGAGCGTCGGATACTCGGAGCGAAGCCGTCGACTCAGCACAGTCTTCACGTTGTTCACCACGTCGCTTGGCCGTGCCTTTGGCGGCAGCTCGAACAGTGCATGCAAGGTAAGCCGTGCACGAACGACGTAGCGCGGGAGGGCTTGGCCGGGGCCGGGAAAAGTGCTTGTAGGTGACGCGGGGGAGCGGGCGTGGTGTGTCCCAGCGATGAGATTGCCGCTGGAAGGAACGCTACTGGAGAAGCTTCGGAAGATTGAAGCGCTGCACGCAGGCACGAAGGTGGACGGGGAGCGAGAAGCGGCGCGGCGAGCAGCAGAGCGAATTCGCGCACGGCTGAGCGAGCTCCAAGGACGCGAGCCAGAGACCGAGTATCGCTACACGTTGCATGATCCGTGGAAGCGCAAGTTGTTTCTGGCGCTGTGCCGGCGGTACGGCCTCAAGCCGTACCGCGAGCGCGGACAGCGATACACCTCGGTGATGCTGCGGGCGCCGAAGAGTTTTCAAGACAAGACGCTATGGCCGGAGTACCAGGCGTTGTCGGCGGAGCTCGATGCTCATCTGGATGAACTGACGACGCGGGTGATTCGGGAAGCGATCAACGACGACGTGAGCGAGGCTTCTGATGAGACACCGAAGTCGCTCGGCAGCGGTGTCATGAATCAGGGCGCGAGAGCAGGCGACGCAGGACCGAGCAGCGCGAACGATTCGCCAACGAAGAGCTCCGGGTGAGTGGCGAGCATGCGATCGGGCAAGAGGTCGCGGAGCTTAATCTGTGGGAAGCCGTGCACGATGAGCTTGGTCACGAGGTGCAGGTAGGCGCGTGGATTGACATCGTGCGCAATGCAGGTGGCGATGATGCTGAGGATGGCTGCGGTACGCTTGCCGCCGACGTCGCGCCACGTGAAGAGCCAATTTTTGCGACCGAGACAGAGCCTTCGCAACTCACGCTCGCGGCGGTTATTCGTGATCTCGATATTGCCGTCCTCAAGAAACAGCGTAAGACGAAGCCATTGGCGGTGGAGATAGCCGAGAGCGCGACCGAGAGGAGTCTTAGGTGGAACGAGCCCGCGGTGCTCATCGAGCCAGGCTCTGAGTTTGTCGACGATGGGTTTGCTGAGCTCCTGCCGTCGCGCGCGCCGCATTTCGGCGGAGTCGCCGGCGAGGGAGGAATCGCGCTCGACCTGGAACAGCGGGGCCATGAGGTGCAAGCCATCGCGCGCGATGGTGTCGCCGAGTCGCGCCGCTTCGACGAAGCGGCGGCGTGCGTGCGCCATGCAACCCGGGCGCTTGCCGCCGGCGCGCTCGATGCAGTTGGTGACGCTGGTGCCATCGCACTGCACGGTGCGCGCGAGATCATCGCCGAGGAAATCGCGCACACTTTGGCTATCTCCGTGCGCGGAAAAGAAGAAGCTCACCCAGCGCGCGTTGGTCCAGGCCCAGATGGCGCCGGTGCGAATGCCTTCGGGGGCGCTCGGATCGAGCACAGGAATGCCGGTGGCGTCAGTGCCGAGGTAACCGGGAGCGCGCGTCATGGCCGCAATGGCATCCGCTACCGGGATGAGCAGGTCGATGTGTGCGGTGACAGCACGCCCGAGAGTTTGCGGCGCGATGGCGAGGCCCGCGCGTGCGAAACGCAGGCACTGTCGCTCGACAGGCTGATGCTCCAAGAACTTGTCGGCCGTGGCTTCGACGATCAACGTATCGCCGAGCTTGCCGCGCTCGACGATCGCGGGCGGGGGCGGAGCGGAAACGATGGTGTCGTCGTTGGGGCAAGCAACGGTCTCGTCGAGGCGGCGCTCGATGAAGAAGCGTGCAGGGACGATGTTGATCGTTTCGCACACCGAGTGCGCGACGGTCTTCATCTGCGCACCGCAGTGCGGGCAGATCCGCAAGTCGTTTGGGACCGGGTTGGGTATGTCCACGCGCGGCACGTGCGCCGGAAATGCACCGCGCCCACCGCCACGGCTGCGCTTTTTCTTATCGCGCGACGGGAGCGAGTCCGAGCCGGTGTTTTTCTTCGCGGCCCGGGGTGCGGTCAAGCCCATCAACGGGAGCACGAGCTGGCGCTCGAGCCGCTCGAGTGTTTCAGAACGCGGGCGCTTGCGTGTCAGATGAGCCACACGCTTGGTGAGCTCGAGATTAATTGCTCGCATGCGCGCAATCAGCGCGAGCACCCCCGCAACGAGCTCGACGAGCTTCAGCGCGGCCACCCGCTTCTCGAGCCAGCTACGAAGCTCCTCGAGGTCGGGCGTGTATGGCGAAGTCGGCGGTTGCTGCATCCAACGCGTTAGACGCGTCGTGGCTCAACAAAGTCACTTCGAGGAAGAAAAAAGTTGCGTCGACGAAGCCGCGGGCTTCGTCTTGCGTGGCTCCCAGCGCGCGCGACGGCGCGCGCCAGCGAGATCGATCCCCTCGATGATCAAGGCGAGCTCAGCGGCCTCCATGTTGGTGGCGGAGAGCCTGCCATCGGCGGAAAATTTGGGGCAAAAACGGCCGACCTCGAGCCGTTTCGTCCACATCGCGAAACCGTTACGATCCCAGTACACGATGCGCACGCGGTCGCGCCGTTTAGAAAAAAAGATAAACAGGTGGCCGCTCAGCGGGTCATGCTGCAGCACGTCGCGCACGAGCACCATCAGGCTATCGGCGCCCTTGCGTCCGTCCACCGCCTGCGTCGCGACGAACAGCCGGACGCTCGGCGGCAGGCTCAGCACTCGCTCGCTCGCTCGAGTATTTCCACGAGCCGGCTGAGCGCTCCGGCGTCGAACGAGTCCGGCACGAACAGTACATGCCCTGTGCGAAGCACGAGCTCGATCGGCGAAGGACGCTGCGCTCGAAGCTCGACGAACGCGGCGCGCTCAGGCATACTCGCGGCGCTCGCCGCGAGCTGCTGGCCGGCGCTTACACCGAGTCGCTCGCGCCAGTAGTATAGCCGTGAAGGCTCGATCCGCTCGCGCTCGGCGAACTCCCGAGCGGTCAGTCCCGACGAGGCTTGTTTTTCGAGGATCGCGCGGGCGTGCTCCGGCGTCCAGCGTTGGCGCTTCGCGGGCGCGGTCTGGGATTTTGCTCTCGGCATGGCTATCGACCTCCCCCCACCACGTGCCACGCGAATGCCATTGCTGCCTACACGTCGCTCGTGCACGGCTTACCATGCAAGTGATCGTCTTCGCCTGAGCACTCCGGCGTTCGCGTACATAGTTGCCCGGGCTGCGGACTCGTTCTCGATCGAGACGAGAACGCCGCTCGGAACATCAAAACGCGCGGGCAGCGCGTTCGGGGAGGCGTAGCTGATGAGCGCGTCGAAGAACCGAGAAGCCCCTTCCTCGCCGTCTGCGGCAGGTAGGGGAGTTGTCACAACAAAGATGGGCAAGGCCCTAGCCGCGCTCGTCTCCAGTCCGGAGAAAGTCCGGAACATCGAGTATCAGGCGAAGCTTGATAGCTGGGCGAACGACCGCACCGGCTTTGGGACTCTCGCCGACAAGACTCAATACGGCTATTTCCAGCCGCTCCAGCCGCTCAATATCCAAGAGCTGGCGAACGTCTATCACGGCGACTCGATGGCGGCGCGCATGGTGGACGTCGTCCCTCAGGAGATTTTCCGCGAGGGCTTCGAGCTGGACGCAGACGGTGACCATGATGTCAACGACTGGCTCGCCGAGAAGTCTCGCGTTCTCGATATCCGTGGCAAGCTCCAAGAGGGCTGGACGTGGGGTGACTTGTTCGGCGGTGGCGCGGTTCTGATTGGTGCCGATGACGGCCGTTCATCATCGATGCCGCTTGTCCCCGAGCGCGCGAAAGCCGTCTCGTATCTCTATGCTCTTGACCGCCGCATGCTGTGGCCGTGGTCGTACTACACCGAGCCGGGACACCCGAAGCTTGGGCAGGTGGAGCAGTATCAAGTTACCTCGGCATCCTCGATTGCCGGCCCTGTTCAGATCGTTCACGAGTCTCGGCTGTTAATCTTTCGTGGTGCCCCGACCGGCATCCGCGAACGGGTGATGCTTAATTCGTGGGACTACTCGGTACTGCAGCGGCCTCATGAGGTGCTGCGCCAGTACAACGTTGGCTGGAACTCGCTCGAGATCATGATGACGGATGGCAATCTGTCCGTGTTCAAAATGCGGGGGTTGTCCGAGGCGATTGCAGCCGGTGGCAGCGCGGCGATTGCCGCTCGCATGTCGCTGATCAATCAGTCGACCTCGAACATTCGCGCGTTGGTTTTGGATGCGGGCGACCCATCGGAAGCTGGGAGCGCCCCCGAGGAATTCAACCGCCAGCAGCTAAGCTACGAAGGCATTCCGCAAGCGCTCGACAAGCTGATGCTTCGGCTCGCTTCCGCGGTGCAAATCCCGGTTACTATCCTGATGGGGCAATCGCCCGCTGGTATGAGTGCCACTGGGGACTCGGACTTTCGCTGGTTCTACGATCGCATTCGATCGCTGCAGACAAACAAGCTCGCTCCGCATCTTCGGCGGCTCACCCAGATCATGCTGGCGACGAAAGAGTCGCCGATGCGGTCGGCGCCGAAGAGCATCAACATCAGGTTTCCCGACCTATGGCGCGAGACGCCTGCGGCCGAGGCAGCTCGACGGCTCGCCAACGCTCAGGCCGACTCCGCATATGTTTCTGCGGGCATCCTGACGCCCGAGGAGGTGGCTTTGGCCCGCTTTGGTGGCGATGGCTACGGCGAGAATATCCGGCTCTCTGATGAGGCCAAGCAGGCGCGCGAAGGCGCGCTGAGCATGGACATGGAGAAGCTGGCAGAGGGCGACCCCGAGCCGCCGGACGCGCTAATCACCGATGGCTCAGCCCAGGCTCCTGCAGATCCGACGGCGTAAGCCGGCACGGAAACTATCCCGGGCAGCCCGTTGGACCAAAAGCCCGCAACCGCCCCGGGCGGTTGAACTTACTTACGTATTGGCTCTCAAGCGTCTGGCCTCTCGGTGGGAGACCGCTGTGCTGTCCAAGTTGCTGCCCGTTGCAAAGCGGGTTGGCAAGCAAGACGAGACACGAACCGACGCAAAGGACGAGGGCATTGACGAGGCGGTTGATTCGCTTGGTTATGCGGCCTCGACCTTCGTCGATTCGACTGACTTTGCATCCGCGACCCGCTCGACAGCAGACAAGGCGGTACGTCACTCCAAGAGTGAATTCGATCGCATCGGTATCAAGCTCCGTAAGGGCGAGCCGAAGCTGGACAAACAGATCGCGAAGTGGCGCAGGGCTAATGTCGACTTGGTGAAAACCATGCTCGACAGCGAGAAGGAAAAGCTTCGAGTAATCCTGGCCACTGGCGAGGCTCGACGTTATGAGTCGCTCGCCAAAGAGATCCAGGAACGTTGCGACATTACGAAACGGCACGCTGAGTTTATCGCGCGGGATCAAACGCTGAAGCTGAACAGCAACATCACTCACTCGAGGATGACGGCAGCTGGGATCACTCGCGCAGTATGGGTTACGACGGGTGACGAGCGCGTCAGGCCAGAACACGAGTGGAGCTTCCCGGATTTCCCGGACAGATTGTTAGCGTGACTATGCAGCAAGCCGACCGGAATTGGCCAGCTCGAAGTTGATGGGCGATTGGTTTCCAGCGGCCGAGTGGCGGCGTTTCGCGTTGTAGTAGTTTTCGATGTAGTCGCTGATGGCGTCGTACGCTTCAGAGCGCGTTTCGAATGCGCAGCCGTGCACTAGTTCCTTCTTGAGTGTCGCGAAAAAGCTCTCGGCGACTGCGTTGTCATAGCAGTTGCCGGCTGCGCTCATGCTGCAACGTGCGCCGTGCTGGTGCAGCAAGCCGCGGTACTCCTGGCTTGCGTATTGACTACCGCGATCCGTGTGATGAATGAGCCCGTTGGGCGGCCGCCGGCGCGTGAGCGCCTGTCGCAAAGCCGAGACTGCGAGTTCGCGGCTCAGAGACTTACGCATCGCCCAGCCGACGACACGGCGCGAGTACAGGTCGAGCAGCACCGCGAGGTATGCCCAGCCTTCGGCCGTCCAGACGTACGTGATGTCGCCCACCCAGGCCTGATTCGGCGCCGTCGTGGTGAAGTTCTGCGCGAGCAAGTTGGCCGCAACGGGCAGCTTGTGCTTCGAGTCGGTGGTGTGCCGAAAACGACGTCGCATGCGCGCCCAGATGCCGTTTTCTCGCATCAAACGAGCCACGCGGTGCTTGCCGACCTGGTGGCCTCGGTCGCGCAGTTCGTCGACGATTCGCGGGCTGCCATAGCGCGCCTCGTTTTCAACGTGGATGGACCGAATCTCCGCGAGTAGCCGTTCATTGGCGAGCTCTCGGGCGGATGGCGTTGACCCTCGCCACGCGTAATAAGCGCTGCGCGACACGCCCACCGCCTCACACAGCGCGGCCACGGGGAAGGCCGCCTTCTCCGAGTCAACCAGCTCGTACGGGCTCACGAGCGGTCCCTCGCGAAGACGGCTACCGATTTTTTTAGCACGTCACGCTCCTGCCTCAGCTGCGTGACTTCACGGCGCAGACGCATCAGCTCCTCTTCGGCTGTCTCGCCACCGCGTTCCTTTCGCACCTGCGCGGCGGCGCTGCCGTACTTCTTCTTCCACGAATGAAGCAGGCTCTCGGCTACGCCTAGGCCGGCTGCGACGTCCGCGACGGTTCGCTCGCCTCGTGTCTCGAGCAGTCGCACGGCCTCAAGCTTGAACTGCTCCGGGTGTTTCTTGCGCTTCGATTTGGTCTTTGTTTCCATGACCTCTCCCCGAGGATACTCTCCTCGCCGGCTGTCTTGGAAATCCGGGGAAGCTCAGAGGCCCTAAACGGAGTCGAGTTCTCTCTCGATGATCCGCCTGAGATCGATGGGGAGCCTATGCTCCCGGGAGATGATTTTTCGTGCCGGTGTGTAAGTCAGCCGCTACTGGATGATCTTGAGGACTCCGATCTAGCTGCGGAGTAGCGCACTGGCCTCACGAAGCTTCGCGTGTCACGCCGCTACGTCGCCAACATCGCTGATGCTGCCTGAGCGAGATCCGTACGTGGTCCACACCCTCAAGCGAGGCCCCGCATTCTTTACAGCTCCGCATGACTCCAATTCTACCAGACTTGGACTCTGAAGACGGCAGCAATTCGTCCGATCAAGCGGCTGAATAAGGAACACCTATAATGGATAATATCCAGCCAAACTTTTCACTGCCGAGCACGGGCGGTATCGACGACCCGGAAGCGAAAGAACTTCTCGGGGACGACGAGGTCGAGGGCGATGGTGGCGACCTTGGCAACAAGGGCGACGTATCTGCCGAAGACGCGCAGAAGACGCTCGACAAGCACGAGCGGGCTGTGATGACCGCGGCAATGCGCCTGCTCCAGCACGCCCGCAAGACTCGCACCGACTCAACCGATGTCGGTGCAGTCAATCGCCTAGACGCAGGCGGCAAGCTTAGCAAGGCCGCTCGTACCACGTTAGGTGGGGCACGGGTCCCGGCAACCCTGACCCGCACTGGCGTGCTCAAGTATCGCCAGGGGGATGGCACTGTGCGCCGCGAGCTGCGCTTGCCAGAAGAAGTTTTCCACGCGGACTCGCTCGAGTCTCTGCGCGGTGCCGCCGTAACGGTTGGCCATCCGTACGAGATCGGCGGTCTGCTTGACGCTGGCACGTTCCGCAAATTCACCGTCGGTCACACCGAAGACGTGCGCCAAGACGGCAAGAGCTTCGTCGCGGGTAATCTGGTTGTCCAAGACGGCAAGACGGCCGACGCAATCGACCGAGGAGAGCTCTCTGAGGTCTCGCTCGGTTACCAGTGCCGAATGGATGCCACTCCCGGCATCTGGAACGGCGAACCCTACGACGCGATCCAACGCGGCATTACCTATAACCATGTAGCGCTACTCGCGCCCGGGCGATCGCGCGCGGACGTTGGCCTACGCCTTGACTCAACCGATGCGGTAAGCGTCGAAGAAACGGAACAAACAATGACTGTCAAAATCAAACTCGATGGCAAGGACTTCGATTTCGGTTCGGAGGCTCACATCGAGAAGATTGAGCAGATCCACGCCTCCGCCGTAACGAAGCTCGACTCTAAGGTCGAAGAGAAAAAGGCCGCGCTGAAAGCCGCTACGGCCGAGAAAGACGAGCTGCAAGGCAAGCTCGATGCGCTCGACTCCGAGCACAAGAAGCTGCAAACGCAGCTTGCCGCTGCGAGCGACCCGAAGGCACTGGCCGACAAGGTCAACGCCCGTGTTCAGCTCGTGGTCAAGGCCAGGGCGGTTCTCGGTGACGAGGCCAAGCTCGATGAGAAATCGGACCGAGAAATCATGGTCGATGTCATCAAGCTCGACGCGAGCGACTTCAACGACGCTGGCAAGTCGGACGACTACGTACGTGGCCGCTTCGAGTCGGTCGAGAAGACTGCGGTTCGCGTCGACAGTATTGACGCGATTGTCCGCAGCGTCGAGGCGAACAAGCGTCTCGATGCGAGCGATATGAGCCCAGTTGTGCGGGCCCAGATCGAAGCAATCGAGAAGTCCCGCGGACTCGCCAGCGCGCCAATCGGCAACAAGTAATCACCTCGGCGCGAGCCAGTTAGCCGCGCCCAACAATCTATTTGATCCATCAGGCCCGCCTGTAGCGGGGCCTAGGAGTTTGTTTTATGCCTACCTCTATTCAGACCAGCGTAGCGTTCAATGCCGCGATCGGCTTCCCCGGGATGCTGTACGACCTCAGCCCGCATGACGTTGTGACTCGCATCGCCACTGCAGTGATCCCCTTCGGCACGCTCGTCGTGTTCTCGGGCGAGAACTGCGCCCCAGTCGGCCTGACTGGCGACGTGACCGCGGGCCAGATTGCCATCGCCTTGCGCGACGAAAGCAAGGCCTCCGGCGGAAGCATCCCGCTTACGACCTCGGGTGCAGGCTATCAAATCGGCGACCCCGTGCGCTGCCTCCGTAAGAACAAAGTCTGGGTTACCCCCGAAGAGGGCACGGCGACCGCTGGCGCTGCCGTGTTCGGCCGCTTCACGGTCAACGGCGCACTGACTCCCGGCGGCTTCCGCTCGGATACTGACGCTGGCAAGGCCGTCGCGATCCCGCGCGCCCAGTACTTCACCGGCGCGTCTACGACCGCCGGCGCAACTGTCGCCGTCGTGGAAATCAATACGCCGTAACTCGCACCGTGACGCGGCGCTGTATCGGAGTGGTTCCGGGACGCGCCGCGGCCGCAAACCTTTCGGCTTCGCGCCTCGATGCGCGCGGCCACGCGGACCCATGCCCGCAGGAGCCCCCCCATCAATGCTCACTCAGATGCAACTCGAACGCATTCAGCGCAGCGAAGCCATCGTTTCGCGCGCCATCAAATCCGAACTGTCGTCTCGCTTCGATGCGCAGGAAACGGCGTTTCTCGAGCGCCAGCTGACGCAAGTTCGTCAGCAAATTTACACGGTGCAATACGCCGAGTTGCTCGGCCGCTCGCTCTTGCCGATCGCGACCGACATCGCTCCGACCGCTGATAACTACGTCTATAGCGTGTACGACCGCAAGGGCCGCGCGCGCATCGCCGCGAACGCTGTAAACGACATCCCCCGTATCGACTTGGTGGCGTTCGAAGTCACCGGCAAGGTGCGCAATGTCGAAGCCGCTTACGGCTGGGATATCAACTCAATGCGCGAGGCGGCTCGCCTCGGCATGGACCTGCCGATGCTGAAGGCCAACGCGGCGAAGGCTGCGATTGAAACTGGCATCGATGAGATGTTGGCATTCGGCGACTTGTCGCTGAGCACTGGTCAATCGAACGTCGGTTGCGCCGGCCTGATCAACAACGCGGATGTGATTGCTCAAGGCATCGTAGTGCCGACGAATAACACGTCATTCGCTGCGTTGAATGCAGACCAACAAATCGCCAACGCGAATCAGATCGCGAACATCATCGTAAGTGGATCCAACCAGCGCTGGTTGCCGGATACGCTGGCGGTTTCGCCTGCGGTTTATAACGCGATGGCGTCGACCCCGCGCTCGACAACCTCGGACACGAGCGTATTGAACTGGTTCAAAGCGAATAACCCCTACGTTAAAAACGTGGTGCAGTGGTACCGCCTCACCGGCTCTGGCGTCGGCGGCAAGGACCGCGCGATCGCGTTCAAGCGCGATCCGATGGTGCTCGAGGGCATCATCCCGCTTGAGTTCGAGGCGCTGCCTCCGCAGCCGACGAACTTCGAGTTTGTTGTGCCGTGCTGGGCGCGTTGCGGCGGCTGCAAAATTTATCAACCACAAGCAGTCAGGTACGTGGATTACACCCCGTGATTAGGCGACGTGTCGCCAGGTGTTGCGCTTGACAATGCACGTTGCGTTGACGTGCCCAACCATTTCTAAGGATCAATCACCATGATCAAGATTCAGAATAACGGCTCCGGCCTCAGCTGGCCCGATCACAACTTCGAGCTCAAGTCCGGCAAGAGCGAAGTTGACGAGAAGAACGTCGCCGCTCCGATCCTCGAACGCTTGAAACAAATGCACGACGAGAAGCAAATCGTTCTCGAAATCCCGGGCATGAAGCACATGAACGGCCAATGGGTCGCGGCCGAGGACACCCCGGACACCATTGAGCATGCGCCTACTCAGGCGTCGCCAGACGTTTCGACGACTGGCAAAGACGGCTCGGCTCAAGGCGCTCGCATGGCCGACGACAAGAATGTCGCCGGTCCAGGTAAGCCAGTCGAGAAGCGCTGATGTTCCGCGTTACCACTACGCAGAGCTACGCTATGCCCCAGCCGCACGCTGGCTGGGCGCTGGTGCCGGGCAATAACCATTTCGAGGGCGATATGCCCGAGGCCGTGGCTGCCCGTTTAAGCGCCTTGCAGAAGCAAGGTGCTGCCCAGGTCCACACGCTGTCATCGGACGGCGTAGCAACCCCGTGGGAGCTTCCAGGCACTACTCGTGCTGTCGATGCCCCTGCTCCGGTTGCGCCCCATCCTGTGCCCACTGAGGCCGCTGGCGTATCGGTCTCGGCTCAGGTCAACGACGTGGCCCCGCGCGTCGGCACTGTGTTTGCGCCGCCTCCGCCTGCTCCGGATACGCAACCGGTTCCGGTCGCCACCAAGCGCTAACCCATGCCCACTGCGGTCTCGTTCGCTGCTCGTTATCCCGAGTTCTCGAACACGGATAGTGATCTCGTCGGCGCCGTCTTGGCTGAGGCCGCGTTGAGCGTTGACCCGCTTATCTACGGGTTCAAGGCTGACGCGGCTGTGTCGGCCCTGGCCGCTCATCTGCTCTGGACCGGCGAGGCCGGCACGAGTCTGCGCATGGCTGCTGACGGCGACACGTCACCCGACGCTCAGCGATCTCGCTACTGGGGTGAGTTCACTCGCCTTCGTCGTGAGTGCACCGTTGGTTTCATGGTGCTCTGATGAACGCCCGCATTTCCGATCGCGACAGTGGCTACAAGGCGCTCCAAAAGCGCATCTTGGCCACCGCGAAAGGCAAACGGGTAACCGTCGGGGTCCATGAAGCCGAAGGCGCAGCGGCTGAGGGAGATGGGCCAACCGTCCTCGACGTTGCCGAGTGGAATGAGTTCGGGACCGATACGATCCCGGAGCGTTCGTTTATCCGCGGCTGGTGCGATGAGAACGTCGATCAGAACAAGACGCTGATGCGAAAGCTTTCGGCGGCTCTTCTTTCGGGGAAAATCCCCACCGTTGAGGCCGCCCTGAACCGCTTCGGCCTGGTTGCCGTGGCGGGAATCCAAGCCCGTATCCGCGCAGGCATCGCGCCCGAGAATGCCGCAAGCACGATCGCGAAAAAGGGATCGTCTACTCCGCTAATTGACTCGGGCACGTTGTGGACCTCGATTAAACACGAGCTGACTGACGACAAATGATCGGCTGGTCAACCGTCAATCCGGTCTTGATTGACCTGTTCACCGCGCTTGCTCTGCCCGTCGACGTGCCTGCGATGGGTTGGTCCGCCGAATGGAAAGAGCGCAACATCGCGGCAACCAACGTCAGCCATCGGCAGATGCTCTACCTCAAGGTGACGACGGTAGTGGGCATCGGTGAGGACGACCGCCGACTTGTATACGTGGCGCCCGGTGAGCACGCGCACGTAGTTTGAGGGGATAGGGATCGAGATTCGTGCGGGGCGCGGTGCGTTAGAAGGACCAGTTTTCGGGGTCGCTGGGTTGTTGGTTCCCGATCGCGCGCAGCACGGCGGCCGA
>JACDGM010000015.1 GCA_013815325.1 Chthoniobacterales bacterium
GATAGACGCCATTCCCTTGCAGTTCGTGATCTGCCGGGCCGACGATACCGAGGCCGGTCTCATCGGCTCCCTGATTTTTGAAATAAAGGCCGAGCGGGGTGATTGGAGAGCCAACCGTGTAACCGTAGGCTGTGATACTATAGCCGGAGGATGTAAAGGTTTGGCTGGACGAACCGATCTCGCCTTCAGCGCCGGATGGATTCAGATTCCAAGTAACGATCGTGGCCCAAGCTGACGAAGCGGCAAACACGAAAAAAACGGCAAACGCCGCGAGCGATTTTGCGGCAAGAGGAACACGATTATTTTTCATGGCGATTCGAGGGCGATTCATTTGTTCTCTTACGAAATCAGGAAGGGTAATTTTTGTTCTTGCTGATGTTCGTTTTGTCATAACTGATTCTCAGGGTCAATAATTATAATCATGCCAATTATCGGCCTGATTTGGTCATCGTGCCGAGAGCTCCCTGATTGCAAGCGGAATAATCTTTGCGTGCCGCGAAAGTTGTGGGGTTCCGAGGCGGCGTGCTCTGAGGCTTGCACAAATAATGCTGGGATGTGCCATGCTCTAACGGGCTACATTAATGGCATGTCGAGTCTTTTCGACCCCGACCCAGGACACTACTTGATACTTCTTGTTGGGACCGGCGTGCACACTTCTCCTTGCAAAGAAAACGGCCGCCTCATGGAGGCGGCCGCATCCCTAACCTAACCCACAGAAATCAATCTTCGATTTTCACGAGGGCGAGCTGCGCCATCCGCCGGCGCCTTAGCAGGTGGGTGAATCCAACCGCCGCAAGCAAGCTCACGATCGGATAAAGCCCTCCAACCTCGGGCACAGGGGTCAGGTTTGGAACTCGCGCCCACTCTTCAAATCCGCCTTCAGTCGATCCATCGGCGGTCACTTGATCCCCGAATCGGCTGAACAGATAGACGAAGTCGGAGCCTTTCGCGCCAGCGAAGGCCGAGACCGGAATGTAGGCGAACATATCGCCCGACCCGCTGCCACTGTTGCGCGAGGCATCCAATAGAACATAGCTCTCACCCGAGCCGTCCAGGCTCCAGCGCAGCGTGCCGAGTGATGCGACGTCGGTGGTGGTTTTGCCGCCGGTGGAGGAGGTGTAAAACTCAAGTCGATCCAGGGAGATAAACGATTTATTGCCGCCCGGCTCGTTCACATCGAGTTGCAGTTTAAAATAAGCGGTGCCTCCGATCGTGACCTCCGTGCTCTGCAAGTCCGAGAATTGGATGTCATGAGTCCAGATCCCCGCCTTGTCGTCGAAGGCCTCCCCCCCCGAAGTGTTATAGCCTTGCTCTGTGGCGTTCGCTTGGACGCGGACAAAAGGGTCAAGCACGCCGGTACCGGTGGGCCGGGCAGCGGTCCAGTCGAACTGCCCACCGTTGACCATTCCGCTTTCATTGTTGCCCGTGAGATCGATAACGGTGGCATTCGCCGCGAGGGAAAAGGCAGCGAGACCGGCTGCCACGAGCGCCGCTGCGGTTTTTTGAGAGGTGCAGTTATTCATGATTAGCTTTTGTTTTTTGAGGACTGTTTTGATGACAAAATCATTTTTCTTACAAATGATTCTCAAGGTCAACTATCATTTTCATGCCAACTATAATCTCCATGTACTGATTTCGCTTGTTTTCCCTCGTGGGACACCTGTTATTTTTTTCGCGACCCGCCGGGTGGCCTAAAGTTTCTCAGACCCGGATTGAGGGGCATGGACATTGCTACCCACCCTGTCTTGTCAGGGTCCCCTGCAGGAAAAATTCCGGACAGGCTCCCGGTCTAGCTTCGCTCGCGCGCTGCGGCCGTTTGATCCCACGGGACCGCTGATCCCGCTCTTAAGAATGCCGCTGGATCCCACGCTGGCACGCTCGCTGCTTTATTTGTCGCGAATAATTCCCGATTCTCGCGAGCACGGTATGTTTTCTCTTTCTCACAGACGACCCATCCCTGCAGACGCGCCGGATGGCGCCGCGATAATTTGCCGGTCGCGCACCTCCGGCGTCGCACTGGTTGAGGCAATGGTCGCGGTGATGCTCTTGACCCTTACTATCATCGTTTCCACGCAGGCGATGCTGCAGACTAATCGGCAGGCGGCGCAGATGCGGACAATGGCAGCGGCGCGCGGGATCGTGCAGCGTAATATTGATACGGCGCTCACCGTGGCGTGGGATTCTACGGCAGAGCCGCCGATCCTGGCTCTCACGGGCGGAATCCCCGCGAGTTACAACGATGGCTCGCCCGACCCCGCCGGCTCCGACAACGTGCAGATCGCCACGATGCAAGATGACGCGACGGCGACTGGCCCAGTTACAGGCACCATGACGCGCACTGTGACCAATGTTTCCACGGGCAATCCCGTCGCCACTCTGCGACGGATCACGATCCAGCTAGATTACAGTTATAACTCCCGCCCTTACTCGATCCAGATGACGACAGAGCGAGCCATTGACGACTAGAATGCAGGCGCTCCGTCAACCCTATTACCAGCAGTCGGCTTTTACTCTCGTTGAAATCCTCGTCGCTCTCGGCGTCCTCTCAGTGGTGGGCACCGTGGCGATGAGCTACATGGGGAGCCAGACGTTTCTCTTCGCCAAGAATACGTCGCTGAATCAGTCGCACGCTTCGGTGCGTTCGGAGCTCGATCGGTTGACCAACGAACTGCAACAGGCACAGAGCCCGCCTATTTTGACCGATACGAGCGGGGTGGCAACGGGAGTGACGCCGGCGGCTGGTCTGCAATTCGACCGTCTAGTCGGAGATCCGTATGTAATAACCTATCCGGGATCTCCAGGTCTCGCGGCAACGGATACGAGCGTGACGGTGACCCGTTCGACCAATATTTTAGCTTCGGCGCCGATTCCGCGACCGGGTGATGTTTTGCTTATCGATCCCCCGACCGGCCCACCCATCCGAGCGCAGGTTGCCAGTGTCGCGGCGGGCGTGATCGATGCGACGGCCAAGCGCCAATCGATCACCCTGACTTTTGTCGCCCCGCTCGGGGTGGCGATCGACTGGAGAAATCCGCCAGACACTCCGCCACAACAGAAGACAGCCAAACTCGTTCGGCGGGAGGCCTTCATCGTGATGCCATCGGGCGGTAGAAATGGGCTTCGTTTTTATGGGAGCTTCGAGCCACTGCCACCCGTAACTCTGGCCGCGATCTTAAATGATCCTTCTCAATACGTTGTTATCACCGACGCAGTGAGCACGGCGGTTCCCGTCAGTGGGCCAGCCGATGCAACCCCTTTTTCCATCGACACGACGGGCGGTAACAGGCTGGTCACGGCGAACCTTGGTACGCAGGCACAGGATTACGTTAAGTCGCTTGCTAACAAGCAAGCGGCGAATTCTTTCAACACCTTCGTCAGAATCACGACCACGCTTCCTTCTCGGCAACGTTAAGATCAGATGATGAAAAACTCGAAAGTCGCCAATCCGTCTGTCTCCCGGCGGTTTGTTCGTACCACCCTCTTTATCGCGCCCTCACCATGCGCCGGCAGCGGTCTGCTCATTGTCATGTGTATCCTGGCGGTCGTCTCGGTGTTCATCGCTGTGGCCATCAACAACACGAGTGGAACTGCCCGGCTAAGCGCAAGCGCGCGGAATTATGTGAACGTGGAAAAGGCGACCGAAGGCGCGATCGAACATGGCTTTGGCCTTTGGAAGGCGCGCACCGTGGGAAAGAACCGGCCGCTTACCACGTCAGAAGCAAATGCCACCCTGGGTGCTCCGGCTTTTCCAGGCATGAGTTACGGGACAGCTGCCCAGAAGGGGCCGCTGGCGATCACCGCGATAGACGAATACGGAGCACCGGCGGCCAGCGCTACGCGCATATATACGAACCTGCTTTCCTACCCAGGGTTTCGTGGATTTACCTACCGCTATCTCGTGAGCGCAAAGATGCGGCAAACGATTACCTTTGGCAGCGGTGCGGTCGCTGGAGTGACCCGGCGCGTCGAATACACAGAGGTTCCGCTTTTCCAATCCATGTTTTTCTTCGAGGGCGATCTGGCAATCGCCCAGCCGGCGCAAATCATGATCAGCGGGCTCATTCATACCAATTCGGATCTCTATCTCAACGGCTCTCAGTACGGCTCGCTGACCGTCGGCGGAAACGCGTCCTACTCGGGGAACTATACCGATACCATCGATCCCCCCTCCATCAATACCTGGAACCCTTGGGATCCGGGAGCGAAGGTTCCTCCCATTTATCCTAATGGACAAGATGCCCAACTTTCCAAGGTCTCACGGATGGAGCCATTCGGCGATAAACCCTCAGCCGTGCTGGATACGACAGATACCAATCCTAACAACGATACGTTTCGGGAGTTAATCGAGCCCCCTGTAGCCGGGTTTCCAGACCCACCAGAAATCGCCCAGCGCCGCGTCTATAACAAGGCGGGTATCGAGATCGAGATCAACACTAAGGCCGATACAAGCGTGCCTCCAGTTACGACCACGGCTGTGACCGTGCGGACAAAGAACGGCACCAAGTTCGGCAAGGCCGAGGCGCCACAAATAAACACAGACTTGAAAAGCGCGGTCAGCAAAACTTCTTTCTGGGACCAGCGCGAGGGGAAAACGGTGACCGTGGCGAATGTCGACATGGCACAAGTCGCCGCGGTTCTCAACAGCAGCGGCGTGACCGGTTTTAATGACATTCTTTACGTCCACGACACGACCCTGGCCGGGGACGATCCAAACCCGAAGGCGGTGCGCCTCCAGAATGGAGGGGTCCTCCCCGACGACCCTCGTGGTCTCACGATTGCCAGTGAGAATCCGGTGTATATCCAGGGAGACTACAATACCGGGACGGTTAGCGACCCGACTGCCGTCCCAGCCAACGCCAGCGGAAATCCAACCAACACGGATTCTCCCGTCGTACCCGGCTATACTCAGAAACCCGCCGCGGTTATTGCCGATGCTGTCATGCTTCTTTCCAATAATTGGAATGACGCCAATGCCAGTCTTGGCCTGAGTAGCCGGCCGGCTACGAATACCACCTACAACACAGCAATCATGTCTGGGTTTATGCCATCGGGTTGGACCCCGCCGAGCGGCGCACCCTATGGTTACTCGGGCGGAGCGATCAACTTCCCGCGATTCCTGGAGACATGGAATAACAGGAGTTGCACCTACTACGGTTCGATGGTGGAGCTCTTCGAGAGCAAGGTCTTCACCGGTGAGTGGGACACCGGCAATATCTATGCGCCGCCAAAACGTCGCTGGAATTTTGACACTCTCTTTAGCTCCTCGCCGCCCCCGGGAAGCCTCGACGCGGTGGTTATCACCCGTGGCAGTTGGGCCAAGTTCTAAATCCGGCATATGAAAGCACCTTACCTTGCCCTCCTTATTAACGCCGCACTTGTCCTCTCCGCTGGGGCGATCGATTTGGTTCCACGTTACGTCTCCACCATGAACGATGGCGTCGTCAGCCAACGCCCCTATTTTGCCGACGGCGAAGAAAAATACGCCGTTAAGATAGACTCAGAAACGAAGCTGACGGAATTCGAAGGCGGAGCTTCTTTTCGTTTCGACAAGTTCCCGGGTGCGATGCTGCGGTTGCGGCAATCGCCCATCCCTGCGCAGATAGCCTTTGCTCCCGAATCGTTGGATCGCTATCAGCAAGCCGCCCGCGCGCTTCTATCCACCGGCGCAGAAGAGATCGCCCTCCTGGAAGGGACGCCCAATCCGCTGCCTATCAACAACTGGCAGAGCTATCGTTTTACTTTCTCCTATCGCATTGCGGGTGAGACGAGACGGCAAAGTGTTACATTTCTCGACCTCAAACCGACCGAACAAATAGTCATTCAGACGGCCTCGAGCGAGCGGGACTTTGATGAAATCTCAGCGCGCGCTTTTAACATCATTCGCCGCTGGCACGAAGTAGTGCCGGCGGATGAGATGCCTTTCAATTAAGCTCGGGCGAACTGGGGCATCGAGCCCAGAGGAGATCGGGCCGGTTTTCCTCTTGCCGGAAAGAGCGGCTTCGTTACCTTGGGACTCCCGCGCGCTGGGCCGTCGCCCCGTGGGCCGCCCTTTTATGAATACTGGTAATATTGTCCAAGTGATTGGTCCCGTCGTCGACGTGGACTTCGCCGACGCCGGAAAAATTCCCGGCATCTATAACGCGCTCGAAATCGAGTATGAGGTGAACGGCAACCCGACTAAGCTTACTCTCGAAGTGCAGCAGCATCTGGGCGACAGCTGGGTGCGCTCGATCGCGATGTCTTCAACCGAAGGCCTCAAGCGCGGCATGCCTGTGACCGATACCGGCGGTCCGATCTCCGTCCCGGTGGGCGAGGGAACGCTCGGCCGCATTTTTAACGTGACCGGCGACCCGGTCGATAATCGCGGGCCCGTTTCATTCACGAAGCGCTACCCGATTCATCGCAAGGCGCCCAGTCTCACCGAGCAGGATGTGCAGGCGACGATTCTCGAGACCGGCATTAAGGTCATCGATCTCATTTGTCCCTTCACCAAGGGCGGCAAAGTCGGCGCATTCGGCGGCGCGGGCGTCGGCAAGACGGTTGTCATTCTCGAGCTCATTAACAATATCGCGAAGAACCACGGCGGCTTCTCAGTCTTCGCTGGCGTCGGCGAGCGTTCGCGTGAGGGTAACGATCTCTACACGGAAATGAGCGAAGCCGGGGTCATCGATCAGAAAGACCTAGGCAAGTCGAAGGTCGCGCTTGTTTACGGGCAGATGAACGAGCCTCCGGGCGCGCGCCTCCGCGTCGCCCTTTCCGCGCTTGCCATGACGGAATACTTCCGCGACGAGCGCAACCAGGACGTGCTTCTTTTCATCGACAACATTTTTCGTTTCTCGCAAGCCGGCGCGGAAGTTTCGGCATTGTTAGGCCGGACGCCATCGGCAGTCGGTTATCAGCCGACGCTCGCCGCTGAGATGGGCGATCTACAGGAACGCATCACCTCGACCAACAAAGGCTCCATCACTTCGGTGCAGGCGGTTTACGTGCCGGCGGACGATCTCACCGATCCGGCCCCGGCGAACACTTTCGCGCATCTCGATTCGACCATCGTGCTCGAACGCTCGATCGCTGAGCTCGGCATTTACCCGGCGGTGGATCCGCTCGCCTCGACCTCGAAAGCGCTCGCACCCGACATCGTCGGCGAAGAGCATTACGCGGTCGCGCGCGGCGTGCAGAAGGTGCTGCAACGCTACAAGGACTTGCAGGACATCATCGCGATTCTCGGCATGGACGAGCTCAGCCCTGAAGATAAACTCACGGTATTCCGGGCGCGCAAGATCCAGCGTTTTCTTAGCCAGCCGTTCCACGTTGCGGAGGTCTTCACCGGCAGCGCCGGCCAATATGTTTCGATCGCCGAAACCGTCCGCGGCTTCAAAGAAATCCTCGATGGCAAACATGACGATGTCGCCGAGCAGAATTTCTACATGAAGGGCGGGATCGATATGATCAAGGAAAGTTGAGTGTCGTTAGTTGAGAGCTGAGAATCTTAAAATGCGACCCGCTTCCCCTATGGCTTCTTCTTTTTCCGTCTCTCAACTCTCAACCCTCAACTCTCAACTTCCCTAAAATGCGCACGCTCCGATTAGAAATTGTCACGCCGGAGGCAAAAGCCTACTCCGAAGACGTCGAGATGGTCGTCCTCCCAGGCATGGACGGCGAGCTTGGGGTTTATCCGCAGCACGTTCCGGTGCTGACTACGCTCAAGCCGGGCGAGCTGCGCGTTTTCAAAGGCGGCGCCCAAACCTCGCTCGCGGTCGGCGAAGGTTTTGCCGAGATCACCAGTGACTCCATTTCGGTCCTTACCGACATGGCGCTCGAATCGTCCACCATCGATGAAGCCGCCGCCGAGGAGGCGGTCGCGCGTGCCCAAGCCGCGATGAAAGAAGATCACGGGGCGGAGGAAGTCGCTTCCATTCAGGCGTCGTTGCAAAAGGCGCTTGCCCAATTGCACGTCAAACGCCGGCAACGACACTAGTTGCCTCGTTAGGCCGAATGGCCGGCGAAATGCAAACGGCAGACGCGCTCGGGATCATCGCCGGCAACGGCGTTTATCCGCTTCTGCTTGCGGACGCGGCCCGCGTCGCGGGCGTGAAAAAAATCATCGTCGCGGCTTTCACCGGCGAAACATCCGCGGAGATCACCAACCGCGCCGACGAGATCGTGTGGCTGCGCGTCGGCCAGCTCGGCAAGCTCCTTAATTTCTTCCGCGAGGCGAACGTCAGGCACGCGATCATGGCGGGACAGATCGCGCCCGGAAACCTCTTCAGTCTCCGTCCCGATCTCAAAGCGATGGTCTTGCTCGCGCGCCTGAAACAGCGCAATGCCGCATCGATCTTCGGCGCGATCGCCGATCAACTCGCGGACCTCCAGATCGAGCTGCTTGCGGCCACGACCTTCCTCGATCATCTCCTCGCGCCTGTCGGACAGATCGCCGGCCCAACATTGAAGGCGCGCGAAGAAGACGACATCGCCTTTGGTTTCGAAATCGCGAAACACCTCAGCGCGCTCGATGTCGGCCAGACGATCGTCGTCAAGAACGGCACCGTCCTCGCCGTCGAAGCGTTTGAAGGCACAAACGCAGCGATCCAGCGCGGCGGCTCGTTAGGCAAGAAAAACGTTATTGTCATCAAGGTCACGAAGCCAAATCAGGACATGCGCTTCGATGTCCCGGTCATCGGCGCCGAGACACTGCGCGTCGCCGCGGAGGCGAGAGTGCGCGCGATCGCGATCGAAGCCAGCCGCACCCTGCTCCTCGAAAAAGCCGCGCTGATCGATCTCGCCGAGCGCTCGAAAATTTCTCTCGTCGGCCGGTGACGCAGAACAGCAGGGCTCGTTAGGCAAGGGTGGCGCACCGGTTCGCCCGCCCAGCTCGTCGTCCAGCGCAGCGGTGGGATCCCCATAAGCAGCGCCCTGAGAATTTTCTCGACTTGGCGTTGACGCGCAGAATAATATCCAAAAATGGAAAATGAACTGGTGGACGTGAAGGAACCGATTCGGGCTTTTATTCTGGAATACGCCGCTGGTCGAGGCTTGACCGAGTTGAAGGATGACGACCTCATTTTGAAGACCGATGTTATCGATTCTCTCGGCTCATTCCGGCTCATCGCCTTTCTGGAGGAGACTTTTCCTCTGACGATTGAAGACACCGACATGGATCCGGACAACTTTCAAACCCTCAACGATGTTGAGAGTTTCGTCTTCGCCAAGCTAGGGAAGACTAATGGCAAGGCGGAGCACGCCGATCACGCGTCGCTTGCGGCTGTCAGTTGAAGACAGATCGAACGTGTGGTTATCAGCGAGTTTCGACCGCGCGACCGACAGAGGCCCGAGCCCAGACTGCGGAAGGCCATAGCGAGAAGCTTCCTCCGTTAGCAGGTGCTCGCCTATTCCGCTGGCGTTCGGCAGTTGTCTCCAGGGTGGTCCCATCAACGACCTTCGGGCGCGTACGAACTAAAGGTTAATATCGGAGGCTCCATCCACGACTGACGGCGAGATGCTGGATAGGAATGTCTCGTTGCATTGCTCCGGATAACGCACAACGACCTTTCGAAATTCCTTCAGCAAATGAGCAGCGGCAGCTTCCAGGTCGGGCGAGTTGCCAAGATAATTGCCAGGCACCGGATCGCCGAAGTGAATGGTATAGCTCCACGATGCCGTCTCCACGATCAAACAAGGAATCAGTTCAGCGCCTGCCAGCGCCGCGAGACGAATCGCCCCGGCCGCCACCCGGAATAGGTGATTATCGAAAGGAACATTAATTTGTATCCCGCGATCAACATCCACCTCCACGAGCAGCCGCCGGCCCGGTCCGAGTAATTGCCGAACGTGCGCAACGCGGGGCAGCGGGACCATCTCGTCCACGTGGAGAAACACCGGCACGTCGGCCGGAGGGCTCAAGGCGTACTGATACTTCGTTAGGCTGTCTCGCGAACCGGGAGCGAAGCCTCGAATCGTAGTTGTGACAATGCCATGCGCGCGTAACCAGTAAGGCAGTATCTCCGATGGTCCGAAATGCAATGTAGCCAGGACCAGTCCCCTGCCTTCCCATAATCCGCTAAGATGACTCCTACCTTCCAGGCGACACCGGCTCAGCCAGCGCGAGGTGTGAAGGCGATCCGGCCAAAGGTGGACGAGTTCTGCGTGAGACAGGCCAAGGCCCTGGCGCATAAAGAAAGAGACAGGCTTGGGGTGCCATATCTTTGGGAAGCGTCGCCATAAGGTCAGCGGTTCGCTCCGGAGGAGCTGTAGCAGATCCCAAGCTGCGGCCGGCGGCCTAAGCAAAAGGCTTAGCACACTTAGGGGGAGAACGCGCTCGGCAAATCGCAAGAGATAGAAACCCATCCAGGCGAACGCTGATGTTGAGCTAGTGACCAGTCTTTTTCCCGGGAACGCCACAACTACATCGACCTTTCTCTCAGGCTCACGTGCCCGAGTTACGGCTAAACGCCTTCCAAGAGGCGGCCTCCTTGCGAAGGCGAACTGGACTTATCTTTGAACGAGCAAGCAACCTGGAAGTCATCTCATAAATGTGCCGCGACGCGTGTCATCCGAACGCAGCGAGGGACCTCACGGGCCATCCCGGGGTTATCCGGAAGGTTCTTCGCTGCGCTCAGAATGACAATCCTATTTACGAGATCGCTTCCAGTCATTCGATGTAACCGAGATCCTTGAGTCGTTTCTCGACGATCGCAGCCTCTTCCGGGGAATATTCCGCCGTTGGTTTGGCATCTGGGCTTCCGCTGCCTCCAATCCGGATTGGGTTTTTCGCAATGAACTCAGGCGTGAACAGATCTACCAATACGCGGCCATCCATGTCATCGGGCACCGGCTGGCCCATCAAATGCAAGAGAGTCGGTGCCATGTCAATCAAGCATGCACCTTTGACCTCGGCACCGCGTTTGAAGGCCTTTCCTTGTGCAATCAGAACACCGTCAAGCCGATGAGTTCCACCCCACTCGGAGCCTTCCGACGGCTTGCGCTCGCGGATTTCGACAGCGGGCTCGGCCGTGTCTTCGGGAAAGCTTGGGCTGGTCGAGAAATGGCTCGCTTCCCACCAGTCGAGGATCAGGTCTGCCGCTTCGTTCAAATACGGACCGTGGAAGACTTCATCGCGCCGCAGGATTCGTTTGATAACTGGCTCGTTGGTGCGCGGGTCTTTGAGCTCGGCCAGCTTATCGCGGATCAACTCCAGGAGCGGCTCATATTCGCTCTGGTCGACGATGCCCGCAGGCTTCACGCCCTTCAGGTTTATCCAGATACTCGGCGGTGAGGCCAGCACTTCGCTACAATATGCTTTTGTCCGTGCCCAATCGATTTCCGTAAAAGAGGTGAAGGTGGATTCGAACCACCCTCGCAATCTTGGGAACGTGTAAGCGAGATAGCTCTTTTGCCGTGAGCTAAGAGTGTCGCGCAGCATCGTGTAGGTGCCGCGAGTAAATTTGTGCGCAACCTTTATCAGGGCCGACCGCTCATCTACCTTGTACTGAAGCAGGCCCAACTGTGCCAAATAACGATTGAGATAGACAACGCGATCGGAAGTCGGGCCGCCGCCGTGATCTGAGACGATGAAGACTGAGGTGTCGCTGGATGTTTTGCTCAGCATCTGGCCGATCGCGTCATCGAGGCGCTGGTAAACGCGCTGAACAGCGTCGCCGAAATGCTGCGCCGCAACCGAATCGTGCAGATGGTGATCGCGATCCATGTATTGCCAGAAGTAATGCTGCACCGTGTCGATGGACATGAAGGTGAACATGACCACGTCGGCTGGATGTTTCTCCATCAAGTAGAGACTGGCACTGAGCCATTGATTATCGAGCTTTTCCATCTCGGCGAGAACCTGTTCGCGCCTTGGGTCTGTGGACATGTAGCCGAGATAGCGGACATCAAGCGCGAACCTGCCGAGGAGTCCCACAAGCTCGGAGCGCAGCTCCGGCGGATAAATGAAGGGGCTCTTCTCCGAGGGCGTGTCCATGCCGGAGATTTGAAAGCCATTCAGTTGTTCAGGGGGATAGGTAAAGGGGATGTTCATTGTGCCGACGCTATAGCCAGCGTCCGATAGTATTCGCCAGATGGTTTTCGCGCGGCGGGAGCCGCCGTTCAGGTAACGCAAGGCGTAAGTTCCGGGCTGAGCTTCCAGGAAGTGGAAAATGCCATGTTTACCAGGATTCTTACCGGTCATGAACGATGTCCAGGCCGGCGGAGTAATGGGCGGAAGGATCGAGGCGAGCCTGCCCCAAGCGCCATTGTTCATCAGCGCAGCAAGATTTGGGAGCTTTCCTTCAGCGATCCAGGGACGAATGAGATCGAAGGTGGCGGCGTCCAAGCCAACGATTAGAACCTTCGGTGTCTTCATGCTAAGCGATCTGACCTGTTAGAGCTCAGCTCGGCTCCGACGACGGCGCGGCATGACGGGCGGTACGCCGGTCTGGCCTAACGAATCTGAGATGGAATCCGGGGTCAGGCTCTCATAGACCGTTTCGAGCTTCCGTGCGATGCTTGGCCAATCGAAACGACCCACGACGAAATTCCGTACGTTTTTACGAAGCTTACTCGCGAGAGCTAGGTCGTCGAGTAGGGTCATAATTCCGCGCGCGAGGTTTTCCGCGGTCGCGGGCTCGACGAGAAAAGCCGTTTTCCCATGCTCCAGAACCGTGGCCGATCGCTTAAAACTCACGATCGCGTTCCCAGCCGCCATGTAATTCAGGAGCTTCGTCGGGATTCCTGGCGACTCGGGCCGCGGGACCACGGCCACATCAGATGCCGCGAGAAAATCAGGAAGCTCCTCGAGAGTGCACGAGGTGAACTGGACCTGTGAGGCGAAGCCGAGCTGCTCAGCCATCTTCTCGTATTTCGCGAGATGAGCGGGGTTAATCGTGCTGCCGACGAGCAGCAAGCGTGCGGTAGGCTTGTGCTCATGCACAATCTTAAAAGCCTCCAGCAGATAGCTGAGTCCTTGGAATGCATCGAATGTGCCAGTGTAGATGATTAACGGCGCATCGCTGTCTGCAAAACGGTTGCGGACGCGCGCACCGTCAGCTGCCTCGAACATCTCGGGCCGCACCCCGGAGTGGATCGTGATCACGCGCTCCGGGTCGATACCTTTGCCAAGGATAAAGGAACGCAACTCCTCGGTATCGGCGATAATGCTATCCGCCATTCTCGGTACGATGTAGTCCAGGACTCTGGCCAGCCCTATCGCGAAGGCGCGGGGGCGAATAAAGCCGAAGGAAGGCAGCTCACTGATCATGGTGTTGATGGCATTATAAATAACTGGCACTCCTGTAAGCCGGCCCACAATGCCTCCGATGAGCGCGGCCTCGTAGTTATGAGCGTGGATAACTTCAATCTTAGAGCTGCGCACAACCTGAAATAACTTGAGCAAGAGGAGCGCATCGAACATCAATCGCTGATAACTCGGACCCACATTGACGGCACGATTCCAGCCGATCTGAGCCACCCGGTCGATTTCGACGCCGGTTACTGGAATGTCATGACTCAGGGGGTAGGTAACGACCCTGATGGAATGTCCGCGGCGGGCCAGCTCCTCCGCCATCTCCTTGATCGCCGCAGGCGTACCATGGTTTGCCGGGAAGGGACAGGCCGCCACCATCGCAATCGAGAAAACGGCCATTCGAAAAAGAATTAGAGTGACCGCACCGCGTCATCGAGAGCGTAAATGACATAGTCGACTTGCTCGTCAGTGAGATCGAAATAGAGCGGGAGGCACAGATGCTGCGAGACGACATAGTTAGTCTCGGGAAAGCTCTCAGCCGGTTGCGGAATAATCGTCTCCGGGTGACGCGCGAAGAGCGGCTGCGTATGGCAGTCGCGGTTATAGAGTTCGCCCGGCAAAGAGACACCGTAATCCTGTTTGAGCTTCTGTTTCAGCGTATCCCGCTCGATCGGCGACTCGAAATAGACGATATATTTGTAATAGGAGGATTGGACGCGGTCAGGGATTTCGAGCCGCTTAATGCCCGGTATTTTCTGGGCCTGCAGCTTTTGGTCATAGCTACGGGCGATGTGTCGACGGCGTCGCAGGATTTCGTCTGCGCGACGCATCTGCTCCAGCCCGAGCACGGCGTTGAACTCGCCCGGCCGCCAGTTGTAACCAATATCCTCGTGAACATTCGGCTCGCTCCCGAAGCGACCATGATCCCTTAGGGCATGTGCCGCCTTGTAAATTTTCTCGTCCTCAGTCGTGATCATCCCGCCTTCACCGGTGGTAAGCACCTTGGTGGAGAAAAAGGAGAAGGCAGCGGCGAGTCCTAGCGAACCTGCCTTACGGCCATCGATGGTGGCTCCGTGAGCATGGGCGGCGTCTTCAACAAGAGCAACGCCGTGGCTGTCACAAATAGCTTTAATTTCTCCGAGGTGGGGCGAAATGATCCCACTCATATGTACCAGGACAACGGCCTTCGTATCTGATCTGATCTTGCGGCGCAGGTCTGCAGGGTCCATTTGCAAATTCTCTCGTTGGCAGTCAACAAAGATAACTTTTGCTCCGGCGTGTATCGCGGCGCTGGCAGTCGCGATAAAGGTATGACTTGGAAGGATGACCGTGGCGCCTTTAACGCCGATTGCGCGGAGAATCATTTCCACCGAACAGGTGCCATTGGCCGTTCCCAAAGCGTATCTCACTCCGCAGTACTCCGCCCATTGCCGCTCGAATTCCGCGACGTTCCGCCCCATGCTGATGAATCCGGTTCGAAGGATCTCTTCAAATCCGGCCATGAGTGACTGCACTTCGTCCCCGGGATACTTAAGATCGAAACCCGCTACTCGCATCGCCAGTTTGCAAAGCCGGCTCATTGAGATGCGAGAATGGACTCCTGATACCAGTCCATCGTCCTCCGGGCTCCTTCTTCCATCCAGACCTTTGGCTGGTAGCCGATCAAGCGGGCGGCCTTGGAAATGTCCGGGCAACGCCTGGCTGCTCCTGAAGGCTTGCTCGTATCGAATTGGATTTGTAAGTCCTTTCCAGATAGGCGCACAATTAGTCGCACCAGATCCTTGATCTTGATCTCTTCACTGGTGCCAATGTTTAGAGGATCGGCCTCAGGATATTTCTCAACGGCCAGCAGCATCCCCGCGACCTCGTCCGACACATAAGTAAAGGACCGCGTCTGTTCACCGTCTCCCCAAACGGTGAGAACATCTTTCGCGTCCAGAACCTTCCTTATCTGCGAAGAAACCACCGGAGCCGTTTCGAGATTAAAGTCCATCCGCGGACCGTAGACGTTATAGGGCCGGACGATCGCTATTTTCATCCCATACTCCTCCCTATAGCAGCGCGCCTGAACCTCAGCCTGTCGCTTAGACCAGCCGTAACCAAAGCCGCTGCTCTCCGGCTCTCCTTTGAAACCATCCTCTTCGGGCGTCGGGACCTTACATTCTTTCGGATAGACTCCCACGGTGCTGACACAAAGAAAACGATCCACATGCGCCAGCCGCGCGGCTTCCAGCATGTGTAAGTTTATAAGCGCATTCGCGAAGAACATCTCGCCATGGTGCTGCACGTTGTAGCCGACGCCACGGATTCTCGCTGCAAGATGCATGACCACGTCCGCTCCCCGGCAAATTTTGTTGCAGCTCTGCGGGTCGGCCAGGTCGACGTTGAAAAACTCCAGGTGGTCGCTCACGTGAGCGAGATTATTCTTCGAGCCATCACGGCCCGCGAGATCGGCAACTCTTACCTCCGCGCCTTCTGCGAGCAGCCGTTCAACCAGATGCGAGCCGATAAATCCGCGTCCGCCTGTCACCACCACCTTCTTTTGCTTCCAGAAAAACATAGTTTAAAAAGATGCGATTGATTTCAGCGGAATTTGGACGCGGCACCAGGCGACGGTGTCATGCGCGCGTGTTTTAACACGCAAGAGCAAAATTATACAAGCACAATAACGCTCGTTCGCTGCAAGCCCTGTCGACCGATTTAGCTGCTGGAAAACTTTGTCCATGAAAAGTCTTGCATGTAGAGGTCCCTTCCCTGCAATATCCCTGCGCCCCCCACAAATTTATGAAAGAACCTGTGGGAATTTTGGCTGTAGCTTACCATCTGCCGGCGCACAAGCGTCCGGTCAAAGATCTGTTCGAGGAGGAAGGTATCACCCTGACCGGTGAGATCTCAGCACGGCTCGGGATCAAGCAAGTTCCTATCCGAAACGGCGAAACAAACGGCGAAACCGCCTCGAACATGGCAGTTGCCGCGGCGCGCGAAGCCTTGCAGCTGGCCAACGTCGATCCACTTACGGTGGATGTCGTCGTCGAGTATTCCATCATGCCGCAGGAATACCTGGTGCCGGTCTGGAACATGAGCAATAAAGTCCAGGCCGAAACGGGGGCTATCAAGTCCTTTGTCGTAGGCTTTAGCGGCGGCGGGTCGAGTAACTTCATGGTCGCACTGAGTTCGGCCGCTGCGATGTTGTCGGAAAATGATTCCATGAGGACCGCGCTGCTGGTCACTGGCGACGCAACCATTCCGGGGAACCGCGTCCTTAACCCTAGTGCCCCCGTTACCGTCATGGGGGACGGAGCGAGCGCAGTTGTCCTGCAACGCGGCGCTCCCGCGGGCGTAGCGATCGACACAGAGTTATGGTCGGACGGAAACAATCACGATATCTGTTACATCCCTGGCGGCTCGCTGATTCATCCCGCAGACATCGATCTTTATCGGATGGAATTGGACAAGGCGCGCTACGACGCTTTTCCCAAGGCGGAAACGCTGCGTAAGATGAGTGACACACTGCTGGAACGCGCCGGGTTGAAGTTCTCTGACGTCGCCTGCGTGCTTTGCTCGAATATTTCGGCGCAAGACGAGGCCGCGCTGCAGCAGGTTTTTGAAGGTAAGGTTTCCCCAGTCTGCGCTTCCAACCGCGAGTCCCACGGACACCTGCAAGGCACGGACTTTTCGCTTAACTATCTTTCTCTGATCGAGAGCGGGAGCGTAAAGCAGGGAGACTATCTGCTGGCTGTCTCTCATGGCATGGGTGCGACGGCTGCGGTGACATTGCTCCGTTATTAGGCCGTCCGGAATCAAGATCAACTTATGAACGCAAACATCGGCATCCTGGAAGCCAACTACTATTTGCCTGTAACAAAGAAAACTCTCTCGCAGATTTTCGAAGATGAAGAAAAATCCACTGAAGCTTTTGCCGCCAATGTGGACTTTGAGAAAGACATCGGCATTGAGGCATTGCACGTGGCAAAAAACGAGACGGCGGCCGACCTCGCCATCAACGCGGCCAAACTCACCATGGCCAAGTCGGGCATCGATCCCCAGGAGATTGACTTGATCATCGACTTCACCAGCATCCCCGAAGATTACGTTGCGCCCACCTGGTCGGCTGCTGGACAAGTTCAGAAAGCGATCGGCGCGACCCGCGCCTTCGCCACCGCCATCAACACCGGCGGCTGTGCCAGCTACCAGACGACACTCAAGGTCGCGTGTTCACTCATGTCTGCTAATGATCGCTATAACACGGCCTTGCTTATCGCGGGGGACAAGACCCCTGAGTTCAATCACAACTACTTCCCGATCACAGTGGTTTCAGACGGCGGCAGTGCGGTCATTCTGAAAAAGAATATGACCACGCGCCGCATCCTGGGGGTGGAAGTCGCCACCCTTGGGAAGCTCCACGACATGTGGGTTATTCCAGGTATCCACAATCGCAAGGCCGAGGACATAGGCGGCAAGTATCCACGCTGGCTCCATGTCTGCGGCGACATACAAAGGTTCAACAAAGAACTGATTCCGATAAACCTGTTCATGTTTCGCAAGGTCATGTTAGGTGTGCTTAAGCAGGTTGGCAAAAAGATGCAGGACGTGGCCTACTTCGTCTATCCCACCTTCTCCGCTTGGGACCAGAAAGCTTTCTGCCAGGCCTTTAACCTGCCTCTCGAGAAAGTCTCCACCGAAAACATGCACCACGGCCATCTGCAAGAAACCGACATGGTGGTCGGCTACGTGGATGCGCTCGCGGCCGGCCGGATCAAAGACGGCGACCTTGTTATGCTCGCCACCAACGGCGCCGGCTTCTCCTGGGGAGCATCATTAGTCCAACACTAACTGGAAAGAGGAGCCTATGATACTTCAAGACTCGAAACACGATTTTGATGTTGCCATTCTCGGCAACGGCCTCTCCGGTTCTCTGCTCGCCACCGTTCTGGGCAAACAAGGAGTTAGCGTTGTCCTGATCGACGCGGACCAACATCCGCGCTTTGCCGTCGGTGAATCCACCATCCCTCACACCTCTCTCCTCATTTCGATTCTCGCTGAGAAATATGATCTCCCGGAGCTGGACGATCTGGTTGACGCCAAGGGCCTCGCCGGCCACGTCTGCACCACTTGCGGCATCAAACGCCACTTCGGGTATGTCTATCATCGGCCGGGCCAGGTTTACGATTCCAAGGAAGGCTTGCAGTTCGGAACGAGTGCGCGGGACGAGAACCACTGGTTCCGCCAGGATGTCGACGCTTACCTGCATAACCTAGCCGTTCATTATGGCGCGGTGCCGCGCCAAAAAACCAAAGTCACCAACGTTGAGATCGGTCAGGAGGGAGTAACGCTTCAAACATCGGCCGGGGAAGAAATTCGCGCCCGCTATCTGGTCGACGGCACCGGACACAAGAGTATCCTCGCGGAACGCTTCGGCCTGCGCGAGAATCCTACTCGCCTGAAACATCATTCGCGCTCCCTCTTTACCCACATGGTTGATGTGCCGCCCTTTGATGAAGCGAATAACCCGCTGCCTATTTCCTATCACAAGGGGACACTGCACCATTGTTTCGAGCGTGGCTGGTTTTGGGTTATTCCATTCAATAACAACCCCCTTTCCACTAATCCGCTCATTAGTGTTGGTCTCACCATCGATCCGCGGCGCTATCCCAAGCCTGACATGCCGGCCGAGCAGGAGTTCAACGAATTCCTAAAACTCTATCCCAGCGTGGCCGAGCAATTCAAGAATGCCAAGGCCGTCCGGCCCTGGGTCTCGACCGGCCGTCTGCAATATTCTTCAAAACAATCCACCGGCTACCGCTATTGCCTCATGTCACATGCCTCGGGGTTCGTGGATCCGCTTTTCTCCCGCGGCATGTTTAATACGGTCGAGGTCATTTACGCGCTGCTCGATCCACTGCTTGAAGCACTGAAGACCGATAAGTTCGACGAAGAAGCCTTTCGGCACGTGGATGAGCAACAGCAAAGAGTGCTCGACTACAACGACGACTTGGTAAATGGCTCTTTTATCGCCTGGACTGACTTTGATCTATGGAATGCCTGGCTGCGCGTCTTTGGGCTCGGCACCTTCCTGGCTGAGTTTCACCTCATGAATGGGATGAGCGACTACACCCGCACAGGTGACCCGGCCTACCTCAACGGCCCGATTAAGAATCCGATATTCTGCGACTTCGAAGATCCCGATTACGCGACTTTCTTCAAACACGCGGTCGAGGCGGTGGAAGCGGTCGAAGCCGGCACGCTTGGCGCGAAGGACGCCGCTAAACGAATCTTCGACCTAGCCGATAGCTACGCTTTCCCGGTCCCGATTCGCAAGGATTCTCTCGTGCGCGCGCGCTGGATGAAAGAAGAAGATCAACTCACGGAACGAGACCTGGGATTTGTGCGCCGCGGCTTCCGCTGGGCGCTAACCACGCCGCTGACCCGCGATGTGGTTTCGAGTTCAGAGACTTTCTTCCGCTGGTGCGCTCACCGGCCCGACCCACACCTGGTCGAGCCTGCGAAAAGTCCCGAGCCTGCCGAGGCATCGAGTGTCTAGGAATCATCAAGTCATCTCATAATGTGCCGCGAAGCATGTCATCCCGAGCGCAGCGAGGGACCTCGCGGGCCATCTCGGGGCTATCCGGGAGGTTCTTCGCTGCGCTCAGAATGACAATCCCACTTATGAGATAGCTAGATGGTTTCTAAATTTCTGATTTCTGAGTCATAACTGGGGAGCTGAGCTGGCTCTAAACAATGAAAACAGACGTTTTCATTATCGGTGGCGGCCCTGGCGGCGCCATGTCGGCCATGTTCCTGCTCCGCGAAGGCATCAAGCCAATAATCCTCGAACAGGAAGAATTCCCTCGTTTTCACATCGGCGAATCGATGACCGGAGAGGCTGGCCAGGTGCTGCGGCGGCTCGGCTTGGAGGACAAAATGCAGGCTGCCAATTACCCGGTGAAACATGGCGTGAAGGTTTACGGCGCGGAGGGTGTGAACTCCTGGTTCATCCCGGTCTCTGCGCGCTCCCCGGAGTGGAAGCTGTCACCGGGAACGACCTGGCAGGTTCGCCGGAGCGATTTCGATGGAATGATCCTCCAGGAATCCGAAGTACGAGGCGCGACAGCTATAAGGGGCAAGGCCGTGAAAGCCCTGCTTGGCGGGGATGGCGCGGTGCGCGGAGTAACCATGCGCCATTCGGATGGCAGGTTGGAGGACATTGAATCCGAAGTGGTGCTCGATTGTTCCGGCTTAGCCACCTTCCTTGCTAACCAGCGAGTCACCGGGCCAAAATATGTCGGCAGCTACGACAAACAGATCGCCTTTTTCACCCATGTCACAGGCGCTCTCCGGGACAGTGGCAGTTCTGGCGAGGAGGCGAAAGATAACACGCTGATCTTCTATAGAAAGAAGTTCCACTGGGCCTGGTTCATCCCGATCGATGACCAGGTGGTCAGCCTTGGATTGGTCGTGCCGACGGCGGTATTTCAGGAGTCAGGACAAACCACGGAAGAGTTCTTCCACAGTTACCTTCCCGAGATCAACCCCGGCCTGAAGCGTCGATCTCTTGATATTAAGCTGATCGAAAAGGTGCACGTAATACCGAACTACTCTTATCAGGTCCGCCGGTTTTGCGGGAAAGGTTTTATCTGCATCGGCGACGCGCACCGCTTCATTGACCCAATTTTCTCATTTGGCCTCTCGGCTACGATGCGCGAGGCGGAATTCGCCGTCCCTCATGTGCTGGCGTATCTCGGGGGCAAAGGGCGGGCCCTCCCGAATCCGTTCGCCGAGCACATGGTCTTTTGCGAAAAGGGCGCCGACAACCTCGAAGACATGGTGGACCTCTTTTGGGAGCAACCGTTCGCCTTTTCGGGTCTTGTCCATCGCTTCTATCGCGAGGAGATGATTGATGCATTTGCCGGTCGCGTCTATGAGACCGAGCACCAGCCATCGCGTGCGATCCTGGCGTTTCGCAAAATGCTCGCGCGGACGCGGGAGTATGAAAACGAAGACGCTTACTCGATTCCGATCGGTTCGCGCTTTCATCCCGAGCGGGCTGCTATTTGGGAACCTAACTCCCCGCTTCCGACCACCGAAGATTGGATGTCATCAGCTCCGACCTTTTGAGCGCTCTTATCACGACGCTTTCTTTCGTCGCGATGGCTGGAAGAATGGCGACTCGTTAGGCCATTTCGCTCCTGCCACCGAGCGTCGCCAAAGCCAGGGAGAGTTGCTTTGCCGTAGCCGGTCGTCCGATGATGGGACGGCATGCCAAGCAGAACGAATTGTGGAATGAACCGGTGAACTGGCGCGGCGGATTCCAGCGGATCATCCGCTGCGCAAGCTCACGGAGACGGTCAAGCTGGAGTTGTGCGTGAGGAGGTGGCCCGACACATCCTGACAGATTGAAATTCAACGAATTCTCAAAGTTTTATCCAGACGTGGCCGAGCAATTCAAGGATGGCAAGGAAGCCTGGCCGTGGGTCTCCACGGACCGTTTGTAGTTATTCCTCCAACTACAACGACGATCTGTTCAATTGCGCTTTTATCTCCTGGGATAACTTCGACCTATGGAATGCCTGGCTCCGCGTTTTCGGACTTGGCACCTTCCGCGCGGAGTTCCACCTCATGAACAGCATGAGCGACTAGAGCACCGTCGAGGCTGTGGAAGCCTATGAAGCAGGGGGCATGACCGCCGCCGCTGCCGCCAAGCGAATTGTCGATATGACCGATGACTACGCATTCGCCGTCCCGATTCCGCAAAGGACGCCTGGTTCGCGCTCGCTGGCTCAAAGAAGAAGATCAACTCACCGAACGAGACTTGGGGTTTGTGGGCCGGGGCTTTCGCCGGGCGCTCACCACGCCTATGACAGGTGATCTAGTCTCGAGTTCGGAGAATTTCTTCTGCTCGTGCGCTCACCGGCCTGATCCACATCGGTGGCACCTATGAAAAGTCCTGAAGCTGCCGAGCCGATAGGAGCCTAAATTTCTGAGTTGAGTCACAACTCAGATGCGCGCATAGTAAATGCCGCTTGATGAGAAACCGAGTAGGGCATTTGCCGGCCCTTCTTTTCGTTCACAATTCCTAGCAATCGGGGGTCTTAGCTCAGTTGGTAGAGCGCCTCAATGGCATTGAGGAGGTCAGGGGTTCGAACCCCCTAGGCTCCATAACCCCTCTTCCTCTTCGACAAGTCCGAGCGGCGGAAGGAAACAGAGAAAGAGGAATATCCGCTTTGGAAACATTCTCGACGAATAAATCGGACGTCGTCATTGTCGGCGGCGGAGCGGCCGGTCTGCGCGCTGCGGAAGTGGCGGCCGCGGCCGGAGCGCACGTGCGGGTCTTCGAAGCCCAGCGCTCGGTTGGGCGGAAATTTCTTGTAGCGGGCCGGGGCGGATTGAACCTCACACACGCTGAACCGGTGGCGAATTTTCCCGCCCGCTTTCGTGCGGAGCCGGAGCGGTGGCGCGCATTACTGGCAGACTGCGGACCAGACGAACTCCGAGGCTGGGCCGAAGCATTGGAGGTGGAGACTTACGTTGGCACAAGCGGCCGGATTTTTCCACGCGGACAAAAGGCGGCGCGATTGCTGCGCGCGTGGCTGCGGCGGTTAGGCAACACTGGAGTCGAGATTGACACCGGCAAGCGCTGGAGTGGCCTAACGAAAAGCAGCGCCGGCTGGCAAGTGCGCTTCGCCAGTGATCAAGGAGAGATAGAGGTGGGCGCAAGCGCGGTCGTCCTCGCGCTCGGCGGTGCTTCCTGGCCCGAGACTGGTTCCGACGGTCGATGGCCGCCGCTTCTCGCCGCACACGGTGTCGAGATCGCTCCGTTTATCGCTGCCAACTGCGGCTGGGAGGTCGCCTGGCCCGAAGCGGTCCTGGCTCAAGCCGAAGGGTTGCCGTTGAAAAATCTCAGTGTTCGCGCCGCGGACGAAACGGTTTCCGGCGAGCTTCTCATCACCCATCATGGCCTTGAAGGCGGCGCGATTTATCGCCTCGGTCCGGTGCTCCGCCGGATGGATTTGCCGGAACTGCGAATTGATTTCAAACCACAGGTTACCGCAGCAACACTCCGCGCCCGCGCCGCCCAATTCCTTCGGCCTAACGAGTGGCATCGCGCCTGGAAATTAAGCCCCGGCGCCATCGCGCTCCTCGAGAATATCACCCCGCTCGCGGATTCGGACCTCTCAGCCACGATCCGTCGCGTGAAAAACCTTGCGATTTCGCTGCTACGTCCGCGCCCGCTTGCCGAAGCTATCTCCACTGCGGGAGGTGTGCGCTGGAGCGAACTCGATGCAGCTCTCATGCTGCGAAAGCTCCCGGGAGTTTTTCTCGCCGGCGAGATGATCGACTGGGAGGCACCGACCGGCGGCTACCTCCTGCAGGGTTGTTTCGCGACCGGCACGCGCGCCGGGCGCGGCGCGGCAGCCTGGCCATCTGCGGCGTGACCGACGAATCACCTCGTCCTCGTTACGCGTTAGCGGATGGCGGTCGTGAACCTTTAGCTCATCCAGCTATTCCACCGCTTGCGTAGCGGCTTCACATAGCGATCGACATCGACTTCTTTGACCCGATCGAGGCCACCTTTGACCGCATCCGTTACCGCCTCGGCAGAGTCATCGTAGCCGCGCCGCATCTTTCGCAGGAACGGCAACGCTGGTTCCGACATTCCGCGCCAGTCGATGTTTTTGAGCGCGTTCCGAACCGTCACGGGCGTCGGCTCCTGCGGTCGCGAGGCGTAACGAATCGCCAGCCCGATGGCCAATCCGAGCGCGAGCGCACCGAGCACGGTCGGAATCGGATTCTCCCGCAGAAAAAATTCCGTCCGCTCCCGCGCGACGACCGCTTTCTGCCGGGTCTGGTCCCAAGTCTCGGACGCGACGTTGGAAATTTTGCGCGCCCTGTCCTCCATCCGTCCCGCTTTGGTTCGTTCGCTTCCTTCTTGTCCGAATTCAGTTTCCGCCATCGGATCGTCGTTCGGAAAATTATCACCATTGGAATTCTTCATACCCATGACTTCGGATGTGCCCGCGTCTTTGCGCTTTCAAAATTCAATTCGCGCGCATGGCACGTCCGTTTGCCTTGCCTCGGGCGAAAGAACAGAGGACTCAAATCAATAAAAAAATCATGGACGAAAAATCTGAAACTGCAGGAAACGAAAATCGCGACCCGATAACCGGCGAACCTGGTTCGCATCCGGTGGGCACGGGCGTTGGCACAACTGGAGGCGCTGTGGCAGGGAGCGCAATTGGCGCGGCCGTCGGGGGCCCGGTTGGCGCGGTCGCGGGCGCGATCATCGGCGGAGTCGCGGGAGCGTATGGCGGACGGGGCGTGGCCGAGGCGGTCAACCCGACAATGGAGGAGCAATATTGGCGCGAAAATCACGCGTCACAGAGCTACGCCAACACCGAGTACGATTACGAGCATTATGCGCCGGCCTATCGCGTCGGCTACGAAGCAGTCGGCAAATATCCCGGCAAAGCGTACGATGAAATCAAAGACGATCTCGCGCTCGACTACGAAAAAAATCAACCGGGGTCTGCCCTGCCTTGGGACCGCGCCCGTCCTGCGACGAAGGCGGCTTGGGACAAAGTCAGCGGTGTAACGAGCCCGCGCGATCCCTCGCGCGGAATGCGCGATTCGATTTGATCGGCCGCCGAGAGTGAACTGAGAAGGGCGTTGGAGGATGCTCGGGCACGCGTCGCGTCTCCGGCCAACCAGAGCGAACCAGTGATGGACGCCTTCAGCTATCTCTCGGTCCTGCTCTCGATTATTCTCGGACTGGCGATCACCCAGCTGCTTCAGGGCTTGGGCCGGATCATCCAGGCGCGCAACCGGATCGAGATGTTTTGGCCGCCGATTGTCTGGGCGGCCCTTTTCATCCTGGTCATTGTCCAGACTTGGTGGTCGCTCTTCGGTCTGCGGACGCGAGAAAATTGGAGCTTCTTCCCGTTTCTTGTTGTTGTTCTGCAAACTATCAATCTTTATCTCACGACCGCCCTTATCCTGCCGGAGATACCAGCCGGCATTCGGGTTGATCTGCGAAAACATTATTTCGCGGAAGCGCGCTGGTTTTTTAGCCTAACGATCGTGGCGGTGGCGCTCAGCCTGGGAAAAGACCTCGTTCTCAACGGCTCGCTCCCGGCATTCGCAAACACGGTTATTCAGTTGATCTTCGTTGGCGCCGCGCTATCGGCGATCGTCTTTCAGCGGCCTTGGTATCACAAACTCCTCGCCTTGGTTTGCCTCGCGCTCTTCGGCCTTTATATCGCACTGCTCTTCACCCGGTTATCGAGCGATTAGCGCCATTGGTGCTTTGGATACTTCCGCTGCATTTCCTTTTTGATCTCCGGATAACTTTCCCGCCAGAAGGTGGTGAGGTCGTCGGTGATCTGGATCGGCCGGTGATTGGGCGCCAGCACTTCGATCCGCAGCGGCACGCGACCCGCCCCAATCGTGAGGCCACGCTCGACGCCATAGAGATCCTGGATGCGCGCCGCGATTGTCGGCGGCGTCGCGGCGCCGTAAGCGATTTTGGCGTTGCGCTCGTTAGGCAATTTGACTCGTTCCGGCGCGAACTGCTCCAGCGTGCGCTGCTGCGCCGCGTTTAGCCATGATTTCAACGCAGGCGCGACCGGGCGATCTTTAATCTCTTTGTAGCTCGTCGCGCCGAAGCAGATTTGCTCGATCAACAATGCGCATTCCGCTTCGCCGATCGGCGGGAGATCCAGTTGCGGGAAATTGGCGGCCACAAAATTCAAGCGCGCGATCCATTGCTCGGTCGCATGGTCCCACCTCTTCAGGGGGCAATTTCCTGCGATCACTTCGCGCGCGAGCAGCGCGGCCGCCGCGCCCGGCGGCACTCGCTCGGTTTTCTTCTCGTCAAGCACGAGATCATGAAAGAGGAGCACGCTGCGTCCGATCACGCGACGTGCGGTTCGGTCGAAAAGCACTTCCATTTTCTCCCGCACCGCCTCCGGAAAAAATTCGCCCAGCCATTCCGCTCTGATCGCCGTCGCCAGCGTCAAGAGCACCTGGCGTTCGCCATCGCTCGACTCGATCTCGCGGATTTCCGAGGCCGTTAAAAGACGGGCGCGATGCACCACGCTCTCTCGCGCGAGCACGGCGCGGCGATTGTGCACCAGCGCGCAGCGCAGGGTGCCCTCGTCCAGCCGCGCGGCGACCTGATCGGGAAATCCCGTGAGCACGCAGCGTGCGATCGCGCCCGGTTTCTTTTCCCCTTCCGCGACGTCGAGACCTTCGGCGCGCGCGATGGCGAGGAATTGCTCCCAGAGTTGCGCGGCCTCCCGCGCGGCCCCGGCATGCACGCCCAACTGAGAGCAGCGCCGCGGATCGAAGTTGTTCTTCTCCGCGAAACGAAACGCGCGCAAGAGAATGAAGAGATCGGACTCATCATCGCTGCCAAAGAAATCCTCGCGGTCAGTGCGCATCTGTTTTCCCTCTGCGCGACGGAGGAGGCTGCGGCCTTGCGTGAGCGCGGCGATGAGCGCGATGTCGCGGACACATTGTTCCTCCTGCGCCGCGAGGAGCATGCGCGCATAACGCGGGTGCACGGGAAAAGCGAGCATGCGCCGGCCTAACAAAGTGATGACGTTCTCACCGCCGGGCGAAGCGACGCCGCGGAGGGCACCGAGATCGCTCAATAACTGCTCGGCGTTCTCGAGAGCTTTTGCGTCGGGCGGCTCGAGCCATCGAAAACCGGCGACGTCCTCGACGCCGCTCGCTTTTAAAGTCAGAACCACTTCCGCGAGATCGAGGCGCTTTACTTCCGGCAACTCTTGCGCCGCGCGATCGAGGTGTTCGCGCTCCGCCCAAAGCCGCAGGCAATGCCCCGGCGCGGTGCGGCCGGCGCGGCCCGCGCGCTGCTCGGATGAAGCCCGGCTGATTTTCTCGATGAAAAGGGTGTTGATGCCTCGGCGGGGATCGAAACGTGCGATGCGCGCGAGGCCGCTGTCGATCACCACGCGCACGCCGTCGATCGTTAGGGAAGTTTCCGCCACGTTGGTCGCGACGATGACTTTGCGTTTCTCGCACTGCGCCAGGGCAGCATCCTGTTCGGCCGGTGGCAGCTCGCTGTAGAGCGGCAGGGTGACAAAGCAATCGCTCACCCGCGATGCGCGAATGGCCGAAATCGTGCGCGTGATTTCGTATTTCCCCGGCATGAAAATGAGCGCGTCGCCTTCGGTCTTTGATGCGAGCCGCTCCAGCTCGTCCGCCGCCAAATCCCAGATCGTATAATTTTCCGCGCGGATCGGTTTCGTTAGGTATTCGATCGTGACCGGATGGGTGCGACCGCTCGAGGTGAGGACTGGACAGGGCGCAAGATATTTCTCCAGCTTGTCCGACTCGAGTGTTGCGGACATGACGACGAGCTGAAGATCGGGCCGGCTTGTCTCCTGCAATTGCAGTGCGCGCGCGAGCGTGATGTCGCCGTAGAGATGGCGCTCGTGAAATTCATCGAAAAGAATCGCGCTGACCCCGCGCAGCTGCGGATCCTGCAGCAGTTGGCGCAGGAGAATTCCTTCGGTGACGAAGCGGATGCGCGTCTTCGCGGAGACAATTCTCTCGAAGCGAATCTGATAACCGACCTCTTCGCCTAACGAGCTCTGGCGTTCCTGGGCGACTCGATTTGCGAGGAGGCGCGCGGCGAGCCGGCGCGGTTGCAGGACGACCACTTCGCCTGCGCCGAGCAGACCGCGCTCGAGCAGGATTTGCGGCACCTGGGTTGATTTGCCGGAGCCGGTGGGGGCTTGGAGAATGAGGCGCGGCTGCTGCGCAAGCGACCTAACGATCTTCTCTTCGAGATCGAAGATTGGTAGCTCGCGCGGCTGCATCGGCGAACGTAACACAGGCTTCCGCTCCGCCTGAGGCGGATCACGCGGGTACTTGCCGCGTGTTTCTGCGGCGCCGGCTGGAAGCCCGCGCAACCCGACAGGCTGGATCCGGTCACGCGGAGTTTGTCGTTATTGGCCCGGCACCTGCGGAAGCGTCGCCTCGTCGGGAGTGTCAAGCGGATTACCCGGGGGAGGGCCCGACAGAGTCGCCGGCCGGTTGAGCTGTTGCTGATCCCCAGTAGGCAGTTCGGGATCGAGAGGCGCGCACCCAGCGAGGATGCAGAGAGCAGCTCCGGCCGCGATAAACGCAAGAAATTTCTCCACCCGGTAATTAAGCGCTCGCGTCAGGCTGCGGCAACGGATGATGTCGCGCGGATGTCTCACCCGCGTCGACGATCCGCGCCACCCTCCATGAGTGCGAGGATGCGCGTCTTCTTTGCGCCGTATTCGAGCGACCGGAATTGGCGGATTTCCTCGAGACGCCGCAGCCCGTTAATCGTGTCGAGAAAACGGGTGTAGCTCGCGGCCAATTCCGTCGTTTCAAGGTAGCGGCCGCGCAAATTCGCATCCCGAAATGCGCCGGGATTTTGCGCTTCGAAAAGGTGGAAGCGCAACCAGCGGCGATCGGCGCCCGAGACGCGTTGGGTTTTGCGAAAGAAAGCGACGAAAAGGAGAAGCACGAGATAAGTATCGACGCGGGCTTGCAACTCGAGGTCGCGCGCGAAATCCTCCGTCGCGATCCGGCGCTCGCCATTTCGAAATTGAAGCGCGGCGTGAAGGGCGTGGTTGATCTCCTCGACGAACATGATGAGGGAACGAATGTTTTGATTCGTTAGGCCAGCGCGCGGATCATGTTGCTCGAGCTGCGCGATGAGCCAGCGGGAATAATAAATGCCAACGTAGAGCTGGTCGTCGGCGGTGCGCAGGAACGTTCGCGCTAATTCGCTCAGCTCGCGCGCGGAAGCGCCGGCCAGTTTGGTCAATTGCCGGCAGCGCCGTTGATCGATCAGGCAATCTTCGAGATTGATTCCGACTTGGGCGTAGGTGCGCTCGAAGAGGCGCTGGATCTGGCTAAAGAGCGTTTCGTTCACAAGAGAAGCGAGGCGCTGCCCTCGTCGTCGAGGTGCAGAAGCTCATCCGAGAGATGGTTGAGCGCGAGCCGGACTTCATGGAAGCGATCGGCCAGTTCTTCGAAAACGTCGTTCAATTCGCAGCGCCGGGCGGTCGAGTGCGAGGCGACGAGCTGGTAATTGGTGCGGCCGATTTTCTCGTAAAATTCCAAATCGGGCGCACCGCGGCGGCTGCGGCGCTGTGCGTTTTCGTGGAAGATACCGCTCACAAAAAGCGAGTAATTTCCCACGTGCGCACGGAGCAAAAAAGTCTCTGCGGCACTCGCGTGCGAAAGCGCGATGAGCATGTCAGAGAGGTATTGCTGGCCTTGCTCGTCGCTCGTGTGCGGCGCGTGCAAGCCATTAGCGCGGGAAAAGGTCTCGAGCAGCGAGGCGACATAGTCGCAGAGCTTGCGATCGCTGATTTCCGCGCGCTGCAGAACGTGCCGGGCGAGCACGTAAAAATAAAAAGCCGAGGAGATCGCGAGCTGCCCGCCTTGGGAAAGAATGGCCTCGACAAGTCGCGGCTGATCGAGCACGGCATCGCGGGTTTCCTCATCGCCCAGCAGATCGACGAGGGAGACTTGGTCGTTAGGCGAACGCGCCAGGGTGCGCACGATAAATTGAAAATCCGCCGCCGTGAAGCGCGCTCGACAATTCGCCTGGATCATCGAGAACCGATCATAAGCATCACGGGTGCCATCGGGCAAGAACGAAATGGAGGGCGAGCCTCTGCCTAACGAATGGGATCTGGGCCGGTTTGGATATTGCCTCAAGACCCGTTTTCACCTTTTGGAAAAGTCCGGCAGCGTCGCATTCCATCCCTTCTGCGCACTGAAGCGCGCACGCCAACTCGAACAAGAGAGGCGGGGCTCCGCGAAAGATTGTCGGTTCTCGCGAGTAATAGTCTTGAGCTTCGGAGGCGCTCCAGATCAAATCGCGATATGGAGCCCAAACTCCCGCGCCTATCGGCGCCTTCTCCATCGAGCATTCGCTATGGCGCTTCTGCCGGGTTTGTTACTGCCGCTCAGCACCACATTCAGCTATGCCGGTAGCGCAGCGTGGAATTTTAATCCAGTAAGCGGCGATTGGAACACCGCGGCTAACTGGACGCCGGCCACCGTACCCGATGGAGCGACAGACATCGCCACATTCGATGTTTCGCAAACGACCAGCGTATCTCTTTCCGGCACCGCGGAGGTGGACAGCATTGTCTTTAATCCCGGAGCCAGTGCCTTTGCGATCACCGCTGGCAGGCCACATATTTCAATTCAATCACCCTCAGTGGCACAGGTATCGTGAACAATTCCGGGGTTACTCAGAATTTTGAGACAACCGGCACCACCACCGGAAGAATAGATTTCAAGGGCACTTCCACCGCGGGAAGCGCGACGATTTTTACCAACAACGGCGGCAACCGGACCGGTGAGACGGGGGTATCCTTTTACGATTCGTCCAACGCGGGCAGCGCCACCTCTATTAATAATGGTGGGGTTGATTCAAATACGTCTTCCCTGGCGGCGTTGCATTCGTCGGTAGTGCAAGTGCGGCCAACGGCACCTTTATCGCCAATCCTGGGCCTCGAATGGCTGTTGGCGGCTACGTTATACTTGGCTACGATGCGACAGCCGCAAATAGGACCTTTATCTGCAACGGCGGAACCGCGGAAAATCCAAGTGGCGCCTACATGCAAGTCCGATAGCGCGACTGCCCGCGACGCTACCTTCACGATCAATGGGTCCGATCTGGCCCTGGCCAGCGCTGGATCATTGTCCTTTTTTACGATGCCACCGCCGGTAACGCCACGTTGATCGTCAACGGTGGCGCAAAGGGAGGCGGTAGTATTGTTTTCTACATCGGCAGCCCTGATGGTGGAACTGCGAAGGTGAAGCTTTTTGGCAATGGCCACCTCGACCTTAGCCAATGCAACTCGCCGGGGGTTACAATTGGCTCACTCGCGGGCGACGGCTCGTCTTTGCCGGCGCCCGAAACTTAACGATTGGCAGCAACGGCTCCAGCACCACTTTCTCTGGCCTGATCCGATGGCGGAACGATCGGCGGCACCGGCGCGCTGACGTTAAGCGGCGCCAATACCTACACGGGTGGAACAATCGTCGAAGAAGGTAGAGTTCTGATTCAGAACAAGCGCGGCTCGGCTACGGGCACTATCCCGGTGCAAGTCAACGCGGGCACTCTTGACGGCGGCGGCACAGTGGCGGGCGCGCTCACCATCGGAAGCGGGAACGGCTCCGGCGCATTTTCTGGCACCCGGAGCCAGGAGCCCAGCAGGTTTGACCTGCCGGAGCAACCTCACGTTTAACGCCGATGGGATTTTCAAGTGCGAGGTCGATACCTGCAAAGGCAAGGCCGACAAGGTTACAGTCAAGGGAGTGACTATTAATAGCGGCGCTCTTTTCTCCTTTGTTGGGATAGGCAACCAGATGCTCGACGGGTCTAGCTTCACCGCTTACGGAAACAACTTTCAGGCGAGCTACGGAGGCGGTAACGGCAATGATCTCACCCTGACGGTAGTGCCGTAATGCAGTTCTAGCCCCGGGGGCGCTGACCCATTGGTTAGTCGAAGGCTAACGGTTGATCAAGAGACGTAGCGATGAGTCGAAACAGTCTCGAGCTATCCCCAGGAGAGGCCTGCGGTTCATCTTCCGAGTAATCCTTCGTTAGGCGAGGAAGCCACTCGCGGGATTCGGCCGCAGGTTCGACTGCGAGTGGGTCGAAGCTCGCGTCGGCCGACGACTACGCTTTGATCCGAGGGATATTTCCCACCGACCGAAGCGGCGGCGCGGTCGCACCGCCCTTCTTGCAATCATAGCCGCGCACCGTTTTCCAAGCGGCCATCAAGCTGGTCGATCCCAGCAGCTTTCCGCCCCACCGTTTTAAAAAACGGCGGAAGGGGTGGGATTCGAACCCACGGTGAGTTTAACCCCACGTTCGATTTCGAGTCGAGTGCCTTAAACCGGGCTCAGCCACCCTTCCTGTTCCAAATCAATTACTTATACAGCTACTGAAATTCGATATTTGACTTTTCAACGGTGGTTTTATACGGTCTTCGGTATGAGCACTGCCAATGCCGTCAAAAAGCAAACCGTTTGGAGTCCCACTCAGGTTCAGTTTCTCTACAAGCACAAGAATGGGCGCTACTATGTTCGCGTTTTTGCCTGCGGCAAGGAGAAATGGACCAGTCTAAAGACCAAGCTTCTCTCTGTCGCCAAGAACCGGATGAGGGAACATATTGATGCCGCAGAGCGTCAGCGCACCACCGGCAATTCCGCCGAAGCGGTGGGCCGCCTCAACTTCGGCGAAGCAATGGCGATGTATCGAAAGTATCTGGTAACCGCGGATATTCGACCGAATACCAAGGCCTATCGGGAAGTGGGATTGAAGCTGGTCGTGCGCTCTTGGGAGGGCGTGGAAGGGCTGAACGTTCGCCGCATCACTTCAAAAATGGTGGAGGAATGGCTTCGCCGCTTCAAGGCGACAGCCGTGCCATATGTCCCGCCGCGGGCCAAGACGGCCGCAAGGAATTCGACCGGGGCAAGTATGACCACGATCAAATGTGCTCTCGATGCCGTCCGGCAGGTTTTGGACGTTGCAGTGACCGCGGGTCATCTCTATGCGAACCCTGCTCGCAATTCGACGGTAACGGATTCGGCGCGCAGGATGTTCAAGGTTAGCCGTCGCGAGCGCGCAGAGAGCCGGCCATTGCGGCTTCCCACGCGGGAGGAATTCCTACAACTCGTCGAAACGATCCGCACCGCGGGATTTTCCGATTGCCGAGCTGCGGCCGATTACGTGCAGTTCATCGCTTTTTGCGGGGCTCGGAAGAGTGAAGCGTCAAACGTCCTTTGGTCCGACATCAATTTTGATCGCGAAACAATCCATCTGCGCGTAACCAAAAACGGCGAATCGCGTTTCGTTCCCATGACGACAGAGATGCGCCAGCTTTTGGAGAAAATGAAGACGGAGCGGAAAGCGGGGGCGCCTAGCAACCGCGTTTTGCTTGTCAAAGAAGCCCAAGGTTTCATCACTAGCGCGTGCCGAAAGTTGGGCATCCAGCGCTTCACCACTCACGCGCTTCGCCATCTCTTTGGGACAGCCTGCTTGGAAGCTGGAGTCGATGTCCGAACCGTTGCAGGTTGGCTCGGCCACAAAGATAATGGAGCACTGCTGCTCAAGGTGTACTCGCATATTCGAGAGCAACACGAAGCAGAGATGATCCGCAAAGTACGCTTCGCGCCTCCACTCCAAGCGGCTGCGGCCTAGTGAAACCGAAGTCTCGCGGCGGCTTGCAATGTTTGCCGCGACTCGATCTATTGATGCCGATAGCTACGGAAGAAGCGCACCTGTGAGCGGCGACGAAAGCGGCCAGCTGTTTTTCCGCTGATGTAAGCCAGCGTGAGCAATGCAATCGCCCCGATAATTAGGAACAGCGCCGCATCGGAGTTCGGAGGGGGCAAGCGCGTTGAACCGGTCTTAACTTGCCAGGCGCGCAAGCCCACCGCTAAGAGCAGAAATGCCCCGCACAGGAAGGCCAAGCCAATTTGAGAGCGTTCTCTCTTCGTTGGGCCTCGAACGATTTCCGCACCACATCCGGTGCAGACATTTGCACATTCGGGAACCTTCGTCTGACAGTGTGGACAGGCCAGCGTCTTCATCCTGCCGATACAATAACCGACAGCGCTCGGCGCTTCAATCGTCAAGCGACTTGACGTCGATCGCAGTGATCAGCGCGTCGCTGCCGCGATCGAGGTCGCGATAGCGCACGGAAAGCGGTCTGATCCAATCCACTGCGAATTCCTGTAAAGCTGGCAAGAGCTTTTCCAGCCGACGACCGGTCAGAGTGATTTCATGATTCGAGAAGATTATTCGTAACGTTCCCTCGGAAGCGGCGGCGATCTGATGAGCGCAAAGAAATTGCGAATACGGAAAGATGAACACTTCGTGCGCACGCATCTCGACCCGAAGACAATTGCGTTCGCGCTCGCGGTGCCAGCAGTCGGGGGTGTCGTGGATAATGTTCCCAAGTTCGCCACCCGAGTCTTTGGACAATTGTTTCAAACTCATATCGCGACGCCCTCCTTCGGTTGAAATCGCGGAACGTAGCGTTTCGCCGCCACCATCAAACCAATCGCCCTGGGAAGCGTACGACCTCGCCGCATTCCAGGCTGGACCAGACTGCGGATTCGGCTCGACTTGGTTGGCGCGAGATCGAGGGCGAGTGCTCGATCGCCACTGCGCGCCACGTGCTTGCGGAGCGCCTCTCTGTCGGGCGTGAAGATGCGGACGCTCTTTCGCCCACGGGAGATGGTCACATACCATTGCTGAGTGTTTGTCGCCGCTCGGATCGCCGAGTCGGCGAAGAGCACGTGATCGACGGTCTTGCCTTGCGAGCCGTAGGAAGTGACAGCATAACCGCGGACGAATTGGCGGTAGCTGGCTGGCAAAATGCGGCCGTCCGTAAGCTTGATCTCACCGCTCACTCCGATTTTCGCAACGGTAACCAATTCCCCATTGGCGAATTTCTGTCCCGCAGAAGTCTTGGCATTGGCTTTTAGCTGCAGGCGGTCGCCCCGGCTGAGCGCGAGAAGCTGCGGCCGGCAGACATTCAGGGCATCGAGCTGCGTGTCCTTGAGTCGATGCACGGAATAGCCGGTGTCGATCACCGCGCCTCCTTTTACGAAACCGTAGATTCGGCCCACGTCACCGCGTTGGCAGGGGCCGACCTTGCGATTGAAAACCACGACATGATCGGAAGGATAAAAACGCGGATCCTGTTTCTGCGCAGCTGTGAGATCAATCTGCCGGAGTGCGGTGATACTCACTTCCGACTCGGCGAGAAATCCTTGCTGTCGCAGTTGAGACCGAATCTTCTCATTGAGTTCATCGATTTCGTCCCAAGTTTGCGAAACGACAATTGCGCTCTCTTTCTTCGCAATCACATCAACGTAAGCGCTGGCGATTTTGCCGCGGAGCGCGTCCGGCGAGCACTCCTCGACCGCTCCGACTTCTTCCAGTTTGTCGAATGAACCGACAACGTCATCTTCAGAGGCTCGCTTGACCGCCTCTCGGTAACTTAGAATCTGAGCACGTTGTGCTTCGGTTGCGGCTCGCGCTGGGTCTTGCCGGCGAATGGCGTTTAGCTCTGCCGGAATTAATCCGGAATAGAGCTCGATCGCTCGAAGGGCGTCCGAAGCCTCGACTGGACCGTGTTGTCGCGTATCGCCGGAAAGGATGACGCGCCCGCCGGCCGACTTCACTCGATTGAGCAGTTCCAGAAGTTGAGTCGCCCCGATCTGCCCCGCCTCGTCAACGATCACGGTGGCGTTCTGCGGCATTGATTTCCCCGTCAAAAACTCTGCGACGGTTTGGCAGTTGTTGAGTCCGTCCTTCTCCAAGTCGAGAACCTGTTGTCGTTGCGGAGCCAGAACGAGGGTGGGATGTCCTGCGCTTTCGAGGGCGGATTGGACGCGTCGCAAAACGTAGCTCTTGCCTGTGCCAGCGCCGCCGCGGAAAAGCGTCACGAGATCACGGGAGCCGATGATATGATTGAAGGCATGATGCTGATCCGGAGCGAGATCGTCATTTCGGCGGTCTGACGGAGCAGCCAGCGCCTCAAACCGTGCGATGCCGTCTTTCGCCCGACGGACAATTTGCAATTCGCGACCGAGCACGTCGCGGCGAGTCAACTTTCCGTTCTCCTGGCGAATGTAGGGACGCGCGGCGGTTTCGGCTTTGATCGAATCCACGCTGAGTGCCGATCCTCGCGCCCGCTCCAATGCGTAACGCCAGATTTCCTGCTCCTGCACAACCGAGCGCCGATCGAAGAGATGGGCTTCGGCCCAATCCACGGCTTCGGCCACACTCACGTTTGGAATTTTCTTACTCCTTTTGGGCAACTTCAACGTCGCCCTATCTTCGTCCCCGAGCTGCTCTTGCCAAAGCTCGCGCAGACGATCGCGCGGCATATCCTGCCGCTTCCGAGAACGCTCTTTGTGGGCCAAGCGTTCGCGAATATCGCTCACATTCCCGCCTGCCTTTTCCGGGTGTTCGGTTAGGAGACGCTGTAGTTGCGCATCAATCTCGCGATGGCGCTTTGAAAACCGCTCGCGCAATTCGCGACTGACATCCGCGATCTCAAAATCGCCGCGCGCCGAGTTTTCGACCGTGTAGCCATAACGTCGGAGCGCTCCGGCAAGCTCGTGATAGTAAACGTTCTCGACGTACTTCTGCGCCGCGAGCATTTGGTAATTTTGCAGCGCCTTCCAACGGTTTTCCTCCGCGTCGTGAGTCGCATTGAAAACAACGCAGTGCGTATGCAAATGCGGATCGAGAGCGCGCGAAGTTTCGTGTTCGAATAACGCAGCGACCATATTGCCCGTCACGCGATCCGCATTCGTTCCGGCTCGGCGAACACGGGTTGCTGCAAACTGTTCCAGTTCGTTCACCGCGAGTTTCACGGCGGCTCGATGCGCATCGACGATCCGTGAATCTCCAGCAACGAGCGCCGCAATCGAAACAGACTTTGGCGGCGAGAAGGTGAAATCGAAAAACACCCGCCGATTGGCGACCTCTGCTTCGTTCCCATTCACATTTCGGCGTGAATGGTTGAGCCGTTGCGTCAGTCGTTCCCCGGTCTGCGGATGTTGATTCTCACAAAGCTTCAGGAACTCATCCTGGGCAACGATTGTTCCTAAATTTAACAGACCGGCGCCCGTGCCGATCCATTCCCCGACGACCTTCTCCGACTCGCTGTAGTATCGCCGACCGCGAGATGCTCTTTGAAATAGCTCTTCGCGTTCTTCAGGTTGGTTTGCGTTTTCGGCGAAAGCACTTCGCCCATACCTAGCGCAAGGAGAGCATCACTCTGCTCCAGCCTAGGAGCGGAGCTGCTCGCGACGTGTGAGATCACAGACGCATGCAAAAGCGCAGAAGCCGAAGGATCGGATGTGGGATCATGAATTTAGGGACGCCCTACCCCTTTGCCCAGCCAAGGACATGCTGATCCGGCGCTGACTCGCTGCCGCAAGCATGAGCGAACACGCCGACATCGCAGCGCAAACACAGCGTTTCAACGACGCTGTGCGCAAGTTCACGCCGCCGTCACCGACACGTCACGCAAAGCTGATGCCGATGAAAGACGGTATCGTCGAGCTGCGGCAAAAGGGCGCGTCACTGCGAATGATCCGCGAACTGCTCGCAACTGTCGGCGTGGCGGTCGGAACCGACACGATCGCCAGGTTCCTCGCCGAAGTGAATGGCGAGCAAACGCCAAGGCGTTCCAGCAATCGACGCGCGGCTGTCCGCAATTCGAATCGAGTCCGGCCCACGGGCGTTCCGGAAATAATTTACACGCCGGCGCCTGCTCAAACACCAGTTCCGCCGTCGCGCGTCGAAGCGGCGACAGAGCGGTCGCGCACGCGCGGACCGCGCGTTGCCGATCCTCGCAACCTCTGAGTCAACGCACTTACACATGAACAAACAAATCAACCTCGTCATCAACGGCAAAGGCGGAGTCGGAAAGAGCTTCTTCGCCACGAACTTCGTGCAGTATCTGAAAGATTGCGGCGTCGCTCATTGCGCGATCGACAGCGACCATGAGAACTCGACGTTGAAGCGCTTCCACCCGGAGGCTGACTTCATCAATCTTGAGCATCGCCGCGAAATCGACCGCGTCTTCACGGCGGCGGAGACTTCCGACCTACTCGTGATCGACTGCCGTGCGGCCTCGACCGATCTCTTCATCGACTTCTTCGATGAAGTCGCTTTCGCCGACGTGCTCCGCTCGCTCGACGCGCGGCTGACTGTCATCTGTCCCGTCAATCACGAGGCCGACAGTGTTGAGCAACTCCGCATTCTGTCCGACGCGTTACGCAACGGCTGCGCCTGGGTCGTCGTCAAGAATGAAGCGCACAGCGACGCCTTCAAGATTTACGACGGCAGCAAGACGCGGCGGCACGTCGTCGACACCTTGCACGGGCGGGAAATCGCGATGCCGCGGATGTACGACTGGCTTGTAACCGCGTTAAACGAGCACAACACAACCGTGACCGCGGCTCTCACGCATCCCGGATTCAACCTCCTCGACCGACAACGGCTGAAGGCCTGGCAAACGCGCTTATACCGGCAGCTTTATCGCGCCGCCGATCTTCTCCTGATCGATCCACACGCCGCCGAGAGATTCGCCGCGTGAGCACCGATGATCCACTGCAACGCGCGATCGGCGACTGGCAGCGCAAGTATCGAATCGCCGATGGCGATCCGATGATCGCGGCGCTGGAACTGGTGCGCCTTTATTTGGACCACTCGCGCCAGGTTGAAAACGGAGAAAACATGCCCGTTCCGAGCTTCGAGGATTTTCGCGGCACAATGGAATCGCTCGACCTACGCTCGAAGTCGTTTATCAACCAGGCCTCCGATCTCGTCGCCGAACTGCGTCGCTTCGGACAGAACGTCGAACGACTGAACCGTGTTCGCATCGCGACGCTCCTCGTCCTCGTCGTCTTCGCAATGCTCCTCGGTGTGGTCCTCGGCCGTTGGTGATGAGCACGACTCTTGGATACAGTTTTGCAGCGGCGTTCTGGCTCGCTGCTCTCTGCATTCTGATCCTGCACTTCTCGCGAGGGCGAAGTCAGAGAACAGTTGTCCGGCTTGCCGGCTTGAAATGGACGCGCGCGGACTTCTGCCGCGGCTGGCTCATCACTGGCGATACCGGTTCAGGCAAGACGCGTTCCGGCATCACTCCCCTGCTTTTCCAAATCTTTCAAAATGAGCCGACGTGGGGCGGCCTCTGCATCGACGACAAAGGCCTCTACTGGGAAACGCTCTCGGAGATGGCGCGGCATTTCGGCCGCGAAGACGACCTCATCCTCTTGCAAGTGCGACCGGATGATTGCCCGGCTTCGAGTTGGAGTCCGCGGCACACCTACAATCTCACTTCTGACCGCAGCATTCCCTACAACACCTTCGCAAAAGCAGTCGTGGACACCGCGTCGAGCCTCGGCCAGGCGGGCGACAAAGGATTCTTCAAGAACCAGGCTCAAATCCACATCGCGGCCGCGCTGGAAACACTGCGAGAAATTGGTGCCGACGTGACTCTCGAAAACGCCTATCACCTGCTTCTGGACCAAGGCGATCTGGCCGAAGCGATGACCGACCTCGCATCAAGTCATCCGACGATGCGCCGTCGAGAATTAGCCGAGCACTTCTCGAATCGGTTCCTTTCCCAACCGCCCGAGCAAATTGGCGGCGTGAAAGAAACAATCGCCAATTACCTCCAGGCGTTCATCACGCCTGACATTGCGCAGATTTTTTGTCCGGGTCACAACACATTCGATTTTTCCGACATTGACCGTGGCAAGATCATCTGCGTCGCCATGCCTCAGAAATTCCAGCTTGAGCGGCGCTACGTGAACACGTTTCTGAAGATGCTCTTCTACACCCACGCGCTACGTCGCTTTGATAAACCGGCCGAGGAACGCCGTCGCCACAATCTCCTCATCCTCTGGGCCGATGAAGCGCAACGATTCGTCAGCGCGAGCGAGGACGGAATGAGCGACTACAACTGCATCGACGTGATCCGCGAGGCGCAGGCGACCGTCGTCGCAGCCGCGCAATCCTCAACTTCGTTTGTACCACCGCTCGGTCGCGAGAAAGCACGCGTTTTCACGCTCAATCTTCGCAATCGTCTCATCTTCAAAGCCGCGGACGAAGAAGGCGCAGTCGAGAGCGCCGATTTCCTTGGTAAGAAGCGCGTGATTAAGAAGTCGTGGGGCTACAGCAGTGGAAAAATGTCACGCAATTTTTCCGAACAGGAAGAGCACAAGATCAAGTCGCACCTCTTGCGCAATCTTCCCAAACACACAGCCGTCGTGATTCACTGTGAGCGCGGGTACCGGGGCAAACTCCTCCCACCAGTCGACCCCAACGGCGAGGTTTGCGCTTGGTTTCGAAAGTGATTTGCCATGCTACCATTCGGTGATGAGTCCGAAGTTTCGGATGCGCGCTAGCAAGCGCCGACTGTCTGGCGTCTCGCAAGAGACAGGAATCCCTGTGTATCCCTTCCAATTCCAGGATCGAGAAGGCGGTCCGCAGGAAATACGTTTGGGAAATTTCCAGCATTGCATCATGGCGAAGGAGCGGCTTTTGCTTCACCGCCACAACCACTTCGAAATCTTCTGGATGAAAAAGGGTGCGGGCACCCAAATCACTGATTTCCGAAGTTACCCGATCAAGGCTGGCGCGCTCTTTTTCATCTCGCCGGGCCAGGTGCATGCGTGGGAGGCAGCGCCCGGCACGGAAGGCTCGATTGTTTCGTTTACCCGCGATTTCTTTCTCTCCAGTCCAGAAGGGCAGTCTCTGCTTTTCGGACTGCCTTTCTTTTTCCCGGCCGAGTGCGCGCCGACGCTCCTTTTACGCGGACCGGAAAGGGGACGATTCGGTGCGTTGTTCGCGCGCCTCGAAGCCGAATTCGAGTCGGCGCTCACCTCACGGAAGGAGATGATGCGGATTTATCTTCAGATGCTCTTGATCGAGGCGCAACGCGCCTACGAAGGACAGCGGGAGACAGGTGAGTCTGCACGAGCCCCAGCGCCGGCACTCTTGACTCGCAGATTTCTTCTCCTCGTCGAGGAACGTTTTGCCGCCGCGATGGAGCCGGGTGCATATGCTCGGCTTCTGAGCGTAAGTGCCGGTCATCTGCGCGATACAGTGAAAGAGGAAACCGGGCGCGCGGTGGGCGACTGGGTGCAAGAAAGGCGCCTCCTGGAAGCTCGTCGCTTGCTCGCGCACACAGAGCTGACCGTGGCCGAGATCGCTTACCAGATTCGGTTCGACGATCCGTCATACTTCGGTCGCTTTTTTCGGAAACAGGAGGGCGTATCTCCGGGGAGCTTTCGGGCGCAATTCCGCGAAAGGTCCTAGAAACACAAAAGGAAGTGCCATGAGTAGCATTCGCTCGGGTGTGCCCACGAGAGTTATCGTGAGTGATGCAAACTCACCCTTTTCCCGCCGAACAGAATACGAGTGTTCCATTAGCCGAGACAGCTTCAGCCCACCGGCGCCCTCGCGATTTCACGAGGCGCGATTTTTTAAGTGCCTCGGCCGTGTTGGCGACGTCCGGCGTGATTGCGGCATCGGTGGGAAACGCTGCGCCTAACGAGCCTGCGACCTCCAGCCAGGCGCCAGCTCCTCGCAAAGGAACCCGACCCTCCACTGACCGCGCTCACTTCTGGCCGAACGGCGCCCGTCTTTGTGTTTCTTTGTCGATGCAGTTTGAGGCTGGAGGACAGCCGATCTCGGGAGCCGGAGGACCGATCACGGAGCCGATCGAGCCTGGCTATCCTGACCTCGGAACCAACGGCTTCTTCGAATACGGCATTGACGAAGGGATGCCGCGCATGCTCGACCTCTTCGACAAGCACGAGATCAAGGTCACCTCCTTCATGATCGGCGAGGCGATTCTAAAACATCCGGAACTCGCCGCCGAGATTGTCGGGCGTGGTCATGAGCCGGCCGCGCACGGCCAGCGTTGGGAGCCGCAATACACGTTTCCGCCCGAGAAAGAGCGGGCCACAATTCAGAACTGCCTCGACAGCATCGTCAAGGTCACTGGACAGCGCCCCTCCGGTTACGACTGCTACTGGATGCGTGGCAGCGTTAGAACCCTTGGCCTGCTCCAGGAACTCGGCTTCACCTACCACAATAACGACATGAACCGGGACGAGCCCTTCGTTCAGGACATTAACGGGAAGCCTTTCGTTTCGGTCCCATACACTTTCCATATGAATGACATCGTCGCCTATGGCTTCACGGGCTTTTCACCAGCCGACTACGAGCAACAACTCCACGACGAATTCGATCAGCTCTACGAGGAAGGCGCCTCACGCCGGCGCATGATGCTGGTTAGCCTGCACGACCGCCTCTCGGGTCATGCGTCGCGCGTCCGCGTGCTAGACCGGTTCCTGAGTTATGCGAAAAGCCGCCCCGATGTCTGGTTCGCACGCAAAGACGAGATTGCACGACATGCGCTGGCGACTCCAGACATCACGCCACAGGTGGTGCGGAAGGTGTCCGAGATCAGCGGACTGCCTGCCAACACGAATCAGAAGGAAGGGTGAACCGTCATGATTCGAAGCACCGCAATCGTTCTAAGACGAACGATTTTTGGCCGGCGGGTGCTGGCGGCGACGCTCGCCTTTTGCCTGATTCGTCCGGCGATTGCTTCGGCCGAGCCTGATGCGTCCGGCGGGCCGGGGCTGCTCTTCACCAACAACCCAAGGGAATTCCGCCATGATCCACCACACTGCCCTGTTTACGTTTAATGAAACAGCTACTAAGGCCCAAATTGCCGAGTTGATGGATTCCCTGCTTGCCTTGCAGAAAGACATTCCGGCAATCAAGAGAATTGTATGGGGTCGGAATTTTTCGCAGAAGGCGAACGGATACACCGATGTGGTTTCAATCGATTTTCCGAGTCGCGAGACGCTGGCTGCGTTCTACGATCATCCAGCTCACAAGCGGGTTGCCGAGCGGTTGATCAAGCCGATCACCAAGAATCTTCTCATCGTTGACTACGAAGAGAAAGGCTTGCCAGAGGTCTCCGCCAGGGAGACTCAGCCTTGAACACTGGGCCAGAAGTTCGTCTCGCCATCCTCAATAAGCTCGAGGATACCCTGGATTTTTTCGACCTGCAAAAGCGCCGCTTCATCGGCGCGATACCGTTGCCACCGCACCCGCACGAGTTGTGTCTGTCGCCAGACGGGAAAACGGCCTATGCGTCGATCTACGGCGATGGCGTTTATGGCAACAACGTTCACCCCGGCCACGAAGTAGTCGTGGTCGATCTCTTTACGATGAAGTCCGTAGGCGTGATCGACACCAAACCCTATTCGGCTCCGCACAGCATGGCGATCCACCCCGATGGATCTCTCTTCGTCAGCTGCGATAAGAGTAACGCCACCCTGGTGATCGATCCGTCATCAGGGCAGATCATCAAGGCTATCCAAATGCCGAGTCACGGCGGGCACTTCCTCACGATGACGCACGATGGCGCCAAAGTTTATGTATCGAATAAGGATACAGCCTTTCTCAGTGTGATTGATGCATCGACGCGCCGCGTATCCGGTCGCGTTGAGGTTGTCGAAGGCAGCGAAGGCATCGCTCTCTCGCCCGACGGGAAGCGGCTCTACGCGATGAGCCACATGGGCTCGCCGCTGCCGAATAAGAATCGTCCGACTGGCCTGTCCTTCTACGTCATCGACACAGCGAGCGACGCAGTGATCCAGCAAGTGTCTCTGCCTGAGCTGTCTGATAAACCAATGGAGGTCGATCCGGAATCTCGCATCTGCGCCACGCCCGACGGAAAATATCTTCTGGTCTCAGCGTTTAAGTGGGACGCTGTCGTGATCGTTGATGTTGCGACTCTCACACCGATCAAGACGCTCATGGTCGAAGCGGAGCCCATGTATATCGATTTCGTGCCGGACCAGCCTGACATGGCTTACGTCGCCAACCACGGGGCAGGCCGCGTTTCGCGGATTGACCTGAAGGAGCTTCGGGTGGCGGAGACTTTCCCAAGCGCAGCGCCGCCCCGAATGGGCCGCCCGGAGGACATTGCTTTTTATCAGGTTGAGGGGTGATGCGATGGCCGCGATCGAAGTTACGACATTTCAGGTTCGGGAAGGGAGCGAGAGCGCTTTTCATCGTGGCCTAACGAATGCCCTGCCGATTCTTATGCGCCAGCAAGGCTATCTCGGCCACAAGTTCGGCGCGTCCATCGAGCAGCCGGGTGAATTCTGGCTGATCGTGAATTGGCAGCGTCTCGAAGATCACACCGAAGGCTTTCGAGAATCCGCGGAGTTCCAGGATTTCGTAGGCGCCTTTAGCCCCTTCCTCGCCAAGCCCGCCGCGGTGTCCCACTTCATAACAGGATGATGCCAAGAGCTGTTTACGCATTGGCCGCCGGCGCCTTCGGGATTGGCGTCACCGAATTCGTCATCATGGGTCTTCTGCTGGAGGTCAGCGCTGATTTTGGCGTTTCGATTTCGACCGCAGGTCTGCTCATCTCCGGATATGCCCTCGGTGTCGTCGTCGGCGCGCCGCTTCTGACGGTGCTGACCGGACGCTGGCGACGCAAGACTGCGCTGCTCAGTCTCATGGTGATATTCACTGTCGGCAATGCAGCCTGCGCTCTCGCTCCGACTTATGGCGCACTCATGGCGGCGCGCATCATCGTGACCGCCTTTGCCCATGGGACGTTCTTCGGCGTCGGGGCGGTCGTCGCCACTGGGTTGGTCGAATCCGACCGCGGCGCTTCCGCCATTGCCATAATGTTCACCGGCCTGACTGCCGCCAACATCCTGGGCGTTCCTTTCGGTACCTGGCTTGGACAGGCCTTTGGCTGGCGCTCGACCTTTTGGGCGGTTTCGCTGATAGGCATAATTGCCTTTGCCGTGATCGCTTTCTTCGTCCCGCGCGACAAATCCGCTCCGAAAGCATCCGATTGGTGGGCCGATCTCCAGGCGATAAGCCGGTGGCCGGTGCTGCTCGGAATGCTGACCACAGTGCTCGGCTATGCCGGCGTCTTCGCGGTGTTCACTTATTTGCTCCGATTCTCACTCAGATTGCTGGCTTTCCGAAGAGCGCGGTCTCTCCGATCCTGCTCGTGTTCGGCGGCGGATTGGTCGCTGGCAATCTCATCGGAGGCAAACTCGCCGATTGGCGGCTCGTCCCGACTGTGCTGGGCAGCCTTCTCGTCCTGGCGACGGTGCTCGGCCTGATGACTTTCGCCGTTCACAGCCGGATAGCCGTCGTCGCTTTCGTCGGCCTGCTCGGCGCCGCCGCCGTTGCGACGGTGCCGCCGCTCCAAATGTGGGTCTTGGCGAAAGCTGAAGGGGCGGGCCAGAGCCTCGCGTCGAGTTTCAATATCGCTGCCTTTAATCTTGGAAATGCGCTCGGCGCCTTGTTTGGTGGAGCGATCATCGCATACGGACCCGGTCTGGAGGCAGTGCCGTGGATTGCGGCGCTGATTCCGATTTCCGCTTTCGTTGTCGCCTGTCTGGTGCTGCGGTTGGAAAACGGCCACGGCCCGACAGTCTCAATCGTATGCGGAGGAGAGGCATGACAACGCCATTTCAAGATCGAACTATCCATGAGAAAGCGACGTCTTCGCCTTCGGCTTGCGCCTCACTCGATCATGTGACGTTGCGTGTGCACGACCTGGAAGGAATTAGGCGTTTTCTGGAAGATCTGCTCGATCTGAAGGTGGGTTTTCGCCCTGATTTTTCGTTTCCGGGTTACTGGCTCTATGCTGGTGATGAGCCACTGGTCCATCTCATTCCGGGTGAGAGAGATCACGCTGGCCATCGCGGTGATGCGATTGATCATGTCGGTTTCCGTCTGACCGATACGATGCCTATCTCCACAAGCTCGATCGCATGAATGTCCCCTATTCGCGCATGGAATTGCCCGAACTCGGTGAGCGCCGTCTCTTTGTCCACGTGCCGGGAGGCATCCTCCTGGAGCTTGTCTTTCGCGAGACCAGACGGACCGCGATATCCGAGACTCGATGCGACAACCCAAACGAACATGAAGATTAGCCTAACGAACAAAACCGCCATTGCACCGGCTCCACCAGTGGGATCGGATTTGGCATCGCCAAAGGGCTGGCCGCGGCCGGCGCGAACGTCGTGCTCAATGGCCGCACTCAGGCTGCCGTCGATGCGGCGATCACGAAGCTGACCGATCAGCCAGGCAACGCCGCCATCCGCGGCCTCGCGGCCGATGTGGGCACCGCTGAAGGTTGCGCTGCGTTGGTTGCGGCCGAACCATCCGCGGATATCCTCGTCAACAACGTCGGAATCTACGGCCCGCAGGATTTTTTCGAAATCCCCGACGCCGAATGGACCCGATTTTTCGAGGTCAACGTCATGTCGGGAGTGCGTCTCTCGCGCGCTTATCTGCCGGGAATGATCGAGCGCAAGTGGGGACGCGTCCTCTTTCTCTCGTCGGAATCGGCGCTCAACATTCCGCCGGACATGATCCATTACGGCTTTACCAAAACCGCCGTGCTGGCCATTTCCCGCGGTTTGGCTAAACGCGCCGCCGGCACCGGGGTGACCGTCAATGCGGTCCTTCCCGGTCCCACACTCTCGGAAGGCTTGGAAGAAATGCTGGAGATGCCCAAAAGCAATCCGGTAAATCGATGAAAGAAACCGCCGCCGATTTCGTGCAGGAAAACCGGCCCAGCTCCATCATTCAGCGAGCCGCGAGCGTGGAAGAAGTGGCGAACCTCGTCGTCTATGCCGCTTCGCTCCAAGCCTCAGCGACGACCGGGGCCGCCCTCCGCGTGGACGGCGGCGTGGTCGAGACGATTGTCTGACGGCTGCATTTATCATGCGATGCGCGCACCGATTCCAGTCCTTCTCCGCGACGCGATGAGTTCAATGCGAGCCGGATTCTCGGATCTCATAATGCTCCGAATGGTCGTCCCATCGCGAAAGGACCTCCCTGGCCCTGGCGGGAACGTGAGCAACTGAAGGGTCCTCTCCAACGAACTGCTTTACGGCCTCCATCGAATCGAAGGTCATGATCGTGATGAACTTCAATTCCTCATCGTGTACCCGGCGCAGCAACTCGATCCCATGATAACCGGACATGTTTTTGGCAGCGATGCCGGGAAATATCTCCTCCTTGAGAGATTTTCGTAGCGGTCAGCGTTGTCGTGCGTCGTCCAGCCGTGCCAGATTCTCTTAATCATTTTCCTGATGATCTCTTTTGAATTTGAATACGCCTTCCAAAACGCCCGAGGATTCTGCCGCGACAGGTGCGCGATCCTCGCCGCCGTCTGCGCATCGCCGCCTTTAGGCCCCACCTCAGCTAAGGCTTTTGCGCGCTCATCGCGTCCCAGTGGCGCTGCATTTCTTCGGGCGAAACTTTTTCTTTTTCTTGCGAGAGCGTCCACTCATGTCCGAACGGATCTCGCAACGAGCCGGTGCGGTGTCCGTAAAACTCATCGGTCAATTCTCGGATCACTTCCGCGCCCGCCTTCACCGCGCGGGCGAAATCGGCGTCCACGTTCTCGCTCATGAGACTGAGCTTCACCGTAGTGCCGCCGAGAGTGCGGGGCGTTTTATTATAGGCGGGATATTCTTCGGCCAGCATGATCAACGCATCGCGGATCATGATTTCAGCGTGGCCGATCTTTCCGCTCCCCGGCTCGATCAGGCGATAACGTTCCGTCGCGCCGAAAGCCGCTTTATAGAAATCGATCGCCTTGGCGGCGTCGTTGACCGCTATGGCGGGTGAGAGAGTCGGGTAAGTGTTCACAATCCCAGTGTGCGATTGGGAGTCGAATCAATCAATTCGCAACTGCTTGCGGCCGCGTCCGGTCAAGGATAGAGCTTTTCTTTTTTTGCAAGCATGGTGACGAATTGTTGAATGCGCCGCGCCCGGGTCTCCGCCTTCTTCGCGGTGTGAATCCTGAAGAGGATCGCGTATCGATTCCGGCTATCGAGTATTTCGAAAAAAGACATCGCCCGTCTATTCTTGTCCAAGACGGCTTGCAGATCGGAAGGCACGGTAATTTTCTTCGGTGAGTCGTAGGCGGCGGCCCAGCGCCCATCCTGCTTTGCGCGCTCGATCTCCGCGAGCCCACCGGGTCTCATCTCACCGCTCTCGATCAGCGCGAGCGCCTTCTCTCGATTGCGTTTCGGCCAGATGCTTCTTTTTCTCCGCGGAGTGAATTTCTGGATCCAGTATTCCTCGCCGTCGCCCTTCTTCGCCTGGCCGTCGATCCAGCCGTAGCAGAGAGCCACGTCGAGTGCTTCCTGATAGGACACCGACTTCAAACCAGACGCCTTTTTCGCGAATCGCAGCCACACTTCGGAAGAGCTGTCATGGTTCTTCTCCAGCCAGATCATCCACGCCTTCTTGTAGCGAAACAGCCGCAACGGTGCTTCCTGAGAGTGTCGCGTCCCGTTGTTCACTGTTTACATTAGGAAACGAACGTTCAACCTCATGCAAGCGCGCCGGTTAATGAAGCCAAACCCGGAGCAGCCAACTTCTCGGCTGAGTTGAAAACGCAATCAGCCGGCTTTCCGGCCAGACGCGATGAAAATCGTGATTGCAGCTCTCTCGCCGCACTTCGCGGTAGGCGAGCAAATCTCGTTCGTGTCACCGACGGCGACATCGATCAATCCGGCGTCCTCAAACCAGCGCGCAATATCGGCGCGCTCGAATCCAAGCCAACGGTCGAGTTGGTCGGTGCGCAGCCACTCATGCTCGTGTGTGTCGGCATCGGTGATGACGAGCTTCCCTCCGGGCTTGAGTGTTCTTGCCATCTCTCGGATGGCATTTGGCGGATTCGGCGCGTGATGCAAGACCATGTTCGCGAGCGCGGCATCCACTTCGCCGGTCTCCAGCGGCAAGGAGTCCACGTCGCCGGCGCGCGCTTCAAAGGAGCGACCGGCGAATTTCCTTCGCGTTTCTGCGAGCATTTCCTCCGAGGAATCTATTCCGATCACGCGCGCTCCGACCGCCAGAGCTTTCTCCGAAAGGAAACCAGTCCCTGTGCCGACATCGGCAACGATCGCGCCCGGTGAAATTTCCGCAGCACGAATCGCCGCCACGCGGACGCCTTCGCCAAAGAACTGTTGCCGCATCTCGTCCCATTGTGTCGCGACCGTATTGAAATACTCACGGGTATCTTCGTTGCTCATAAGTTTCTCCGATCAGAGTAACGTAAGCGAAGAGGATGGCCAAGACTCAAGCCACAGCGAGCGTTGCGGGCACTGGATCGAAGACTTCGAGCGTGCGCAGCATGACTCCTTTGGCGCGCGAACCGCGAAACGGTTCGGCAGCCTTGTCGATGATACGGTATTTCACGCCGCGCCGGGCCAGGTCGCAAGCCAGTAGGTCCGGCGCCAATTACAAGAACTGGCGTAGGCTGATTCTTCCGATTCAACTTGTTTGCTTGCGGCGGCACTTGAGGTTTGCTCCCTTTCCAAGACGGCAGGCGAAATCGTTCACGTGATAGCTTGGGGAAACTGCCGAACTATCCGGTTATTTTTCCCAGACTACTCTTACCTCTCCCCAGTCGGTGTCGGCATCGAGGATAAGTTGATTTCCCATGAGGCGAAAATAACGGACCTGCTCTGTTCCGACGAGATTGGGAAACCAGCTCCCTTCAATATGATGCGTCACGCTGGCCGCCTTTTCATCAATCGTATATGTCCCGAAGTAACCAAAGTATCCACTCCAGGCGGATGCCTTCTCTTCCGCGGTCGCACGTTGCCAATCGCCACTTGCGAACCGCGCGTGATTTCGCCGCATCAATTGCGCCGACACTCGGCCCGAAGCATCGTACATGAGCTGTCCGAGAGCATCTTCTCCGAGGGGGTCGATCGATCGTTTCACCAGCAGCGTTGCGTGCCTGCCACTGCAACAGCCGCCAAGTTCCCAACAACTTTTGCTGAACGCTTCCTTCCTCCATGACCAAATAACTCCTTCTCGCTTGGTAAAGCTACCGTCGAAAATCCAGGCGTCCTTCCGGAAATATCCCGTCGATTCTGTGGTTATTTACAATCAAACCGATCCAGGGGCGGGTGATGGACGGATCGCCCAAGTTTATGTATCGCCCGATCAGCTTATTGCTTCCGTCGCGCCGCGTATCAATCAAGCCCGTGCGGGCGCCGTTGTCCCAATCGAACAATAGGTACACGCGATCTCCAACGATTTTTACTTCTCCTTTCCCTTGTTTCCACTTGTCCGCGGTATCTCCGGCGATTGTTGGGTCTGCTCCGCCATTCCAACGAGCGGACCAGTCTCCTTCTATTGATTCCTGTTTCTTCCCGCTACCGGCGCTGCTCCAGTCTGGCGCATTCACATCGTCTGCCGCCGCCTGGTGTTCCACCGTGAGAGCAAAAGCCGTCACGTCATGACCGTCCGGATCGGGAACGTCCCGGACGTCAAAAGGATTCCTGGCAGCACTGTCTTCCTGATTTTCGGTTTTCATGGCTCACGATCACGGGTCTGGTTGCGCAGTGCATCGACGGAATTCAGGCGGCGAATTCGTCAGGTCAATTCCCGCTCAACGAAGGCGAATGATGTTACCGTTCACGAGGCGCGCTGCCTCTGTGCACAACCAGCCGATCACCTCGGCAATCTCGCCGGGCTGGGCGATATGAGTGCGATTGGTTTCCCTTACAACAAAGGCTTCGATCTCCGGCGTCACCCAACCGGTATTCGTCACTGGCGGATGGACGACGTTGGCGGTCACGCCGATGTCCGCAAGCTCGAGCGCCGCCGACATGGTGAAGTTCTCCAAGGCAGCTTTTGCGGCACCATATGAGACCTCGCCGGGGAAACCCATTGGACCGCCAGACGTGAGACTGACGATCCGGCCCCAATCCGCGCCTCGCTCCATTAACCGTGCTGCAAATTCGCCGATCAGCAGGCCCGTTGCGCGTCCATCCACGAGGAGCTGACTGTCGATCGTTGCTACGCTGACTCGTTCGGTCGGCCGATTCTTCCGATCGGGTCCTGCGGCTCTGAACGTGTCCTTGCGCCAGCCACTTGCGTTGTTGATCAGAATATCCACCGAACCTAGCCGAGTCTCGGCTCGATCGAATAGCAGCGCCGGTGTCTTTGGGTCGATCAGATCGGCTTCGATTGCAATTGCGCGCACGCCATTGGTTTCGCACTGCGCAACGACCTCATTGGCGCCGCTCGCACGAGCTTTCGCGTAAGCCTCCGGCTGACCTTCGCCGTGTAGCGCAAGGTAAGTAATGAAAACGTCGGCGCCGAGATGTGCAAGCTGCACAGCGGTAGCGGCACCGATGCCGTGGTTGGCGCCGGTCACGAGGGCGACGCGCCCGGATAATGGACGTTGAGACATAGGAACTCTGTTAGTCGTTACGACTTGTTAGACCAACAGTTACACGCACGCATTCACGAACGAAAGAAGCCCGTGCCGGTAGCTTGGAGGTTCTGTAAAAACATCTTCACCTCTTCTGCGAAGCCTGCTGGGTTATCGAAGTGGATGACGTGACCACCTTCCAAGCTCTGAAGTCGCGTGTTGGGCCTTCGCGTGGCCATCTGCTCGAAGATAGCGGCGGATGAGACGCGGCTCTCGCTCCCGCGGATCAGCAGCGCCGGACAGTCGGTTGCCAGCCAGTCCGCCCAATGGTCGCCGTTGAGGTGACCCTGCGAGGCCACCATGTCCGCGGGTTCGAAGGCTAGAGTCCAACCGCGCGAGGTCTGTCGGAGCGAATCTTCGAGGTATGGCAAAAATCGCGGGCCAACGCGCTCAGCGAGTTCTTCGCGCGTCGCGAAGGTCCCGCTCCACGCGAGCGCGAAACTTGTGTCGTCCCACACCTCCGCGCCGATGTCTTCGATGACAAGGCCGCGAACGCGGTCGTGATGCCGGGCGGCGAACTGGTAAGCGTTCACGCCACCAAGAGAGTTACCTAGAAGGACAGCCTCTTCGATCTCCAAGTGTAGGAACAGCGCCTCGACGTCGCTGAGATAGTCGCCGCGGGTGTAGGTCGGTGCGTGGTCGGAGTGCCCGTGGCCGCGCTGATCCAGCGCGACGACGCGCCATTAAGGCGCCAAGGCGACCGCAAGCGGAGCGAAAGTCAGCCCTTCCATCCAATGCGAGTGAAGCGCGATTACGACTGGGCTATCACAAACCGCATCGAGGTATGAGAGATTCAGTCCGTCGTGTTCGAACCGATGCCTTTCCATTGTCCTAAAGCTTCGCTTTGAAGTTACTCTGATCCTGACGGCGTCTCGTTGCTGGGATTAACCGGGTGAGCTGCGGCTAGGAATTGTTAACAAGATTTGGCTTTCTACGGCGAAGCGTAGCGTTCGATGAGTCCAGCTACAATTTCCGGCTGTTCCTCCGCCACAAAATGTCCACTGTTTTTGATGGCTTCAGCAGTCACATTTGCACACCCGTGTTTTCGTAAAGATTCCGCGGAGCGCAAATTAAATTCTCCCATCGAGTGGTCGCCGCCAGCTAGCACTATTGGCACGTCAATCGCACTTTGCTGCGCCTCGCCAAATTTCTCGTCAACGGGAAAGGCACGGTAGAACTCCAAACCGGCGCGCAGTTGCTCGGGAGCGGCGTAAGCACTCGCATAGTGAG
>JACDGM010000196.1 GCA_013815325.1 Chthoniobacterales bacterium
CCCGGCTCGAAGAGATGAGCCCGGTGCCGATCACGGGCGTGATCCGGCCGGGCGCGGCGGCAGCCGTCGCGGCGACGCGCAACGGCCACATCGGAGTGATCGGGACGCGAGCGACGATCAAGAGCGGCGCCTACGAGCGCGCGATCGAGGCGCTCGATCCGGCCTTGCGTGTGACGGCCCGGCCTTGTCCGCTTTTTGTTCCACTGATCGAGGAAGGATGGCTCGAGGGCGGGATCACCGATGAAATCGTTAGGCAATACCTCGAGCCGCTGGTCGGGGAAGGGATTGATACGCTTGTCCTCGGCTGCACCCATTATCCACTGCTGCGCCCCGCGATTGGCCGCTTCCTCGGCGAGGCGGTGACGCTCGTTGATTCGGCGCAGAATTGTGCGACTGCGGTCATGGAGTTATTGGAAACCGAAGAGCTAGGGACCGCATCGCAGGCGGAAGGGACGCTCGCCGTCGCGCTGACCGACCCGCCCGACGCCTTTCTCGAAGTCGCTAAAAAAGCGCTGTGTCTTGATATCGGGGCGGTGCAATTGCGCCCGGTGATTCACGCCACACGGTAGCGCGAACCTATCGCTTAGGTTAACTCTCTTTGGGATTTGGCTTTAATCCTACACTTTCATTTACACTTACTCCTGCTTCCCCCCGGCGATGAGAGTAGGTGTATGTGTAAGTGAAAGAGTAAGAGCAAAGTCTTTACGCGGGTTGGGCAAGCTGGAAGACTCAGCTAGGTTTTGCGCCTTTGCGGAAAACGGGCGACAACCAGGGCATAAGAGTGGTCGATCATCCGGCGCAGCTCTGCGTCGGAAATCACCCCGCTCAGTTCGACCGTGTTCCAATGTTTCTTGTTCATGTGATAACCGGGCTGCACCTCGGCGTAGCGATCGCGCAGTTCGAGCGCAAGATCGGGATCGCATTTCAAATTCACCCGCGGCGGAACCTCCTCGAGCGCGGCGAGCGCGAACATTTTCCCGCGGACCTTGAAGACGAGCGCGTCGTCCCCGAAAGGAGTGCTTTCGGTGCTGTCCGGCTTCGTTAGGCAATAATTGCGAAATATTTCCAGGTCCATCAGGCGATGGCCCTCACGAGCCGCGACCCCAAGTCGCTGATTGCCACCCGCTCCTGTTCCATGCTATCACGATGGCGCAGGGTGACGGTGTCGCGCAACGCCGGATCGCGCTCGCCTAACGAATCGAAATCCACCGTGATCCCGAAGGGCGTTCCCGCTTCGTCCTGGCGGCGATAGCGGCGGCCGATCGCACCGGTCTCATCGTAGAAAACGTTCATGAGCGGGCGGAGCTGCGCCTGGACTTCGTGGGCTTTCCCGACCAGTTGTTCGTTGTTTTTCAAGAGAGGAAAGATGCCGCATTTAATCGGCGCGATCCGCGGATGAAAGCGCAGCACGATACGCGTCTCGCTTTTGCCTTTGCCGTCGGTCACAGTCTCCTCGGCGTAAGCTTCGGCGAGAAGCGCAAGGACGGTACGATCGACACCCGCGCTTGGCTCGATGACGTGCGGGATGAAACGCTGTTTTGTTTCCTCGTCGAAATAATCGAGCGATTTGCCGCTCGCCTTTTGGTGCTGGGTTAAGTCGTAGTCGGTGCGGTAGGCGACACCTTCGAGTTCCTGCCGGCCGAAGGGGAAATCGTACTCGATGTCGTAGGTGCCCTTGGAATAGAAAGCACGATCGGAGTCGGGAACAGTGAGGACGTGCAGCTTGGCGCGCGGCAGCCCGATGTTCTCGTAGAACTTCAGGCGCTCCTCCAACCAGTAATCGAGCAGCTCCATTCCCTGCTCCGGCCGGCAGAAATACTCGAGTTCCATCTGCTCGAACTCGCGCGAGCGAAAGATGTAGTTGCGCGGGTTGATCTCGTTGCGAAACGCCTTGCCGATTTGCGCGATGCCGAAGGGCAATTTCTTGCGCGCGGTGTCGAGGACGTTCTTGAACTGGACGAAGATCGATTGCGCGGTCTCAGGCCGAAGGTAGGCGAGCGAAGATTCATCTTCGCTCGCGCCCAGATTCGTTCGCAGCATCAGATTAAAGGCGCGCGCCTCGGTCAGATCTTTGCCGCCGCAATTCGGACACTGCGCGACTTCGTTCTTTTCCGGCAATTGATCGGCGCGCAATCGCGCCTTGCAGGTGCGGCAATCGACCATCGGATCGCTAAACGTATCCTCATGCCCGCTCGCCTTGAGCGCCGCGCGATGGGTCAGAATCGCGCCGTCGAGCCCGACGACGTCGTCGCGCTCGCGCACCATCACGCGCCACCAGTAATCCTTCAGGTTGCGCTTCAGCTCCACGCCTAACGGCCCGTAATCCCAGACGCCGTTGAGGCCGCCGTAGATTTCGCTCGCCTGGAAAATAAAGCCGCGCCGTTTACACAGGCTGACGATTTTCTCCATCCGCTGAGAGTCGGGCATAGTGAGGAAGGTAGCGCAAGCTTCCCAGCTTGCAGCCTAACGAATGACGCAAGCTGGAAGCTCGCGCTACATTACCGTTACTTCGGTCTTCACCGAGTTGGCGATGAAACAGTTCTCGTGCGCGAAGTGGTGCATCTGCTCGATG
>JACDGM010000103.1 GCA_013815325.1 Chthoniobacterales bacterium
CATTTACGGACTCGTCCCCCGCCTTGTCCACTTTATTTATCTCCAGCTCCAATAAAAAAATTGTGCCCGGCTCTTCGCCGCGGGGAGCAGCGTCGATCAAGATGACGGCGTCGTTAGGCTCGAGCATCGCGTAGGCGAGATCGTAGCTGCGAATTCCGAAGTCGCAGGCCGTGACTCCCGCGGGCAATTGGCTCCGCGTCAACTCCTGCGCGACCTCGCAACCGAAGGCGTCGTCACCGAGAAATATGTTGCCGATTCCGGCGAGGAGAATGCGTTTCATTTGCCAATCTCAGATCGGTTCCACTTCATCCGCGCCGTAAAAAAAGCGGTGTCCCGGCTGGCGCATCATTCCGAGATCGCGCCCCGGATCGTCGTCGAGGACGAGCGCGAATTGCACTTCGTTTTCCACGTCCTGCATGACCGATTCGATGATCGCGATCTTGCCGTTGAGCGCGATGTCCATCACGTCGGAACGCTTCTTCGGACGGATGCGCACCCGGTCGCCTGCCTTCAATTCCACGCCGCCAACCCTCACCGTCTCGAGCGGTTTGTTTGGATTGAAAAACTCCTCGTTAGACTGCTGGAGCGGCGTTGGCCGCATCACGCCGTGCAATTTCAAAAGGTCGGCTTCGGCGAGGTTTTCCGTGCGCTCGAGAATTCGGCGCGCATGCTCGTCCACCTGCCGCATCTCCATTTTCTCCGCGTCCGTCATCGTCTGGATGCGCAGAGTGAGAATCTCATCGATCTCCGCGCCGTCGAACAAATCGCCCGGGCTCTCCGCCGCGATTTTGGGATAATCGTAAAGGATGATCGGGGACGAGAGCATTGCGTCGCGCTCGCCTTTTTCTTCGTCGCCCACCAGCACCGGCCAGGTGCCGATTTGCTTGCAGTTTTTCGCGGCGGCGAGGTATTGGCCGTCAGGATCGAGCAGCGAAATGCATTCGCCTCCCTCGACGTGCAGGATCGTGTGCGTGGAGGCGAAGGTGCGCAGCGTGACCGCCTCCTGACTTTCCAGATACTCGTTAGGCAGGGCGGACCGGTTCAAAATGCGCGCCCGAATTTTGACGGCATCGAGGTCGACCGACTCGAGCTCGATCGCGATGATTCCATCGACCGCGGCTTGTCGCCTAACGATGACCGCTACGATCGATCCATCGCTGCCGCGGATCGGCTCCAGCTCCCGCGACGCGGCGAATTGAAAGGCGTGCTCGAGATGGCGTGGTTCGTTCAAGACGAGCGGCGGCAGGGCGACTTCACGTTCCACGGCTTCCAGCCAGGTCTGGTAAAGTTTGCCATCCACCTCGAAGCGCGGCACGACTTCAAACTCGGGCTCGGCTCCGGAAGGCAGCTCCGCCAGCGGGGCGCCCACCTTCCCCACATCGCGCGCGAGGGGATGAAGAAACCGGATTTGCACGTTTGCGATCGCGTCCTTCGATTCGTTACGAACAAGAAATTCCGTCTGCATCGCGCACGGCTCGCGCCCGCCTTGGGCAGCCGCATAGACCTCCGGATAAACTCGCCCGAAGGTAAAGCGCCCGACCTGATTTTTCTTCGACGAAGGCCGGTAAGGGTAAAGGATATATCCCTCGTAAAGGACGGCGTTGACGACTTTGTCGATGAGCTCGCGGTTCATGACTTAGCGTTGCGTCGATGCCCGGGTAGCGCACGCGTCTCGCGTGCTGGCGACGGTGTTCCACTGTCGCGAACTTTTCTTGGAGGTCCGCACACCAACGCGAGCGATATCTTCAGGCAAAGTTCGTCGCGCTGGAACAGCGCGACCAGCACGCGAGACGCGTGCGCTACCCGGCCTGTTGCTACCACGTTTCATTGGACTTCGTCCGCTCGGGCTTCGTCGTTCTTCTGGAGCAGCTTCTCGATCGCCTGTTCCCACGTCGCGACGCCGGCGTGTCGTTTATACTCGTAGAGCCGATTGAAGACGTCCCGCTCCAAGTAAAGCCAGGCCGTCTCCGGATAATGCCGCTCCATCAAATCCTTCCAAAGCTGCACCGGCATCCGGTAGGCAAATTCCTTGTTCCAGGAAATTTGCTGCACCTGCAACCGGCCATCCGCGCCCGCGTAAAAGATCGTGCCGCTAAATAAAAAGAGCAGCGGGACCTCGCCCTCCTCTAGCCCGTATAGGAATTTTGTCGCGGCCAGGTTCAGATCGTAGCTGCACGGGACTGGCAACACCGTCTCCGTCACGCCCGCAAAAGTGCGCACCGTCGTGTTCGAGTGCGCCCAGAGTTTGTTCCGCAACGTTTGGCCCCATTGCTCCGGCGGACCGAAAAGATCGTGCAGCAATTCCTTTTCGTTAGGGTTATAGCCGCGTTGGGGCGCTTGAATCTGAATCTGCGCCTGTAGAATCACCGACTGGATGGTCTCGCTCTCCGGCTGGTTGGTGATGCGGACTTTGAAATGAAAGAGCGGAGTGAGCCCTCTCACCGCCGAATCCACGCCGGTGATCTCAAAGTTTAGATCGGGCATGCGGCTTCGTCCCGGTCCTACCGCGCCGACTCTTTCAGCCCGCTGAAAAACTTCTCGATCTCGCGCCAGACCTCCTCGCCGCCGGAAAACCCTTTCCAGTGCAGGCGAATCAGTCCGACCAGCTCGAAGCATTTGTCGATCGGCGCGATGAAACACTCGCGCGCCTCATTCGCGCGATTGACGAGCAACGCTTCCACATCCGCCTGCAGCTCGCGCAAAAGCGGATTTTGCCTAACGAGTGTCTCCCAGGCCGTCATCGGGAGGAGGGATTCGGTCGCACCCGCCGGGCTCGGATAAAGCGCCACCATCTTTTCGTTAGGCGAATGATGAAAGAAAAAGGCCAGGTTGATCGGAAGCGCGAAATTCTCCCAATCCGCGTCCGACATCTGAAAATCGGGCAAGGCGCGCGCGTCGCGCGGGATGACCTTGAAGCGTCCCTCCACCACGGGCACGAAAGTCAGCGTGCAGGCATCGCAGGCGCAGACAATTTTCCGCGTCGCCATCTCCAGCATGTGCCGGTGTTCCGGCGTGAGCCGTCTCGCACAGAGCTCACAATGCTCCTCCGCGGGCGCGGCATTCGCGGCCGCCGCGAGGGCGGGGCGGCGCAAGCGCTGCAACGCGGCAAACGATGTCCGACTCGATCTTTGGCCGATCGATTCCTCGGGCGTCACAAAGGGTCCGGACGGCTAAGCCGGCGGGATATTTGGCATGTCCGGATGAATCGGCTGGCGGTGCGCGGCATCGATCCCGGTCGAATCTCGTGCGCTCCGATAATATTTGCGGTCTGGATCGCGGCCGGGTTCACGATGGGTCAGAGCCAGCTCTTCACCTTTGGGCGTGCCTGGCGTGTGGTTTGGTTTTGGCGGGTTGCTCATGGGTTTCCTCCTGCGGTTGCGGGTTCAATTCCGGTCCCAACGGGGAGCGGACATTCTGTAAAAGCGGGCGCGGCCTGCGCGTGCAACGGAGCGAGCGCGTCCACCGCGCCGTCCACTTCGAGCGAAGTGATGTCGGGCGCGGCTGCGTAAAGTTCTTCCTCGATCGTGCTGTGCAGCGTGACCCGCGATGAGGGACAACCGCTGCAATTTCCTTCGAGCTTGATTCGCACCGCGCCCTCATCGGTTACGCTAACGAATTCGACGCTGCCGCCATGCAAGCCGAGCCGCGGTTTCACTTCCTCGAGTGCCTTGCGCACGCGCGCCTCAAGATCGAGCGGGTGCAATCCATGTAACAAGAGCAAACCGGATACGAGCCGATCCTGCCCGAGCTGGTCGATCATCGCCGCGCCCCCGGCGCCGGAATCGTAGACCACGCTCAAGATGCGTTCGAGCCCGGTGCCGTGGAGATCGAGTACCGTCTGGATCAGCTCGCTGATTTGCGCACGCACCGCCGGATTCGGCACGCCCTCGAGCGCCGCGATCAGTTCTTCAACGCGCCCGAGCTGTTTTTGAAATTCCTTGGTGCTGAGCTTTTCCACGTGTCTGCTACTTCATCGCGTTTCGCCGGAGCGGCGGAGGAATTACTTAAGGCCATTCCCCCGGCCTGGCAATTCTGGAGCGCGAGGCTCTGTCGTCGCCGCATCCTCGCGCTGACAGAGCAGCGCGCTCCAGCCCCATTCACGAAGCATCCGATACGGGCGCCTAAAAATGAATGGTGATATCCGTGGTCACGCGCTGTTCAAACGCGCCTTCGGGCGAAGTCACCGTGTGTTCGTAGACCACGCCGAAATCGACGTAGCGGCAGATTTTCGAACGAAAGCCCCCACCAATGGCCGCCTGCGTGTGCCCCTCGAGATTGGAGGCGCCGAAGTTAATCAGGTCCGCGCCTTCCGTGTTCACTGCGGTGTTGAACGCGCCTAACGGGCCTTTATTTCCGTTCGGGCTATCGAGCACGGTCCAGCCATTGAATTCGACCAACGGAATAAAGTACTGATTCACGAAGTAATCCGCGTGCAGACTGTAGTGGAGCTCGGTGCTGTTCCGGTCGTTGTCGACCGGAACTCGGACGCCGCTATTCACGATGAGGTGAAACTTGTCGAAGCCTTTCTCCGCGGAAAAGGCCACGTCGAAGATGCCGGAGTTATCGCCTTGGAAAACATTTCGCCCGCCCGTGGGAATGGCATACGTCAGGATCGGCGAAAAGAGAAATTGATGCGCGGGATAATCGACGAGAGCATACTTTAATCCTACATCGAGATCAGAGTAACCGGTCGCATTGGTGAACGCCGTGCCAGGGATGGGATGATCCGGCCGGAAAACTATCCCGACATCGTTCGTCGCGATGATGGCCAACCGCGGGGTCAACGCATAGCGAATCTGCGCGCCAAAAGCATGGATGTCGGCGCCGCCGAGATTCACATGGGTGCCGCCGAGATTCAGGCCGAAATCATCGCTGACGCGGTTGAAAAGATAGATCAACCGCACCTCCGTCCGAATGCGCGGGTCTTCAAAAAAGATCGGATTCGAGACGGGAGAAATGGCGAATTCTCGCCAATCCAGCGCCGGAGCCAATTGAACTGGAGCCGGCTGGTCGTTTCCGGCCCTTGCCGACGACGTGAGACCGCAGACCACGAGGGCGAGGGTGAGTAAGACACATTGCACGAACGGATGACTTCCCGAGATTGAGCGCTGTTTCATGAAGAAAGACTCTGAGACTCCAGAGCTGGAACACAAGAACGAATCCGGGCTGCGGTTATTTGCGCGCGAATTCGTCCAGCGCCGCGTCCAACCGTTCCAGTCCGGCGCGCAGGTTCGTCGTATCGCCGCCGATGCCGAGCCGGAAGTGCCTGGGCAGCTCAAAGAATCTTCCGGGCACCACCGAGGTTTCATATTTCTCGCGCAGTAGTTGCAAGAACCCGTCCGGGTCGCCGTTCGTTAGGCGCGGAAAAACAACCGTGCCCGCCGGCGGACGAAAACACTCGAGGTCGCTACGTGAATCGAGGAAGCCGTTGAGCAGCGTGCGATTGGTTTCAATCAAACCGCGTGCGCGGTCGCGAAATCGATCGAGATGATCGAAAGCCATGACCGACAGTTTCTCGGCCGGATGAGCCGGGGTGGCGGCGAAAAGGTCGTTCAGCAGCCAGATGCGGCGGGCCAGCTTTGAGTCGGCCAGAATCCAGCCGCAACGCAGGCTGCTGAGGCCGTAAGTCTTAGTTAGGCTGCTGGTCACGCTCAAATTTTCGCCTAGCGAAAAGGAAAACGGCGGCGCCCGATCGAAGAGCATCTCCAGATACACTTCATCCACCAGCACCCACGCGCCGGCGCGCTGCGCCATCCCGCCGATCGCGCGCAACGTCTCCGCCGGAATCAACGCACCGGTCGGATTGTGCAGGTTGCTCAGGACCACGAGTCGCGTCGCGGGCGTGATCGCCGCCTCCATTTCGCCTAACGAGATCGTAAAATCGTGCTCAAACTTCCGCTCGATTCGCCGCACTTGCGCGCCCAGATAATGCGCGACGTCGAGGAGCGGACCGTAGGCCGGTTGCTCGATCAACACCTCGTCGCCCGGCGCGAGGAGCGTCGCCATCGCGAGATGATTTGCCATCGAGGTCCCGGCCGCGGTGACGATGCATTCCAGCGGCGCGCCGGTGTGACGGGCGATCCGTTCAAGCAGCGGTGCGTAGCCGTAACCGCCCGGGCCGTTCACTTCCACCTCTTCGAGACGGAGCGGAAATTCCGCCGTCACCACACTCGTTAGGCCGCTGGTCGCGAGATTAAAACGCGCTCCCGAGCAAAGCTTCGCCCATTCCATGTAGCGCGAACGCTTATTCTCAGGTGCCTCGGTCATCGCCAGAGAAAATAAACCGGCAACCCCGCGAGCGCGATTGCCAGCCCGATGGACGAACGGAGCGGATCGTGCGCGAAGGTGCTCGCCACAATAAGCCATTGCGCGGCGATGAAGAGCAGCGTCGTCCAGGGATGGCCGGGCACGTGATAGCTCACCGGCGCGCTTGCTCGTTTTCGCAAGACGAAAAGACAACTCGCGGTGAGCCCAAAGAAAAGGCAATCCATCGCCACGACGTAATTCACCACCTGCGCATACGTTCCTGCGAGCGCAATGACGATCGCCCACACCCCTTGCAACATGATCGCCACGACCGGCGCACGCGTCCGCGGATGCACCCGCGCCACCCCGCGAAAAAAGACGCCGTCCTGCGCCATCGCGAAATAGACCCGCGGCGCGGTCAGCATCGATTGCGCGAGAAAACCGAAAGCCGAGAGGGCGACGCCCGCTGCGATCAGTTGCCCGCCCCGCGCGCCTAACAATCCCCGCATCACCGACGAAGCCGGTGTGCTTGATGCCGCCAATCCGGCGGACCCGAGGGCGCGCAGGTAAACAAAATTCACCGAGACATACACCGCGATCACTCCGAGCACGCCGAGGATCAAACCGCGCGGTAGATTTCTCTGCGCATCGCGCACCTCACCGCCGAGAAAACTGGAGGTCTGCCACCCCCCATAGGCGAAGAGCACCGGCGTCATCGCCGCACCGAACGCGATCGCGAGGTTCAGCGACGCCGGCCGATCGAATACCGGCCGTAAGACAAACTGCGACGCGCCGCCGCGCGAAAAGCTCACCGCCTCGAGCAGACCGATCGCCGCGATCGCCGTTAAGGTGAGCGCCGCTTGCAGCCGGCTGCCCGCACGCGCGCCGAAGCAGTTGACGGCCGTGAGTAGCGCCAGCGCCCCCGCCGCCACGAGTGAGTCGTGCAGCGGCCAGCCAGTCAGCTCGACAAAATAGCGCGCAAAAGTCACCGCCACCGCCGCCATCCCACCAGTCTGGATGACGAGTAACAGCACCCAGCCGTAGACAAACGCGACGGCTGGGTGCAGCGCCTCGCGCAAATAGGCGTATTGCCCGCCGACCACCGGCAGCCGAGCCGCCAGCTCCGCATAAATGAACCCGCCGGCCAGTGCGATCAGCCCGCCGGCGACCCACGCGCCGAGGATGAGCGCTGAAGTGTGGACCCGTTGCGCCACGATATAAGGATTGATGAAAATGCCCGCGCCGATGATTCCGCCCATCACCGCCATCGTCGCGCCGAAAAGGCCAAGCTGGCGCGCGAGCTGCGGGGCTGCGGAAGGATGAAGATTTCCCCCTCCGGCAACCAGGCTTTCATCCGTCATCCTTCAGCCTTTCCCTCATCCCACCATTTCGAGAGCCGCGCCGTCGGCATGGCTGGGATCGAGTGCTCCGCCGTGCTGTAGTGCGCGACCGAATTGAAGAGCGTCAAACGCGCATGCGCGGCGTCTCTAAAATCCACAATGTTCAACGCCGCCGGCGATTGATCGAGATTGTCACGATACCGCCGCGGATCGAAGCCGAGAAGCGAACTGAGCAATAACCTGATCGTCGCCTTATGCGAGACGATGATCGCCGCCTGGCCGGGGTGCGCGCGCACGATCTCCAGCAATACGGGCAATGAACGCGCCGTCACCGCGAGTCCGCTCTCCCCGCCGACCGGAGCGAAAGTATACGGATCTTCTTCCCAAGCGGCGGCTTCCTCGGGAAATTTCTCGTCAACCTCGCGGCGGGTCATTTGCTCCCAGCGCCCATGGGAAATCTCGCGCAAGCCATCGCGCCGCTGCACCTCCAGCCCGTGCAGTTGCGCGATCAGGCTGGCTGTCTCCATCGTGCGGCTGAGCGGCGACGCATAAATCGCCGCCACCTTCTCCGTGCGCAGGCGTTCTCCGAGACGCCGCGCCTGTTCCCGGCCTTCCTCGGAAAGCTCCACATCGGTCGCCCCGGCGAAGCGATCCTCCGCGGTGAGAACCGTCACACCGTGGCGAATCAAAAAAATGCGCGTGCTCATGGTGCCGAGGCTAGCCCGCAACTGCGACTGGAAGCAACCTTGACATTTATGTTTGCGGACAGATAGAACGGCTCGAGATAACTTTGGGAGCTGTGTCTAACCATCGGAACGATCAAACTCATCAGATGAAAGAACTGCAGCACCTTTTCGAGAGTAACAAAACCTGGGCGGACCGCATCCGGAGATCAGAGCCGGATTTCTTCCTCGAGCTCTCCCGGCAGCAGGCGCCGAGTTATCTGTGGATTGGCTGCTCGGATAGCCGGGTGCCGGCTAATCAGATCGTAGGTCTTATGCCGGGCGAGTTATTCGTGCACAGGAATATCGCCAATCTCGTCGTACACACCGACCTCAACTGTTTGTCGGTCCTGCAATTTGCGGTGGACATACTGAGGGTGCGCCACGTCATCGTCTGCGGCCATTACGGATGCAGCGGCGTGCAGGCGGCGCTGCGACGCGACCGACTGGGTCTAAGTGATAACTGGCTGCGTCACGTCCAGGATGTGCGGCAGAAGCATGAGTCACTTCTAACTCGCGCGGGAAGTGAGTCCGAAGCTTGCAATCTCCTTTGTGAGCTAAACGTCGTCGAGCAAGTCACCAACGTTTGTCAGACGACGATCGCACACGACGCTTGGGAGCGGGGGCAGGAGCTGGCGGTGCACGGCTGGGTCTATGGCTTAAAGGACGGGCTCCTACGAGACCTGCATATCACCACAGCCAACCTTGAGGAGGGTCTTGCGGCCTACGAAGAAGCGATCTCGGCGCTTTCATAAACGGGGCTGCCGTAGGTCCGATCAAACGTAGAGCGTGTTATAAACTACCCCCGCTGAAGTCTAAGTAATGATGCTCAACTCCCCGATTCTTGTTTCGGGCGTTGCTCTTTTGGTCTTGTGTTTGTGAGCCCCCGGTTGCTTCAACCGCATGTCTCTGTTTTGTAAAGCAGTACGACTTGTCGATGAACTCCCAGTCGGGGGACGTTACGACGTCGGTCCGGTGCCTGCTAATTCTCCGGTCGAACTTGCTTCGCTTTCAGCGCCTCGCTTCTTCGCTTCGCCTTCTTCCCGCTTTGGTGGTGCTGGAATCGGCATCGCGCGGCGCATAGCTTCATCGTAATCCGGACGGTCGGATTTACGCCGCCCCAAATCTGCTGCGGCGGGGAGTACGGAGAGAAATGGCACGAAGCCGGAATCGGCATACCCGCGGCTTCGCCTAACGAAGAAAAGTCACACGATCGCTATTGGCCGAGCGCGTAAACCTCAAACAAGGCCACCCCGGTGGTTTCGTTCTGACCGCGAATAACCGCAGTATAAGCGCCGGGGGTGAGCGTTCGCACAATGGCCGCTTCACGGTCATCACTCGGTGGAACGGTGCTCTCGAGGATCGCGCCTTCCTGAGTGCTGCGCCAGTTATCGTTGGCGGAAATGAGCGTTCCGTCGCTGTCGTAGAGTTCTAGCGTGGGGTCGAGCAACGCTGCCGAAACTCCTTCAGCTACAAGCGAAGGCCCCACCGCGCGCACGATCACTTGGGTCGCAGTGCTGCCGCGAATAATGAATCCGCCGATCATAACCTCGTCCCGGGTTCCCACGCTGCCGCGCGTCGAGATATTGGCGACGCTTCCTTGCGCCCGGTCGAGATTGTAGAGCTCGAATAAGGCGACCCCAGAGCTCGAACCCTTTCCGTGAACAATCGCGCTGTAGGCGCCGGCGGGCAGAGTTAAAACCAAGGCTGCTTCCCGGCTACTAGTTGGGGCCAGTCCGAGGGCGACAAGGGCTCTGGGGTCGGCTTCATTCCAGTCGTCGTTTGTGGCGAGGAGAGCGCCAGTCGCGTTACGAATATCAAGGACCGGGTCGGACAAGGCGCCCGCCACCCCGGCCTCTGCGAGGGACGGACCCATCGCGCGCAGGACGAGGGTCTTTGGGGTGTTACTCTGAATGATAAACCCCCCGATCATGACATTGTCGCCGCTTCGGACAAAGACCCGGCTCGAGATGTTATCGAGAGTGACCTTCTGGCCACCCAAGGGTGTCGCGGTGGCGAAATGGGCGATCGGGCTGGAGTAGGCGCTTTCGACTCCGGCAGTGTTATAGGCGGAAACGGCGAAAATGTAGGTCGTGCCGGCGACAAGGTTTGGAATCTTTGCAGAGGTTGTCTGGACATCGACTAGCTTCGAATAGGGAGCCGAAAGGGTGCCGTAATGGATCCGGTATCCAGCGATGTCAGATTCAGCGTTGCGGTCCCAGTAGAGGGTGACGTTGACTCCGGCGCCGTCGGCGGAGCCTGTGATAACCAGGAATAGGAAGCAAAACGAGAGTAAAGCGGAGCGAGTAAGTTTCGAAAAAGGCATATTAAATATAATTACCATAGCATTCACTGTGCCTGTTTGGAGTCGGTGAAGATTTTTGTGCTCTCGGACGGAGTTTCTTTTCGCCTCGCTCAGATGGCGCTTGCGTCGGCAGCATTTCCCACGGAACCGAAACCGCTTTAATGACTGTCTCGATCAGAGCGTGAGCAGAGGGATAGGCTGAAGTCAGGAGGAGGCCAGAGTTAGCCCGCGAAGAGGCGGGGTTGTAGTAGCTTTCGAAGCCTCCGGACAGGAGCTGCAGGCCGGTTACAACGCCGACCGGACAGCTCCAGCCCACCGAACTAGGGAGTATCGAGATTGTAGACTTCGACGAGTGCGACTCCCGTGGTGTTGCCTACCCCGCGCACTGTCGCGGTGTAGTTCCCTGGGGTCAGCGTCGCCACAATGGCCGCCTCCTTGTCACTCGTGGGCGGGATGGTGGAAGCGATGATGTCCTTCTCCTGGTCAGAGTGCCAGTTGTCATTGGAGAAGATGAGGGAGCCTTCGGCATCGTGTAGTTCCAAGGTAGGATCGAGCAACGCCCCTGCGACTCCGCTCGCGCTAAGCGAGGGACCGATCGCGCGCACCATTACCTTGGTCGCGTCCGCTCCGCCGATAATGAAACCGGCGATCATGGCTCCGTCGCCGGCTTCTACCACTCCTCGGGTTGAGATGTTGCTCACCCGGGAGTTCGTGGCATCGATGTCGTAGAGTTCGAATAGCCCGACTCCGGTGGCACCGTTCGCCCCACGGAGCACAGCGGTGTAACTGCCGGGCGAGAGGGTGGCTTCAATAAGCGACTCAGCTGGATTGGTCGGCGCCAGCCCTTCAGTTATGCTCTCTGAGGGAAGCGAGGTCCAATCATCGTTGCGATCGACCAACTCACCGGCCGAGTTATAAAGTTCGAGCACGGGATCAGTCAGCACCCCCTGAACGCCAGTGGCGGCCAGAGAAGGCCCAATCCCTCGCAAAGCGACAAGTTTGGATTTATCACCTGTGACGATAAATCCTCCGATGAGAATGCTATCACCGCTTTGAACCTTCACTCGGGTCGAGACATTTAGCAGCGACTTGGAATGGACGGTTTCCTGATCGAGAGAGGAGGTATTACCGCTATTTACCGAGAAGCTGATGGTGACGGGCGCTCCAACAGTGCCCTTTCCTGCGTCTGCGCTGTAAGGGGTTGCGACTAGAACGTGGTTTCCCACCGCCGGTTTCCAAGCGGTGTAAACTCCGTTAATGTCGCCAGCGACCGCGTATGGCTCTTTGTTCTCCGTTCTTATGACTTTGCCATCCAACTTAAATATCACGCTGGCTACTCCCGAAACCGGGTTTGCTCGAACACTCAAACTGGCTTGGCGGTCGTAGTTGTAGCCGTTGATGCAGGCGCCGACCACCGCGCCTTTGGGAGCAGTTACAACGGTCAGTCCCGATAATTGCGGACCAGTTGCTTTCGGAGTTGGAGTCGGAGTGGCCTTCGGTGTCGACGTGGGGGTTGGAGTCGGGGTCGGAGTGGCCGTAGGTGTCGCTGTTGGGCTTGGCGTCGGTGTGGCCGTAGGAGTCGGCGTGGCGGTCGGGGTCGCGGTGGGAGTTGGAGTTGGCGTGGCCGTGGGAGTTGGCGTGGCGGTTGGCGTGGGCGTCGGGGTCGCGGTGGGGGTGG